>NZ_JBHLWL010000022.1:430506-472674 GCF_042432965.1 Paracerasibacillus soli | reverse complement strand
TGATAAGTCTTGAACTGGCACTTTTATAGGCATTGATGAATTTCGATAATTCACTGTTGGGGTGTGCTTTGAACAAAATATGAATATGATCAATATCGTGATTCCATTCAACTAATGTGATATTATATTTTTCACTCAACGACACAAATTTATCTTTAGCATAGTCTGAAATAGTATCATCTATTACTTTCCTTCGATACTTTACGACTAACACAAGATGGTAATACATCGAGAACACCGAATGGTTATTACTGTCCAACTTCATTATAATATCAACTCCGATACTTTATATGACTGATTATACCATATTGAGCAAAGAGGCAAAAGAAAAAGACTTTGGGCTGTCACCCAACCGAAATTCATCTCCCCCTTACCGTTGGGCTACGCCCTTCACACGCTTGAAGAGGGAGACTTCTTTCGGAAGTACGTTAAATGCGTAGGTTGTTGTTCTACGTCGGTTAGTATGTTGCGGTGGCAGTGTCATTTATGCTGTTACCATGGGATAACTGGCTGTAAGTCCGCGATTGATTAAAATTTTACTTGTTTTCATCAAATTTTCACAATCGATGTGTACGCTTAGAATATAAGTTTAAGGAAAAAGCAATTTGTTGGAGATTGGCCTGTAAGTAGAATGATTTTTCTTTTCTTCTGTTTATTGGAGTAGCTTACAAAAAGAAAGTCAATAGCTACAAGTTATAATATGGTCTAGCAGTTTGGTTTTTGTCGTATATTTAACCAATGTTATTTTTAGAAAGAGGGATATTCATGAGTGGAATTGAAGCAGATACAATGTTAATTGTCGGAATGTTTTTAGCCATGGGTGCAGGGGCATTATCGTTTTTGTCTCCTTGTGTACTACCGATTTTTCCGGCTTACTTGTCGTACATTACAGGCATAAGCGTAAAAGAATTACAAGGTAGCAAGAATACTAAAGTTAGGAAGGAGATTCTAAGTCATTCACTATTCTTCCTTCTTGCAGTATCACTTGTTTTTATTGGTCTAGGTGCAAGTGCATCGTTTTTAGGCCAGTGGGTGCAGAATTTATTAATCGGAAATTCAGGATTACTCATTCAACGAATTGCTGGTATTTTTATTATCTTTATGGGGCTATTTGTAGCTGGTTGGATCCAAATACCAGCTCTAATGAAGGAAAGACGTTTTCAACAATCTAAAAAACGAGCTGGTTACATCGGTACTTTTTTTATTGGATTAGGCTTTGCTGCTGGTTGGACACCTTGTATTGGTCCAATATTTGGTTCTATATTATTTCTAGCCGCAAGTAATCCAGGACAAGGGATCTTTTATACTATGATGTATGTCATTGGCTTTACATTACCGTTCTTAGTGTTAAGTTTTTTTCTAGGCTCTACGAAGTGGATTGTTCGCCGAAGTGGCATCATCATGAAAGTTGGGGCAGTCATGATGATTATGATGGGACTTATTTTGTTTTTTGGACTCATGCCATCAATCACAGGATTCTTGCTTGATTTAGTAGAAAACACTTGGTTATCTAAGTTAGGATAAAACAGGAGGGTTTGACAAATGAAAAAGTCGGTGATGGTGATTGTTCTTGTATTGATGTTTGGCTGGACAGTGTATCATTTTGTATTAAACACGGATGACTTGTCAGCAGAAGATGACAATAATGAATCAGGAAATTCGACAGATATAGAAGTAGGATTAGAGCTCGGCAATATGGCGCCTGATATTACAGTGAAAACTTTCGAAGGAGAAGATGTGCACCTCTCTGACTTTCGTGGTGAGCGTGTTATGTTAAACTTTTGGGCATCATGGTGTGGGCCTTGTCGTGCAGAAATGCCTGATATGGAAAAATTTCATCAAAATACAGACGTTAAAATTCTAGCAGTAAATTTAATTGAAACGGAGTCAAATGAACAACAAGTGCTAAGTTTTATCGAGGAGTATGGTCTAACGTTTCCCGTTTTTCTTGATGAAGGAAATGCTGCAGCAACTACATACCGTATTCAACCAGTACCAACAACTTTTTTAATTAACTCAGATGGAACCATTCATAATAAAGCATTTGGTGCATTAAATTATGAACTAATGGTTCAAGAGTTTGCAAAGATGAAATAACAGTTTGTTTTCTCTACAATGGATTAGAGGTGTTTACGATGAAACAGACGATATTAATTGTTGAAGATGACCAAATGATTCGTAACCTTGTAAGAATTTATTTGGAAAAAGACGGATATGATGTCATAGAGGCGGCGGATGGTAAGGAAGCAAAGGAAAGCTTTTTAATGCACCATCCTTGCTTGATTATTCTCGATTTAATGTTACCAAAACTAAGTGGGGAAGACTTTTGCAAATGGGTGAAAGAGCAGGAACCAAATGAAGTGTCGATTATTATGCTATCTGCTAAAACAAAAGTTGATGATAAAATTAACGGGCTTAGAATTGGTGCTGATGACTATATAACAAAACCGTTTCATCCTGATGAACTGCTTGCTCATGTGGAGGCAGTTTTACGTCGAACAGGCCAGTATTGTCAAAAGGTAACGTTTGACGGATTATGCATGAAGCCGAGAAAAGGAGAAGTATTGCTATTTGATAAAGTACTTGACTTAACAAAACATGAATTCAATCTTCTATTCCATTTTATGAAAAATCCAAATATCGTTTTATCAAGAGAAGATTTAATTGAGCAACTATATCCAAATGCAGATAAAACGGTTTTAGACCGTACCATTGATGCTCATATCAAAAAGTTAAGAGGTAAAATAGAAAGCAATCCATCTTCCCCAAAACGTATCCGAACTGTCCGAGGAATGGGGTATACTTTTGTCCATGAATAAACATAAAAAGTCGTGGTTCCCAAAGAAGTTCTTGATACGCTTGACCTTATTAAACATCTTGATTGTTTCTTTATTTATTGTTCTTAGTAGTTGGGCGATATATCATACAGCTTGCTTTTTAGTTGAAGGAATGGGAACTATGAATCATTGGAAGCAAAGACAGTTTAATGCAACGCTGTTTCATTATCTGTGGATGTTCAGTTTGATTGCAATCATTGTTGGAAGTATGATTCATTTTTATTTCACGAAAAAATTAATGAAACCTTTAAGAAAATTAATAGTATCTACAAAGAGTATGAAATCAGGCAATTATCCGGAACCGCTTGAAGTTACTTCGAATGATGAAATAGGGCAATTAATTGAGCATTTTAATGGGCTAGTTGGACAATTAAAGTCGAATCATGAACATCGACAAAAATTAGTAACGGATTTATCGCATGAGTTAAGAACACCATTAACAAATTTGAATGGGTATTTAAATGCACTGAAAAATGGAGTGATTGTTGGAGACGAAAAATTATATCACTCACTCTATAAAGAATCCGAGCGACTAACGAAAATGGTTACACAACTTGAAGCTTTAAAAGAGTGGGATTATATTTCAGAGCAGTCTTATGTAGAAAAGGAAAAAATAGCGATCGATGTGCTTATTAAAGAGTCTATAAAGATGTTTTACTGGCAACTGCAGGATAGAAATATTTCAGTGAAAGTTCAAGTAGAACATGTGGAAATAAATATATATAAAGAGGGGATGTCTCAGGCGATTAGTAACCTCCTTGATAATGCCATTCGATATTATGAAGGCAGGGGGCCAATTACAATTATTGGCAAAAGGGTAAGATCTGAATATCACGTTTCGATTTCAGGTCCAAGCCAGGAAATTTCTCCTGAAAACGAGGAGAAGATATTTGAAAGATTTTACCGATTGGATGCATCCCGTAACCGTGAGACAGGAGGTACGGGTCTTGGGCTAAGTATTACAAAAGAAATTATTGAACAACATTATGGGAAAATAGCATGTAAAGCTAATGAAGATACCAATACATTTTGGTTCAGAATACCGTTTTAAACACACTTCTGTTGCCTATTTTAGACAGCATAAGTGTTTTTTTAGTCAAGTTTATCAAGGTATAGAAAGAAATTGGAAGTGCTAATTTCCTTAAAAACAGAACGTCATTTTTTATCATTATATGTATATACACAATGATATCTATTGATATTTGAAGGTGGGCGCTATTTATATGCTTTCTAATTGAAAGAAAAGGAAAACATCGTTATGATAACAAATAGGAGTTGATATGCATGCAAACTATACAATCTAAAGAGCAATTTCGTGAATTAAAAGATAATGGAAAAACAATCTTCGTATTTTCTGCTGACTGGTGTCCAGATTGTCGATTTATTGAGCCTTTTATGCCAGAGGTTATCGAGAAACATAAAGAATATACGTTTCGTCTTATTGATCGTGATGAATTTATCGATATATGCCAAGAACTAGATGTGTTTGGCATTCCAAGTTTTATTGCTTTTCATAACGGAACAGAAGTTGGTAGGTTCGTGAGTAAAGATAGAAAAACAGAGGAAGAAATTAATCAATTTATTGATCAGTTACCAAGTGAATGATGATATAAGTCATTGTTCTCCCGTTACCCAAATAGGAGGCAATTAGATGAAAAAAAATATGACGAGCTTCAAAATGAAAAGTATTTTAGAAGAAAGATTAAAAGATGAAGATATTCGCACATCATACAATCGGAATAATGATACATTGCGTGTAGAATGGAAGGAATCCAAACAAGGTGTGACAGTAGCAGTTCCAAATATTGTAGGAAAATATCAAGTCGATGGGGAACAGGCAATTGATGAGATTGTAGAGCATTTACAAGAGTCTTTACGAATCATGAATCAAACATACGAATTAACTGGAATGGAAAAAAATATATTTCCGGTTATTCGATCCACTTCCTTTCCAACTGAAACAAAAGCGAAAACAAACCTTGTTTATCAAGACCATACAGCAGAAACACGTATTTTTTATGCATTAGATTTAGGTAAATCATATCGATTGATTGATGAACCAATGTTAGAAAAAGAAGGTTGGACGAAAGATAGAATAGAGGAAATTGCTACGTTTAATTTACGTTCATTGAAAACTGAACCACGTAAAGATCGAGTTGCTGACAATGATTTTTATTTCATTGCGACGCAAGATGGTTACGATGCAAGTCGTATTTTAAACGAGGCATTTTTAGAAGAAATGCAGGCCAATGCAAAAGGTGAAGTAGCTGTTGCAGTTCCGCATCAAGACGTGCTGATTATTGCTGATATTCAAAATAAAACTGGCTATGATATCCTTGCGCAAATGACGATGCAATTTTTTGCAGATGGACGAATTCCTATCACTTCATTATCCTTTATTTATGAAGATAAAACATTAACACCTATTTTTATACTTGCTAAAAATCGGCCAGAATAAGATGGAGAAAGAGGTTGGAACATGAACGTATTTTATAATCAAAAAGGGATTGGTGATGTTTTAATTGTCCCGGTAAAAGATGGTAACCGATATGACATAACAGAAGAAGCATTCGGTCCCATAACGAAAATTACTACAGTTAATGGTGAATTGTTAGGATATAATATATTTCAGGCCTCAACATTGCTATCTATTGATACAGAAGTAGCCGGAAGCATGAAGCTGACAGAGGAACTAATCGGTGAAATGAAACAACTTTTTGAAAAAAACGGATTAACAGATCCATTAGATTTTGATTTGAGTCCGAAATTTGTAGTAGGGTATGTGAAGGAGAAAAACCAACATGAAAACGCAGATAAATTAAGTGTTTGTCAAGTTGATGTTGGAAGTGAAACCTTACAAATCGTTTGTGGTGCACCGAATGTTGATAAAGGACAAAGAGTTGTAGTTGCTAAAGTTGGTGCAGTTATGCCGAGTGGATTACAAATAAAACCAACGAGCTTACGTGGTGTCGCATCAAATGGTATGATTTGTTCTCAAAAAGAATTAGGTTTACCAAATGCTCCAGAAGAAAAAGGAATCTATGTATTGGAAGAATCCTATGAGATTGGACAAGCATTTGAATTTTAATATAGAATAAAAGCAATCTATGTTTATTTCTAACATAGGTTGCTTCTTTTTTATCACAGGTTAAAGAAGCTAAAATTTGTTGTATAATAAAATTTCTAGCTTTCATGAATAAGACAATCCTATGTTGACGTATCATAGAACGTCGTGTTTTTCGCAAGTTATTTGTAAGTTAAATGGCGTAAGGTCTTTTTACCTACTTTAAAATTACTAGAAAACTGCTAAAATAGAGTGAGAGTGTACTAGAACAAAAGGAAATGAGTGAACGATATGTGGGATAAGTGGAAGAAGCGAATAGAGAATTTTATATGGAAAGAAGTGGAGGTTGAAGTGGAAGAAGAGGATGATACATATATTCAGTATGATGAACGGTCGCCGATTCAAGCTAAAATAGCATATAAATATCCCAGTAAGGATGCTTTTCAAATCCCATCTCATTCCATAAAATCTAATAAACCATCAAGTAAACACGAGATAGAAAATATACCAGCTTATAAAAGAAGGAACCGGATACGTCAAGAAGAGCAAATACCACATGAGCAAAATAAGCGATTGCAGCGGACAAAAGAGGAGACACCAATAAAAAAACGTGCGCCCTTTAAAGTGAATGAGGTTGCTTCCCCTATTTACGGTTATCAGAAACGCCAAGAAAAAAGGGAAGTTTCAATACCAGCTTATAAAAGAAAAAATGCGCAAAGGCAAACAAGTACAGAATTTATCCAACCACTTAAAGAGGTTGCAAGTACAATGGAAGAAAGAAAAGAGCAACATTCTTATACAGAACAAACACATGAGGCTAGTAGTACCGTGAGAAAATTCCCAGAACAAGAGATATCCAAACGTACTACACAACAAGCACAAACAGCGCACAATCAAGTTGCGAAGCTCATTCCATTTAATGTGCTGATGACATCAGAAGATAAACAAAAAATACGAAGTGAACAAAGTTTGCAGATGGGAATGAAACAACAGGAGCATATTCAAACTGAAAAGCAAGCATTCACGCAGCATACTGAGATGGATTCAGCGAAAATAGAAGAGTCAGAATTAGAAAAGCCTATTTCAACAATGCCTTTACACTTATTAAACGACCTTGTAAATGGCGACGGTGATAATCATGAATGGATTGAACAACAACAAGTGTTACTAGAACAGACGTTACAGCATTTTAAAATTCGTGCAAAAGTAGTTAATATCTCACAAGGTCCGTCAGTTACAAGATTTGAAGTGCAACCCGAATTGGGAGTGAAGGTAAGTAGAATTAAAAACTTGAGTGACGATTTAAAACTAAATATGGCGGCTAAAGATATTAGAATTGAGGCACCGATACCCGGGAAAAATACAATTGGGATAGAAGTACCTAATTTGAATAGAAGAGCAGTTAGTTTGCTTGAAATTTTTGAAACAGAAGCGTTTAAGCAAAGTGAAGCTCCTTTAACGGTACCATTAGGTTTAGATGTTGAGGGTACGCCTGTTATGACAAATATTCAAAAGATGCCGCATGGTCTCATCGCAGGTGCGACGGGATCTGGAAAAAGTGTTTGTATCAATACGATTATGATTAGTCTGTTATACAAGGCAAGTCATGAAGATGTAAAATTTTTATTAATTGACCCGAAAATGGTTGAGCTAGCACCTTATCATGATATCCCTCATCTAATTGCACCAGTAATTACGGATGTAAAGGCAGCAACAGCAGCGCTAAAGTGGGCAGTAGCAGAAATGGAAAGAAGATATGAGTTGTTTGTAAAAGAAAGTGTACGTGATATGACACGCTATAATGAAAAGATGCGAAAACAAAACCGCCCAGACGATAATATGCCGTATTTGATTATTGTAATAGATGAATTGGCCGACTTAATGATGGTATCTCCACAAGATGTGGAAGATGCGATTTGTCGTATAGCTCAAAAGGCGCGTGCTTGTGGAATTCATCTCCTACTGGCTACACAACGCCCTTCTGTAGATGTCATTACGGGTCTTATTAAAGCTAATATACCTACTAGGATTGCATTCAGCGTTTCATCGCAAGTCGATTCTAGAACAATGATAGATCATGTTGGTGCTGAAAAGCTTTTAGGAAAAGGGGATATGCTGTTTGTCGAAAACGGAGCAGGAAAAAGTATTCGACTACAAGGTGCTTTTGTTTCCGATGAAGAAATTGAGCGCGTTACTGCGCACGTTCGCAAGATAGCCCCACCACAATATGAGTTTGAACAAGAAGCATTGTTAGAACAAGTACTTTTTGAAGAAGAGGAAGATGAATTATTACATGATGCGATAGAATTTGTGATGGAGCATCAGAGTGCAAGTACATCTTTATTACAAAGAAGGTTTAAAATAGGGTATAATCGAGCAGCAAGACTAATTGATTCAATGGAAGCAAAAGGGATTATATCGGGTCAAAATGGAAGTAAACCAAGAGAGGTTCTAATCACCTCTTCACAGTTTGAACAGATGAATTTATAATCGTCTTTATACTGATAAATATGTAGCAGAACAAAATAGTTATACTTTATCGAGTCTTGTCTCGTCGACTCGCCGATGTATAAAGAATTGATGTCCTGCCGTTAAGTGAATGAAGTTTAATTTTAATTTAACAAACTACATAAATTAATCGTAACATGCTGAAGGAGAAACAAATGAAAGAAATAGAAGCAAAACTAAATGGAGACATTGACAGATTGACAAATAAGACTTTTAAATTTGATGAAAGAATTGGAGAAGGTTGGTTTTCGGCAGTATACTTTTTGAAAACAAGGGAAATTGCAGAAAAGAAACTACCGAATAATTATATTACGATGCAGTTTTTTCAAAAAAATGATGCTGTACTTTGTGGTACAGATGAAGCTATCGCTTTAATTCATACATTTGCTGAAAGTCCGGAAACTTTAGAAATTTATTCCTTAAAAGATGGTGACAAAATTAAACCATTTGAGTCTGTCTTAACAATTTCTGGTGCATATCAACAGTTTGGCTTTTTGGAAGGAATTATAGACGGTATTCTAGCAAGAAGAACATCAGTAGCAACGAATGTATATAATGTGGTAAAAGCAGCCCGCACCTCTGGTGAGCAGAAGCCCGTTATTTTTATGGGAGATCGTGATGACCATTATACACAGCAAGCTGGAGATGGTTATGCAGCATTTATTGGTGGTTCGACGGCACAGGCAACACACGCTATGAACGAATGGTGGGGTAAAAAAGGAATGGGTACGATGCCCCATGCCCTTATTCAAATGTTTCGTGGGGATATCGTTGCTGCTTCACGAGCCTACCATGAAATGTATCCAGAGGATGATTTAGTTGCATTAGTTGATTTTAATAACGATGTCATCACAGATGCGTTAAAGGTTGCTAGAGAGTTTCAACATGATTTAAAAGGTGTTCGCTTGGATACATCACGTACACTTGTAGATAAATACTTTTTAAGAAATCATCACCTAATGGGAACGTTTGACCCGCGTGGTGTTAATCCAGAATTAGTATTTGCATTAAGAAAAGCATTGGATGAAGAAGATTTTCAACACGTAAAAATAATGGTGAGCGGTGGATTTACAGAATCGCGAATACGGCAATTTGAAGAAAGAAACGTGCCGGTTGATATGTATGGTGTTGGAGGAAGTTTATTAAAAATAAATATTGGCTTTACGGGAGATAATGTTTTGCTTAATGGCACACCATCAGCAAAAGAGGGAAGAAGATTACGACCTAATCCACGATTAGAAAAAGTCGTATATCATGGAAATTAAGTTAAATCCGAGTCATTATTCATTTTCTTAATGAGCTGGTTCTGCTATAATATTCAACGATGGCAATTTTGCTTCTCCAAGTCTTTTTAAAATTAAAGTTTCTATACATTTTTGGAGGTTCATTTTATGACAACTTACCATTTCATTGGTATTAAGGGTACAGGTATGAGTGCATTGGCACAAATTCTTTATGATTCTGGTGAAACAGTGCAAGGTTCAGATATTGAAAAAAGAATTTTTACCCAAGAAGCACTTGAAGAAAAAAATATAGATATTTACCCTTTTTCAGAGAAAAACATCAAAGAAGGACTAACTGTTATTGCTGGAAATGCATTTTCCGACGATCATATAGAAATAAAAGCAGCAAAGGAACTTGGTTTGCCGTTCTATAGATATCATGATTTTCTTGGTGAATGGTTAAAACAATATACAAGCATTGCTGTTACAGGTGCACATGGTAAAACATCTACAACAGGATTACTTGCACATGTTCTAAATGAAGCTTTTCCTATCTCTTATTTAATTGGTGATGGAACTGGCAAGGGACATGTTGACAGTAAATATTTTGTATTTGAAGCTTGTGAATATAGAAGACACTTTTTGCGTTACCAACCAGATTATGCAATTATGACAAATATCGACTTTGATCACCCAGATTATTTTTCAAGTGTGAACGACGTATTTGATGCGTTTCAATCCATGGCAGATAATGTGAAAAAAGGTATTATTGCTTGTGGTGATGATGAGCAATTGCAACGCATACAAGCGAAAGTTCCCGTTGTATATTATGGTTTTTCATCTACGAATGATTTTCAGGCACAAAACGTAAAAGAGACGGATCATGGGACAACATTTGATGTTTTTGTTAGAAATACGTTTTATGATTCATTCACCATTCCAATGTATGGTGATCACAATGTTCTAAATGCATTAGCAATTATTGCGATGTGTCATTATGAAAATTTGAGTGTACAGGATATTAAAAAGCTCTCTACATTTCGAGGTGTAAAACGTCGATTTACAGAAAAAAAATTAGCAAGTCAAATTATTATTGATGATTACGCGCACCATCCGCGTGAAATAACTGCAACAATTGATTCAGCTAGAAAGAAATATCCGAATAAACAAGTCGTGGCTGTATTTCAGCCGCATACTTTTACGCGTACAAAGACATTTTTACGGGAGTTTGCAGACAGTTTAAGCTTGGCCGATCGTGTGTATTTATGTGATATCTTTGGTTCAGCACGAGAGGATAGCGGACAGTTGACAATTGACAGTTTACAAGAATTAATCGCTGGAAGTGAAATTCTTGAATTAGAACATACAGAAGTGTTAAAGCAATTCCAAGATAGTGTTATCATTTTTATGGGTGCTGGAGATATACAAAAGTTTCAAGAAGCATATGAAGATAAAATAGCAAAATAAAATAGTGAATGTGATTTTCTGTATGATTTATGTATGGAAAGACAAGCTATACATACTCAGACGCTACATAGCATTGATGTGCAGGAAATTGCAAGGAATGCGACAAAATAATATGTTTTATGACAAAGCATGTAGGGTATAGTATCATTATAGACTTACTACACTAGACGGAATAATGGAAGTTAAATTTTTCATGGAAAGTAAAAGGAGCTGTTTTACGATGGAAGGAATATTATATATCGCTGCATTAATCGCTGCAGTAGCATTTGCGGTACTAGTTGTGTTTTTAGGAATTACATTTATGGCTGTTAAACGTACAATGAATAGTGTTGCTAATACGATGGATAGCATGGAGAAGCAACTGGTTGGTATTACAACTGAGACGACAGAACTGTTAAAGAAAACAAATGTTTTAGCAGAAGATGTCATTAACAAAACAGGTAAATTAGAAGGTATTTTTGATGGTGCAAAAGGAATTGGGGAAACATTAATGGATTTTAACGAGTCCATTAAACATATAACAAGTCAAATTAGCCGAAATGCATCTCAAAACCAAGAAAAAGCTGCCCAATCTGTAAAATGGGGAGCCGCCTTATTTGATTTATGGAAGAAAAATCGAAATAAATAAGGGAGGATTATAATGGGTGATCAAAAAGAGAAACTTAGCAGTAAAGATTTTGTAATTGGAACAGTGTTAGGTGCAGTTGCAGGAGCTGGATTAGCTTTATTATTTGCACCAAAGTCAGGAGAAGATTTAAGAAATGACGTTAGTCAAGGTGCGATGAAAGTAATGGATCGTGCGAATGAATGGAAAGATAGTGTGACGGATGGCGAATTAAAAGAACGCGCGTACACTCTAAGCATGGATTTAAAAGACAAGGCGATAGATAAAACATCGCAATTGACAAAGAAAGTTGCTGAAAAGACAGAAGAAATTACAAATAAAGCAACAGAAAAAGTGCAGGAATTCCGCGACAAGGTTTAAAGGGTGTAAGTGGACAAGGATTACCGATAAAAATACTTATATGAAACAGATAAGAATATTGCCATTAAAATGAACAAACCGCATGAAAATCGATGTTAATTTGATTTCATGCGGTTTGTTTTTATCCCCATTTAATTTCCAAAGAATCCCCGTCCTGAATAGTCTCATCAAATCCTGTTGGAAGTCCATTTTTTAATAATGTAAAGTTTCCGTTTGCTTGGGCTAAATCGACATCTACAAAACGAAAAATATCTTGAAAAATAAAAGGTGTTAATTTTCTTGATTCAATTGTAATATGATCGTGGTGTTTCAATATATAATCTTCGGCTACCTCAAAATCATCCTTTTTAATGATGATTTGTTGTTGTTTTAATGTAATTGGTTCATGTTGAAAGGTAACGCAAATCTTATGCCAAAATGATTGATCTAGTTGCTGTAAGATGTCTTGAATACTTGGCTTTTTGCCATATTTTATATCAAGTCGATCATATTGTCTTAATTTATAATCGAGAGAAACTTGCTTATCATTTACAGTACAAGTAGATTGCCCGACATCTATAATCGTTGGGTGACCATTAACAAAAATCTTGAATGCTTCCATATTTGGTAAATGTACAGAGCTTACTTCACTTAAAAATTCGAAAATAGTATGTTGTTGTCGTACGATTAAGTCGTCCTTATCTTGTATATAATAGTATTTCGAAACTTCCTCGTCGTTGACTAACAAAGTTGTTTTTAATTCATATGGTTGGTCTTGAAAATAAACGGTAATAACCGGAATGTCATCGAGTAATTCATTGATAGTTAAAGAAGGCTCTTTACCATCTTTTCCTTTCTCAATGATTATTTTACTGCCATTAGAGATTGTTGTGTCGACAGTAGCTGGCTTATCGTTTAAAAGTATCTTGGGTTGCTCGCCCAATTCACCAGGTAGGGTGACATGCTTCCCATTTAATCGAATCATATATGCGATGCCTGGTCTCCCATACTTTTTGTTTATTTCAATGTTTGCTTGGATGAGTGCATCTCCAATTGTTAGTTGCTTTAATTCAAATAGTCGAATTACCTGTTCATTTACATGTACGGTAATGTAGTGAATTGGATTTTGTTGTGCCGAAATAGCGATACCAATTGGTGTAACAGCATCTGGACCGGTAGGCATATTATCCGATTTTATTAAATGTTGTACAGCGTCAAGTTGTCTGACTGCAACTCGGTTTGTCGGTAAATTTAATTTGGCCGCGAGTATTTTCGTTAACTCTGGAGTTAAGCTACCACCACCTATAAGCATAACTGCTTTAGGTGATACGTGATTCAAACGGAAAATTTCCTCAGCGATAGTTGAAGCTAAACTTTCTATTGCAGGTTCAATATGTGCGACTAAGTCAGCGTATGTAATCGTTGTATCAAATCCTAAAATATCGTGTACAACTGTTTCTCCATTATTGACAACTTCTCTTTTAGCTTGTTCGGCCAAAGGAAAATCTAATAAATAATGGTCGCTTATTGCTTCTGTGATTTCATCTCCCGCGTTCGGTACCATTCCATAGGCTGTTACAGTCCCTTGGTTTGTAATTGCTATGTCACTTGTCCCTGCACCAATATCAACTAAGGCAACATTAAGACGGCGCATGGACTCCGGAATAAGAACGTGAATAGCTGCAATTGGTTCCAATGTTAAAGCTTCCAATTCTAATCCAGCACGATGTAATGCCGATAAAAGAGATTCAATCACCACTTTTGGTAAAAATGTTGCAATTATTTCTACAGATGCAACTTGACCACTTTGATCAATAAGTGATCCAATTATTTCATTATCGAGTTTGTAATGTAATACTGAGTAGCCAACACAATAAAATTGCGCCTCATGTCCTGAAAACTCCGTTAACAATTGCTCTTGTGCTTGATTTACCGCGCTTAGTTCTAAGTGTTTAATAGTTTCTTCATCTGTAATAGGTGTATGATTGATCTGTCGTGAAGCGACACCTGTATTCGTTTTTAAAGACCTTCCCGCTGCAGCAACGCATACCTTTACAAGATTTCCATGTTTTTTTTCTAGTGTTTCTTTCACATGGTGAATGACTTCGGACACTTCTAATACATGATGGATCTGTCCATCTTGCATATACCTTCCATGATGTTCCTTCATGTAATAATCTACTAAGCGATACATGTTATTTTCTCTTTTTAAAATGATGCCAGTTACAGATCTCGTACCAATATCTAATGCGAAAATTAAGTTTTCCAAGATGTAAACCTCTCCTATTATTAGCTAAACTGATGTTATAGGTCCACTTATATTATAATCATATAAGTGACAAAGGAAAAATTATTAGCTATAATTGTCACTACTTGGTAAAAGATAAATGTTAATACTTTTGTCATATACATCGGTTAGGGAACTTTCAATATAAAACCATGCGAATGCCCTTCTAACCTAATGGAAATGTATATTTATTTAGGGAGAGAATATGAATGGACAACCTTTCAATAGATAGTTTAAGGCAAGAAATGAATGAGGTAAATTTAACATTGTTAGAAATGATTAATAAACGTGCGCGACTTGTACAACAAATAGGTGAACGAAAGGGAAAACAAGGTGTGGATCGATTTGACCCTGTACGTGAACGAGAAATGTTAAATGAATTAATCAAACATAATAACGGACCGTTTAAAAATACAACGATAACGCATATCTTTAAAGAGATTTTTAAGGCAGGACTGGAATTACAAGAAATTGATCACCAAGATGCTTTGCTTGTTTCAAGAAAAGTGAAACCTGAAAATACGGTAATTACCATAAAAGATAAGCAAATTGGCGATGGAGAGTTACATTATTTTGTTGGGCCATGTGCTGTAGAAAGTTATGAACAAGTAGCTGAAGTTGCAAGAGCTGTTAAGGATAAAGGGTTAACATTTTTAAGAGGTGGGGCATTTAAGCCACGTACTTCCCCTTATGACTTTCAAGGATTAGGATTTGAGGGACTACAAATATTAAAAACTATTGCAGATGAATATGATCTAGCTGTTATTAGTGAAATCGTGAATCCTGCTGATGTAGAAAAAGCAATGGAATATCTCGATGTTATTCAGATAGGTTCAAGAAATATGCAAAACTTTGAACTGCTAAAAGCTGCTGGAGAAATCAATAAACCAATTCTGCTTAAAAGGGGACTTTCTGCAACAATATCAGAATTCATTAATGCTGCGGAATACATCAATTCACGAGGGAATGGAAATATTATTTTATGTGAACGCGGTATTAGAACTTATGAAACGGCTACCCGTAATACATTAGATATTTCAGCGGTGCCGATTTTAAAACAAGAAACACATCTTCCGGTTATTGTGGATGTGACACACTCCACTGGTAGAAGAGATTTATTAATTCCAACAGCAAAAGCGGCGATAGCAATTGGTGCCGATGGTATCATGGCAGAAGTTCATCCCGATCCAGCTGTAGCATTATCTGACTCTCAACAACAAATGGATTTACGAATGTTTGATACCTTTATGGATGAGTTACAAATGTTGCAAAGGCAAATGAGATAGATGCACAAGCCGGTTTATCGTCGATAAATCGGCTTGTTTCAAAATACATTACAAGATGATATAAAAAGTTGTATAATGGTGTATAAAAATAATCTACAGGCTGGTTTTAAAATACAAAAAGCAATAAGCTTGATAAACTTTTTCAAATTTACTTTTTGTATTTTAAATGCTAGTGGAGTATGATAAAGTCAATAGACAAGACGATATATACATGCTGTTAGATAGATGAAATGAATGATATGGAGGAAAGAAACATGACAATTACGATTTATGACGTAGCAAGAGAAGCGAATGTGTCCATGGCAACGGTTTCCCGGGTAGTAAACGGTAATCCAAACGTAAAACCATCGACAAGAAAAAAGGTGTTGGCAACAATTGAACGGTTAGGTTATCGTCCAAATGCGGTCGCAAGAGGTTTAGCTAGTAAGAAGACAACGACAGTTGGGGCAATTATACCGGATATTTCTAGTATTTTCTTTGCCGAATTAGCAAGGGGAATAGAAGATATTGCGACAATGTATAAATATAACATTATTTTAAGTAATTCTGATGAAAACAAGGAAAAGGAATTGCAACTCATTAATACAATGCTTGAAAAACAAGTAGATGGTATTTTATTTATGGGCGGAAATATTACGGAAGAACATGCGAAACAATTTGCTACTTCGTCAGTGCCGGTTGTTTTAGCGGCCACTTATGACAGTACGAATAAAATACCATCAGTTAATATTGATTACGAATTAGCAGGTTATGAAGCAACAAAACATTTACTTGAAAATGGAGTGAAAGAGATTGGTTTTGTTTCTGGAGAGGAACAAAATACTGTCAATGAAATGAAATATCAAGGTTATGTTCGGGCGTTGTCTGAAGCCGGTTTAGAAGTAGATGAAGAGCTGATTGTAAATGGCGATTACACGTATCATTCTGGAATCAAAGCAGTTGAAAAGTTAATGCGTCTTTCGAATAAACCGGCTGCTATTTTTGCTACTTCTGACGAGATGGCTTTAGGTGTTATTCATGGTGCGCAAGATATGGGGTACAATGTACCTGATGATATACAAGTAGTTGGTTTTGACAATACACGACTTGCAACAATGGTTCGTCCGATGCTTACTACTGTTGTACAACCGATGTATGATATTGGTGCTGTTGGAATGCGGTTACTTACAAAATTGATGAATAAAGAAGAGATAGAAGAAACAAAAGTAATTTTACCACATCGAATTGTAGAAAGAGACTCAACAAAATAATAAACGAGCCGATAATAAGGATATAGAAATAAACGCAGTCATCAAATTGAAAAATACACGTTGCATTTCTTTGTATGACTTCATACTTTATATATGGTTGCTACGTGTATGATTCAATTAGGTTTGGAGAGAGAAATAATGCGAAAACGGGATTTATTAACTCCTATCGGTATTACGCTCGGTTTTATTATGATTATGCTAGCCATTCTCTCAAGTGGGGGAGAAAAAGTAAGTTCGTTTATTGATATTTCATCTATCTTGATTGTAATCGGAGGGATGATTGCCTCCTTACTCATTAATTTCAAAATGGAACATATAAAGTTAACGAATAAGGTGTTAAAAGAAGCTTTTCATAAAAATAATCAACAATTACCGGATTTAATTCGTTTGTTTATCAAACTATCTGAGCGAGCACGTCGCGAGGGCTTATTAGCGTTAGAAAGTGAGCTTGAGGAAGTAGAAGATCCTTTTATAAAAAAAGGTGTACTACTTGCTGTTGATGGGATTGAACCTGAAGTAATCAATGAAATTATGCATGCAGAAATTACCGCGTTAGAAGAACGTCACTATAAAGGTCGATTAATCCTAGAAAAATGTGGGGAATACGCACCTGCATGGGGAATGATTGGGACTTTAGTTGGACTGGTCTTAATGCTTACTACTTTAGATGATCCATCATCATTAGGACCAAGTATGGCGGTTGCGTTATTAACAACCCTTTATGGAACTGTACTTGCGAATTTAGTATTTATCCCAATGGCTAGTAAGTTAGAAAATAAAACGGAAGAAGAAGTATTTCTAAAACAAATTATTATCGAAGGTGTCATCGGTGTACAGTCAGGACAAAATCCACGGATTTTAGAAGAAAAACTGAGTGCTTTTCTTACTACAGATAATAAAAAAGACGTGAAAGTGGAGGATACAGTATATACGGGAGAGAGCATCCATGAAGCGTAGAGAAGTAAAAAGAAGTAAAAATGCAGGAGCACCTAAGTGGATGGTCACGTATTCTGATATGGTTACACTTGTTTTGGTGTTTTTTATATTATTATTTTCCATGTCACAAATTGATTCAGTAAAATTTCAAGCAGTATCAGATTCATTTCGCAATCGGATGATTTTTGACTTTTATCCTTCGCCAGTTCCAATGGAAAACCCTACAAATAGTGCAAGTGTTGAAGAAAATGGGAAGAATGCCAATGAATTTGAAAAACCACAGATGCCAGATCGAAAGAATAAAAATGAACATACTGAAGAATTCCAAGCGAAAGAAGATGCATTAAATAAACTTGTTGAAGATGTAGATAAGTATTTAGATGATAATGGATTAAATAGTGTTATTACTGCGAATCGGACAGATCGTGGTGTAGTACTTGTCTTACAAGAAAGTGTCTTATTTGATACGGGTGAAGCGGATATATTAAAATCTGGTAAACCTTTTTTAAATAAAGTCGGGTCATTATTAGAAAATATACCGAATCATGTAAAAGTTGAAGGACACACAGATAACCGACCAATTTCTAATTACCGTTATCCATCCAATTGGGAACTATCTGGGGCAAGGGCAAGTAGTGTTGTCCGATATTTTATGGAACAACATCACTTTAAGGAAACACGTTTTTCGGTTGCAGGATATGCAGACACCAGGCCAGTTTCAAATAAAAATACGCCCGCGGGATGGAGTAAGAATAGAAGAGTGGAAATTGTCATTATGGAAGACTCATCTTCATCTAACATAGAAGAATAGATAGAGGCTGTGATAAAACAAAAAGATCAGACCCCTCCACTACTACATTTTATATTAAATCTTTAATATAGTAGTTCAATGAGGAGGGTCAGACCCTTAAGTCGCAACCTCTATTTTTTCTAAACTATTGCCAGTTTTAACTGGCTATAAGACCTTCACCTTAAGTACTTGAGTGGGTTTAAAAGAATGATAAGAGACCCCCACCAGCAAATCTAGATTCATCCCACTTGACAATTATTCGTAGTAAAGTATAAAATCCCTTACCGAGTGAAGTTATATTTTATGATTTATTTTGAATGTATTTCAATGTATGTTGCAGTGTTCTATCATTTTTTTCATTTATATCTAACTTTCTTGGAATAACTGGAAATTGTTCCTCATGGTCGTGCCAGGTGGATGGTAAGGTGACATTGGTTTCTTTTTGCCACTTTTTTAGCCACTTTTTAGATAAAGAACCTATTTGCGGTTGATTTGTTTTCATAACAGACCAGACTTGTGCCCAAGCTCTTGGGACAACTCTCCATATATCATAACCACCACCACCTAATGCGATCCATTTCCCATCACAATATGTATGTGCCAGTTTATGTGCTAGTCGCGGTATTTCTTCATAAATTTTCATACTTGCACTTAAATGAGTTAATGGGTCATAAAAATGGGAATCGGCTCCGTTTTGTGTGACAATAATATCAGGTTGAAAAAAATTGGCTATTTCATTGAATGCGGTTTCATAAACTGTCAAATATGATTCATCTTGGGTAAAAGCATCTAGTGGAATATTAAAGCTATACCCATGTCCATCTTTTATCCCTCTTTCATTTGAATTCCCAGTACCAGGAAATAAATATCTTCCTGTCTCATGAATAGAAAATGTACAAACGTTAGGATCATCATAAAACGCCCATTGTACGCCATCTCCATGATGTGCATCTGTATCTACATAAAGTACCCGCAAATTATAATGCTTACGAATATATTTGATAGCAACAGCAGCATCGTTGTAAATACAGAAACCAGCTGCTTTACGCTTGAATCCATGGTGTAATCCGCCACCTAAATGTAAAACATGATTTGACTTTCCTTCTAATACGGTGTCAATTGCAGTTAATGTTCCGCCAACAAGTAAAGAAGCTGCATCATGCATATTCGGAAATATTGGCGTGTCTTCTGTCCCTAGACCAAATTCAATACTATCAAATTCAGTCAGTTTTCCCGAACTCGCCTTTTTAACTGCTTCAATATATTCTTTATCATGGAATAAAAGCAGATCCGATTCACTAGCAGTTCTGGGCTTCACAATGTCTGTTTGGTTTAATAGATTCATAGATTCTAATAGTTCTTTTGTTAATAATACACGAATTTGATCGAAAGGATGTTCTGCATGGAATTGATACTGTAATAAATCTTCTGAGTAGATGAAAGCTGACTGGCAATCCATCATAGTATCCCCTGATTTTCCTGCGGCCAAATTAATTCAAATCCAGCATTTATTAAATCTGCTATCACTGGTAACGGGTTCATCGTTTGCACACGAAATACTAAGGTTTTATAATGTTGGTCATCGTCGTAAGGATAAATAAGGACAGAAACAATATTTATTTTCCGCTTTCCAAAATAGGCAGCTACTTCAGGTAAAATACCAGGACGGTCTGGAACTTTCACCTCTATATGTGAACTTTGAACGTGTGTTCCAGTTAATTGTATCAGTGTATATAACAAATCTTTTTCTGTTATAATGCCAACAAGTTTATTATTTTTAACGACAGGTACACATGCAAAGGCTTCATCATAAAAAATCTTGGCAATTTCTTCTACAAAATCAAGTGGATGAACCGTAATGACGGGGTGACTCATAATGGATTCAATTTTATGATTTAATTGTACTTGATTTGTATCTTTATCAAAAATGGACGGGCTCGCGTCGCGAACGTCCCGATCTGAGACGATGCCAACAACTTGACCTTGATCATCAACAATCGGAATGTGGCGAATGCGATGTTTTTGTAAAAGATGAAGTGCTTCGGCAATCGTTGCAGAAGGTTGTAATGTAATGACGTCCGTTTTCATCATGTTTTCTACGATCATGAATCTTCACCTCTCATTTTCCGGTATTTATATCGTTGTAAAAACTTAAGTTTATCAAATTGAGCAATTGTTTCTTTTGATACAAGATTCCCAATGCGAACCATTAAGCAATTAGCTGGATGTGAGATAATTTCAGGGTCATCAGTAGGTGTTGGGGTTAGCCCTCCAGCTGCCATCATTTTTTCCATTACGTTACGGTATTGCCAAATTGTTAAATTCGTTTTACGTAAATCCCAATGCCAATAGTATTCTGTGGAGATAATAATATAGTTCTCCATATACTCATCCATCATGGAAACTTCTAATAAAGTAGAGGCAACTTTAAAACCACGATAATCAGGGGCAACTTCAACTGCACCTAGCACAATTAATTCATCTATTTTTATTTCCGACCATCTTTCGCTAGCATCTGGATACAAATAAGTAACATAGCCAATTATCGTGTCATCTGTTCTTGCGATAATAATTCGTCCTTCCGGAAAGTCTGCGATTTTCAAAAGGGCTTCGTATTGTTTATTAGGTGGACGAAAAGCCGTCAAACCATCATGCATCATATATGAATGTAATTGTTGTTTTGTAATTGGGCCTTCAATTGTAATTTGACCAATTTGCGTATCGATTGTTTTTTTATAATACGATTTAATATGATCCACGTTACTTTCTTCACCACCTATTCATTAATCTTTTCTTATTATTCATTATACAGGATATTACCACTCGTATAGTAGTAAGTTTGTGAATAATTGTAGAATACTTTACTTTAACGGCTAAATAAAAGGGTCAGACCCCTCAACTACTCATTATCGTAGTTAAACGAGGGTGTCAGACCCTTATGACCTAGATATTAATCACCATCATCGGTAATGGAATCATCATCTTGGTCATGATTTTGATCTTGATCTTGATCGCTATCATCTTCGTCATTGTTTTGATTATCATTTCCGTTATTATGCTTTGTGTTTTGATCGTTATTTTCATTTTTTTCATCAGACTTATCTTTATCAACAGGTGGTGTTACTTTTCCGTTTTTAAATGGCTTACTTATGCTCGATTCCCTACCGAAATAGTTGACGGCTTTTACATAAAATACTCCAGATAGGTTGGATAAAGTCATGTTCGTACTTGTTGTACTTCCTACTAATCGTAACGAACCGTCAGTGCTTTTTGCATGATAAATACGATAGCCAACAACATGACCAGATGCCTTGTTCCAAGAAAGGGTATTTCCACTTGCCTTTAAAGCGGTTGGGGTTGATGGATTACTACCATCGTCGGTTAGCGCACTTCCAACAGAACCTCTAGGCACACCGATTTTTTCCCAACGGTCCCTATTTGTAGAAGGGAATAGTTGCGTTAAATCTTTTAGTTTATCATAGCCTTTACGTTTTAGAAATTCTGGATTAAATGTATACCCATCACCTTTAACAAATTCTTTTGGCGTATTTGCACCGGCAGGGACTGACTTTCCATCAACAGCGACAAATGAACCACTAATCAAGCTATCATCCACTTTTGTTGGTACATATTTCGCATAAAATAGATCTGTTCTTAGTAAACCGGCTTTTTTACAAAGTTCTGAAGGTAAGTCTCCAGAAATTGCACAAATTGTTTTTGAAACGATTCCTTCAGGTTGTTTAAATTTATTTTTTGGTGCCAATAGATCCGGATTAATTTCTGTAGCTGCATTAATTAATTCAGTCCATAATTTTTGGTTACGTTGACTGTAGCTATACGAACAACCTGGACAATAGTCTAAGTTCAAGTTCTCATTATATCCAATCCATGTTCCCATCGTAACGTTTGGATTAGAGGCGATGAACCATGCATCCCAATAATCGTTTGTTGTTCCTGTTTTACCAGCCCAGTCCACCTCTTTGTTTTTAAGTTGTGGACGTAAAAACGTAGCTGTACCATAACTTAACACATCACGCATCATATCTACAGTTAAATAAGCTGCCTGTGGTGAATATACTTCCACTGGTTCAGGCTTATGCTCATAAATAACTTCCCCATCTTTTGTTGTTATTTTTTCAATCATATAGCCTTCAGCATATTTTCCCTGGTTAGCTAATGTTGCAAATGCATTTGTGTTTTCTAATACAGTTGCTCCATTCTTTAAAGCTCCAAGTGCCATAGACAAGTTAAAGTAATCTCCTTCAACCAGATTATTGAAATTCATCTTATCTAAATATTGATGCACAGGATTTTCATTTATGATTTGACTGTATGTTCGATAAGCTGATACGTTATATGATTTTGCAAGTGCTTCTCTAGCCGAAACTAAGCCATAATATCTGCTCTTGTTATAGTTTCTTGGTGTGTGCGGCTTTTGTCCTGGAACTGTAACAGGTAAATCGATATCTGCTACTGGTGTTCCTGGGTGTAATATTCCCATATCGATAGCCGGAGCATAATCCAAAATCGATTTAATCGTACTACCTGTTTGGCGGTGTGCTTGTGTGGCGAAGTTAAAATTATACTCATCATAGTCACGACCACCAACAAAACTAATAATTTTACCCGTACTATTTTCGATTAACATGCCACCCGTTTGAACACGGGCTACTTTGTTCACTTTTTTTCCTGATTTATCTTCGACTTGTATGGTTCGGTCAGGTCCATAATGTTGATAATTTTTTGCCACTTCTTGAAATGCATCATAAATTTCCTTATCTATTGTTGAATAGATATGATAACCTTTCATTTTTAAATCACGTTCACCAAGAATCCGATATTTTTCATAAAGTGCATGATCTTCGTTTAAGTCTTCTTCTGAGTAGCCATCTTTTTCAGCTAATATTTTAGTTAGAATTTTAATGGCTCTTTCTTTTAGTTCGTCATTTAAATAACCATATTTATCGGTTGGTGATGTTTTTTTCTTAGCAAAATCAGCGGTAATATCATAATCTAAGGCTTCTTTGTATTCAGCGGTAGTAATGTATTTTTCATCATGCATTCGCTTTAATACAGTTTTCATTCGATTTATTCCAGGTGAGATCCCCTCTTCGCTTTTCACACCGCCACCAACTTTAAATGGTGTGAAACTATAAGGATTTTGTGGCATACCTGCTAAATATGCAGCTTGGGGTATATTTAGCTTTTTGGCACTAATACCAAATACGCCTTTTGCTGCAGTTTGTATACCAGCAATGTTCCGCCCTGAGGCATCACGTCCATACGGAATAACATTCAAATAAGCTTCAATGATTTGATCTTTACTAAAAAACTTTTCCAGTCTCAGTGCGAGAAGAATTTCTTTTGCTTTTCGATCGAAGGACACTTCATTCGTTAAAATCTGGTTTTTGATTAACTGTTGGGTTAATGTACTTCCACCTGATTTTGTGTCTGAGTTCAATGCCTCCTGGGCAATAGCCCGAACGATGGCTTTAGGAACAACGCCATTATGTTCTCTAAACTGTTGATCTTCTGTCGCAATAACGGCATTAATTAGATGTTCGGATACGTTATCCAAAGAAGTTTCTTCGCGGTGTAAGTCTGCTTGGACGTCAGCAAAGTAAACATTGTTCGCAAAATACAATTTAGAAGTTTCTTCATAATTGTAGATAGACTTTTCCATTTCTTGGGCACTACGGATAGGTTCATCCTTTACAAGTGAAGCAAAATATCCTGCACCAATTCCAACACCGAAAAATAGCCCAACTACACCAATAATAAGGAAAAATAAAATAACATTCCAAACAACATCATATGTAATACGAAGTGAGCGTTGAATTTTTCCAGTTTGTAAGATTTCTTTTGATTTTCCACCAAGATTTCGTAGAATTTGTTTAAAATCCACGTTTATACCCCCTAAATAATCACAGTTATTATATCATAAGCATTGAAAATGGTATATATTAAAAATAAAAACATTGCCATGTAAAAATTAATGTGCTAATATTCATCTATATAACTTTATTTAAACAGGCATTGAAAGAATACAGTAGTCTCGTAAATCACTATGACAGAGAGCTAGCGGGTGGTGGAAGCTAGTATAAATTTACAGGCGAATTACAATCTGGAGCTTCTCTTTGCATAAAAGTAAAGAGACGGTGTATAACATCGTTAACAAGACCAAGTGGCATATTAAATGCAACAAGGGTGGTACCGCGTGTTCAACTCGTCCCTTATGTTATGGGAGGGGTTTTTTTGTGTTTTCAATTACAAATAGGAGTGTGAATGTGATGGATATACTATCGGATTTAGAAAGTAGAGGATTAATTAATCAAACAACAGATTTAGAAGGATTAAAAAAGCATTTAGCAGAAAATGAAGTAACTTTATATTGTGGTTTTGATCCAACAGCTGATAGTTTACATATTGGACACCTCGTCCCATTAATGATGTTACGTAGGTTTCAAAAAGCAGGACACAAACCAATTGCTTTAGTTGGTGGGGGAACAGGGATGATTGGAGATCCAAGTGGTCGCGCTTCAGAACGTTCCTTGAATACGACAGAAGTTGTGAAAGGGTACGCTGATAAAATTGCCAGTCAAATTGCAAAAATCCTGGAGGTTCACGAAGGAGAAAATACAGTTCTTGCTAGAAATAATCATGATTGGCTTTCTAAAACAACGATTATTGACTTTTTACGGGATACCGGGAAGCATTTTACAGTGAACTATATGTTAGCAAAAGAATCTGTTTCAGCACGGATTGAACAAGGGATTTCGTTTACAGAATTTAGTTATATGCTTTTACAGTCATTAGATTTTATGAAACTATATGAAGAAGAAAATTGCACTTTGCAAATCGGTGGAAGTGATCAATGGGGTAATATAACAGCTGGAATGGAACTTATTCGTCGTACACGGGAAAATCCGGAAGAGAATATAAATGTATTTGGATTAACAGTTCCTTTAATTACAAAAGCAGATGGTACAAAGTTTGGAAAAACTGCTGGGGGTGCAATTTGGCTAGATCCCGAAAAAACTACAGCCTATGAATTTTATCAATTCTGGATTAATACCGATGACCGCGATGTGATGAAATTTATTCGCTACTTTACATTTTTAACGGAAGAGGAAATGATTGCACTTGAAAATGAGGTGAAAAATCATCCGGAGAATCGTGTCGCACAGAAGCGTTTAGCTGAAGAAATGACAAAAATGGTCCATAGTGAAGCGGCACTTCAACAAGCGAAACGGATTACGGATTCTTTATTTAGCGGGGACTTGAAAGGTCTATCTGCTGAAGATGTGAGACAAGGATTTAAAGATGTACCAACTTTTGAGACAGCAAAAGAAGAGAAAAACTTAGTGGATTTATTAGTAGAAGCGTCCATTAGTTCTTCAAAACGACAAGCTAGGGAAGATATACAAAATGGAGCTATTTATATTAACGGTGAGCGTGAACAAGACCTTCAATATGTTGTAAGGGAAGAAGATCGCTTAGAGGACCAATTCACGATTATTAGAAGAGGTAAAAAACGTTACTTTTTAATTCACTACTATGGATAGGTAAAACCATTTATTCTCATTCCGTTTTCGTACAAACAAGCGGAATGAGAATTTTTTTTCGGGAGATATAGAAGTTTTTAGTTTATTTTATAAAAATATGCAAAAGCTGTATGAGAAAGCACTTGTTTCAGTTTTTTCATAGGAAGATGTCTGATTCCTAACCAAGTTCGTGCAAATTGTAAAATTTACCTCTTGAAATGTAAGTTTATGGTAAATATAATAGTATAGTGGGCCATTTAATATGTGTCTTCCGTTCTTATTTTAAAACTATAAGTTCAGACTATTTAAACTTCATAAAGTACAATTGCAATAATTAAAAATAAGGAATGCAAAGGTGGAGGACAATCCCTATCAACATCCTTGTGAAGATTACAACTAGACTGCAATAGAAGGGGTTTTTTGATGAAAATGACTAGAGAAGAAATAATGGCGACAATTCCCCAAAAGGGATTTTTTGGACATCCTAAGGGGCTGTTAACATTATTTTCAATTGAGTTTTGGGAAAGATTTTCATACTATGGCATGCGTGCTATATTAATCTATTATATTTATTATGAAACAACCCGTGGAGGACTTGGTCTTAGTGAGACGACTGCTGCCTCTATTATGTCTATTTATGGTTCGTTAGTGTATATGTCAACAATTATTGGAGGGTGGCTAGCTGATCGTATTTTAGGTAGTCGTTCCACCATTATTATGGGTGGTATACTCATTGCTTTTGGACATATCGCTTTATCTTTTCCAGGTAGTGTGACAGCATTATTTGTTTCTATGGCATTGATAATTGCTGGATCGGGTATTCTAAAACCAAATTTAGCTAATATTGTAGGGGATTTATACACAAAAGAAGATTATCGACGAGATGCTGGTTTTAGTATTTTTTACACAGGTGCTAACGCAGGTGCATTATTGGCGCCACTTGTAGTAGGCACACTTGGTCAAAAGTATAATTTTCATTTAGGATTTGCAATAGCTGCAATAGGTATGATACTCGGTTTAATATGGTATATCTTTACTTCACGTAAAACATTGGGCGAAGCAGGAAGATTTATTCCGAACCCGATTTCAGCAGAAGAAAAAAAGAAACTTACAAAGTGGTTTAGTTTTTCAGGAATTGCTTTAGCTTTAATCGTTACGATTGCGATTACGACAGGTTTTCTTACAATTGGTGTATTTACGAATATCATCAGTATTCTAGGCTTTTTAATTCCAACTGCATACTTTGTCGTGATGTACAATAGTAAAAAAACGACGGCTGTTGAAAAGTCTCGATTACTAGCATATATTCCACTTTTTATTACAGCAATATGTTTTTGGTCGATACAAGAACAAGGATCAACGATATTTGCCCAAATCGCAGATAAACAGACAGATTTATCAATTGGTGGATTTCTCATTGCATCAAGTTGGTTCCAATCAATTAACCCAGTATATATTGTCATATTCGCACCATTATTTGCAGTATTATGGACAAAACTTGGTAAACGGCAACCAACAACACCTGTTAAGTTTGCTTTAGGTGTTATATTAGCAGGGCTATCATTTTTGATTATGCTCATTCCGTTAACAGGTGCTTCCAGTGGTTCAATTAACCCGTTATGGTTAGTGCTAAGCTTTTTTGTCGTAACGGTAGGGGAATTATTATTATCACCAGTAGGAGCATCTGCAACAACGAAACTTGCACCAGCAGCATTCGCTTCCCAAACAATGAGTGTTTGGTATTTATCGAATGCGGCAGCACAAGCATTAAATGCACAGCTTGTAAAATTATATGATGTGAATACGCAAGTACAATATTTTATGATTATCGGGATTGTCTCAATTGGAATAGGTGTTATTTTACTTTTATTATCGAAGAAAATACATGCACTGATGAAAGGTGTAGACTAAATAGAAAAAACCTTGGAGCATATCTGAGTTCCAAGGTTTTTCTTTGTTACAATCTTTGCTTCAAGTAAATCATTACAAATAACGATTTTTATATTATAATAGATATATGTTTTTTATTTTCAGTAATTTTAGTTAATATGGAGAAGGTAGGGAGAGATCATGTCAGGAACTTTAATTCAAGCTGACGAAACATGGATATTATTAGCATTTCTTGCTGGATGGGCAGCAATTAGTATTGTGTTAGAGCAAAGATATAAATGGGCTGCCAGAATATCAGGAGCTATTATTGCATTAGTAGGAGCACTTATTTTATCAAACTTAAAAATTATACCTACAGAGGCACCAGCTTACGATATTGTATGGGGCTATGTCATTCCATTAGCAATTCCGTTATTGTTATTCCAAGCAAATTTAAAAAAGATTTGGAATGAAAGTGGGCGTTTATTATTTATCTTTTTAATTAGTTCTATTGGAACAGTTGTAGGCGTATACATAGCCTTTTTTGTGTTAAAACATAGTATTCCACAACTATATAAAATTGCAGCAATGATGACAGGTTCGTATATTGGTGGAGGAGTAAACTTTGTTGCTTTATCGGCTAAATTTGAAGTGCCTGGTGAATTGATATCATCTACGACTGTAGCTGATAATTTAATGATGGCATTATACTTCTTTGTCTTAATGGCGATTCCAGCAATTACTTTTTTTAGAAGAAAGTTTTCTACACCGCATATTGATGAAGTTGAAAAACAATCAAATGCTAATGGGGAATCAACTGCAAGCACATACTGGAAACGAAAAGATATATCATTAAAAGATATCGCATTGTCATTAGGAAGTGCCTTTGCAATTGTCGCTATTTCATTTAAACTTGCTGACTTGTTTGGCTCATGGATTCCGTCAGGGGATGATGCCGGTGCTTTCATGAATATATTAAATGGCATATTTGGAGATCAATATTTAATGTTAACGACAATTACTGTTACGGTTGTAACTGTATTTCATAAGTTTTTTGATAAGATTCATGGATCACAAGAACTTGGAACATATTTAATTTATATGTTTTTCGTAGTCATTGGAGTTCCTGCATCACTGCCTGTACTACTTGAAAATGCGCCATTATTACTCGTGTTTGTCTTTATTATCGTGTTCATAAATATGCTCATTACATTTTCGGCTGGAAAACTGTTTAAATTTAATTTAGAGGAAATGATTTTGGCAAGTAATGCGAATATAGGTGGACCAACAACAGCTGCTGCGATGGCAATTGCAAAAGGTTGGACCCGTCTTATCGCCCCCATCATGCTTGTCGGCACGCTTGGATATATAATTGGAAACTATTTGGGCAGTATGATGGGAGTTTTACTAGAATCGCTCATGTAAAAAAAGGTGAGTTCCTACGATTTTTAGGGACTTACCTTTTTTTGTATGTATGAAAAGTATGTCTAAGTATAACTGGTCACGTAAAATTACTCTTCACTCTATTTAATAACAATTAAGAAGGCCTTAATCGTAAAGAACAAATCCACACGTTTGACAAAAAGAAGTATAGATTATATAATTATCTCGAATTCGAGATAAAATTACGAATGCAAATTGCATAAATAGAATATTCTATTGCCCAAATCAATTTTATACATGATAAATTATAAGTCCCCCTATAATAGGAATAATATAGAGCGAATGGGCGACTTGATACTAATTTTAGTGACAAAAGAGATGAATTAAGGAGGAATAACATGAAAGAGTTAAAAGGAATTCACCACGTAACAGCAATTACAAGTAGTGCGGAAAAAATTTATGAGTTTTTCACATATATATTAGGCTTGCGCTTAGTTAAAAAAACGGTAAATCAAGACGATATTCAAACATATCATTTATTTTTCGCTGATGACAAAGGCAGTCCGGGAACAGATATGACATTTTTTGATTTTCCGGGTATACCAAAGGGAGTTCATGGTACGAATGAAATTGCAAAGACATCATTGCGAGTTCCAAGTGACGAGGCTTTAAATTATTGGGAAAAACGATTTGATCGTCTTGACGTAAAACATACAGGGATTAAAGAGCAGTTTGGAAAAAAGACACTTTCATTTGTTGATTTCGACGATCAGCAATACCAGTTAATATCAGATGAACATAATAAAGGTGTAAAGGCAGGTATTCCGTGGGAAAAAGGGCCAATACCTATAGAATATGCAATTACAGGACTGGGGCCAATTTTTGTTCGGGTTGACAACTTTCAATATTTTAAAGATGTCATGGAAAAAGTGCTGTTATTTAAAGAAATTGCGAAAGAAAATTCTTTTCACTTATTTGAAGTAGGTGAAGGAGGAAATGGTGCGCAAGTTATTGTTGAATATAATGCAATGTTGCCGAGAGCACGCCAAGGATATGGTACTGTTCACCATGCAGCATTTCGTGTAGCGGATAGAGCGGAATTGGAAGCATGGATGAAACGAATGCAATCCATTGGGTTACCTAATTCTGGGTATGTGGAGCGATATTATTTTGGATCATTATATACAAACGTAGCGCCACAAATATTATTTGAAATCGCGACTGATGGCCCTGGATTTATGGGAGATGAGCCGTATGAAACGCTAGGAGAAAAATTATCTCTACCACCGTTTTTTGAATCCCAACGTGCGGAAATTGAAAAATTGGTACGGCCAATAGATACAGTGAGAAGTACGCGAGTATTTAAGAAGGAATATGAGGACAAGGAATAAATGTAACGGATGAGGTGTATTGATGATGCAACACATATTTCATAAAGGAAACGATCCTTCAAAGCCAACTCTACTTTTATTACACGGTACCGGCGGAACGGAACAAGATCTTTTACCACTAACGAATATAATTGATCCTGATGCAAATATATTAAGTGTAAGGGGTAATGTGCTAGAAAACGGCATGCCACGTTTTTTCAAAAGATTAGCAGAAGGTATTTTTGATGAGGAAGATTTGATTTTCCGTACAAAAGAATTGTATGGATTCCTGGATAAGGCGTCTGAAAAGTATACTTTTGATCGTAGGAATATAATCGCAATAGGGTACTCAAACGGTGCAAATATCGCAGCAAGTTTACTATTCCATTATCAAGATGCTTTGAAAGGAGCAATACTTCATCACCCGATGATTCCAAGAAGAGGTATTAAACTACCAGACTTAACAGCATTATCTATATTTATAGCAGCAGGAACGAATGATCCAATTTGTTCGCCACAAGAGTCTGAAGAATTAACTACCATTTTGGAAAATGCAGGCGCAAAGGTTGAACTACATTGGGAAGATAAAGGTCACCAATTAACAGCAACAGAGGTTGAAGCGGCCAAGAAGTGGTATAGCAAATTTAGCTGAGCATAAAAGTATAGAAAGATAGAACAAATTTGGCTGTAAGCCCCAAATTCTTTTAAAACAAGAATTTGGGGCTTTTATAATGTGTTACCCTTTTATTGCAAGTTTAATTTGCCGTAAGCCCGTTTCTTCAAGAATTTGAGAGATTTAAGAATGATAGTTTCAACCTATTTTTACATCCCCTATTACGAGCATATAACGAATGTTTTAAAGAATTCAAATTAAAGGTAGGTATTTAGACCCTTGTTTTTTTAACGAAAAGAAAATAAGTCATTACTAAAGGCTTAATTTTTTTTATTGTCTAATTATAGATTCAGAACTATAAGCTTTTATGGTAATATTAGAAGCAAATACCCTAATTTAACTGCCCTGATTACGTTATTCAAAAGGTTCGGTGAAAAGCCATACTACATTTTAAGTGAAAAGTCACCGTTAGGGTTCAAGACCTATTTTTACGCTTTATGCTTGTGGTCATAAAAGAAAACAGAAACTGTTAGATTTAAGGTGGTGCTTTCGTGACATTTATATCAGCATATTTTACAGATATAGGAACTAAAAAAGAGACGAATCAAGATGCTTTACTTATAAAAACTGCAAAGACATCTAAAGGAAATGTCGGATTGTTTGTTGTATGTGATGGGATGGGTGGCTTAACAAACGGTGAAATCGCGAGTACAACTGTTATTCAAGGTTTATCTGACTGGTTTGAAAAGGAATTACCGGATATTGTACTAAACGTTAATGTCACGGATAAAATCATCGGTAAACATTTAGATGAAAAAATACGGTTTTTAAACAAAAAAATTATCAAATATGGTAAAAAAAATGGCATTACATTAGGAACTACATTATCAATATTTTTGGTGATAGATAAAAAATATTATATTGTACAAATTGGTGATAGTCGCATCTATGAAGTAGGGACAGAATTATTACAACTTACAAAGGATCAAACCCTTGTTGCTCGCGAAGTGGAAAGGGGAAATTTAACACCCGAACAAGCAAAGTTTCATCCAAGACGTAATGTGCTCCTTCAGTGTGTCGGGGCTAGAGAAGAAATAGAAGTAGTGATGACAACAGGTAATATAAATGAAACGCACACGTATTTACTTTGTACAGATGGTTTTTATCATAAAATTGATGATGAGGAATTGATTGATTTTATACATAATGTGCAGGATGAATCACCTATGAAAAAAAACATTGCAGAACTAATCAATATAGCAAAGGATAGAGGGGAGACAGATAATATTTCCGCAATCCTCGTAAGATGTTCAAGATAAAATACATCAAAAGTTAATTTTCATCTAATAGATGCAGGAGATATGGGAGGGACAAAATGTTAAAAATTGGTGACATTGTTGACGACCGTTATGAAGTGCTAAAAGAAATTGGTCGTGGAGGAATGAGTGTTGTATATCTTGCAATGGATAATCGCTTAAATAAATCCCTCGTAATCAAGGATATAAGAAAAAAAGATACGATTAACAATGAGTTACTCGTAAATAGCTTAGTTGTAGAAGCGAATATGTTAAAAAAACTCGATCATCATGCACTTCCCCGTATTTATGACATTATAGAATCGTCCGGTGATATCTATATTGTGATGGATTATATTGAAGGGGAATCTTTAAAGCAGAAACTAATGCGAGAGGGCGTTTTGCCAGCTGAAGATGTGATCGAGTGGGCAAAACAACTTACAGACGTCTTAAATTATTTACATACGAGAAAACCGAATCCAATCATATATCGGGATATGAAGCCAGATAATATTATGATAACTCCTGAGGGACAAGTTAAATTAATAGACTTCGGCATTGCAAGGGAATATAAGCAGGAAAAAACAACAGATACGACAAATTTAGGTACAAAAGCGTACGCAGCTCCTGAGCAAATATCAGGAAAACAAACAGATGCAAGAACAGACATATATAGTTTAGGCATCACGTTATATCAACTTATAACGGGTAAGACATTAAATGATCCACCATTTGAAGTAAAACCTATACGCTATTGGGATTCTACTTTACCTGAGGGATTAGAAATTATTATCGAATATTGTACACAGCTAGAACCAGAAAATCGTTATCAATCAAGTGCTGAATTGCTACATGATCTTGATAACATAGAAAAATTAACACAAGGCTATAAAAAAATGTTGTACAAGAAATTAGTTAAATTTTTTGTGCCGTTAGTATTGTTTCTTACCTTTTCTATATCGACAGTATTTGGATATAATGGCATGCAAAAGGAGCAATTTCAAGATTATACTCGTATTATTAATGCAGCAAACAGTAATTTTATTGAAGGAAACACATCCGAATCAATTAAGTTATTAGAAAGTGCAATAAATTTAGACGGTAAGCGTTCTGAAGCATATATCAATCTTATAGATATTTATATTAATAGAAGTAACGTGATTAGTAATGAACATCATGCAGGTCATGAAGAAAAGGAACAAGATTCACATCGAGATGAGATTGAAGTAGGATTGCAACTTGTTAAATCTCATATTGAAAACAAGTATGGCAATACACATAAGAATAATGAAGTATTATACAAAATGGGCATGACATATTTTGATTATCAAAAAAATTATCAGGAAGCACTTACTTACTTTCGTCAAGTTGATCAGAAAGAGTTTCCATCGGTTGTATATTATAAAACATTGGCTACTGCCATGAGCCAATTAGAAATTGATTATGATAAATTTGTTGATGAATTAGTTTCGTTTGAAGCATTTAATGATTCCTTACCAAATAACTATAAAAAGGTTGACAATTACCACGCATTAATAAATATTTACTCATCTTATCGAAATTTCATTGATAATGCGAATACGAAATCTATTGAAATCATTGAGAAAGCGCAACAAGTGCTCACTCTTATTGATGAAGACTCCTTAAATTTAAAGTACGAACTGAGCCTTGAATTAAAATTGGCCCAAGCCTATCACAGCAGAGGATTAAGTAGGAAATATGATACAGAATTCGAGGATCCACAATTAGCTTATGATGATTTTAAACATGCTAATATGCATTATCAGACTTTAATTGATTTAGAAGTAACAAATCAAGAAGATATCATGGTGACGATAGGCACTATATTGCAAGAAATGGAAAAGTATGCAGAAGCTGAGCAATATTTTGAAGAAGCAATTCAAAAATATCCACAAAGTACGAAGGCTTATGTAAAACTTATCAATCTACTATTAGATGTAGAACAAATAAAAGAAAATACAAGTCAAAATTATGAAAAAGCAAAAGCTACATTCGAAAAATCTAAAAAACTACACGGAATAGAAGATGATGAAAGTTATAAAAAATTGATAAGAAGATTTATCAATCTGGGGCTAGAATAGAGGAGTGATTAGTTGGGAAATCAAATATTATTTTATACCGGTTTGATTGGGACAATAATTACTTTCCCGCTCGTAATTTATTTGTTTATCAGATTGCAAATTATGGAAGTCATTGAAGACATTACAGGATTGCGTTTACGTAAAAAAAGTAGGGTACGAATTCAACAGTACCGCGCATACACGGATGGAAAATTGAGTGAAACCTCCAAAAGTATTAAATTACGAAAAAACGAGACAACTGCCGATAACTATGTTAGCTTAACGGAGGCTTTAGAGAAGGCGGATCAATTTCTAGAGGATACGGAGGATTTGCAAGAACAATCAAAAGGAAAGGCAAAAAACATACCGTTACAGTATGTTGATATTAGTGAGGTTTTAAATAATCAGGTAATAGATACAGGAGATATTCAAAGTATAAATCATCATAACATGGATGAAACGGTGTTGTTATCTTCTGATGAAGAAACGGTACCATTGACAGATGAAATTGAAGAAACGGTCTTATTAGAAACTCCGATTGAGTCTAGCTTTGTTGTAGAAAAGGATATTGTCATCGTACACTCGGAGCCAATCAAGGAGGAGGAGATAACCCGTGGCTGAGATATTCAAACAAAAATACAGGAAGAATAAAAGCGTTTTCTTAATTTCTACTATTCTATTTGTCTTTATGTCAGCAATCATTTTTGCAAACCATGTTTTTTCGGCAGATAAGTTAGTCATGAAAATAGGTTTTCACGAAGATAATGAAACAACTTCTATATGGGATATAAATGAAAAAGATCCAGAGTGGTATACAAGAAATGATAAGATTAATTTTGAAATCGATTTAAGTGAAGCGTATAAAAAGATACAACAAAAGGATGGGAAACAGCAGGGGAAATCTGAGGATGTTGCTGAAGAAGAGGAAGAAGGAAATATAACATCTGAAGTGATAGAAGAAATTTTACATATTACTACTTTTTATAATAAAGAAGAGGTAAATCATTCAATCAAATTACTGAAAAATGATAAGAACGAATTTGAGGGTAAAGTAATGGTTGAGGTACAGCAGATAGAAACCTCACAAAATGATGCTAACTTCGCAGTGGAAATTGAAATACCGACAGAAAACCCATGGAACTTACCACCACGGGAAAAGGAGAAGGCAATTAAATTTATGGTGGAGCGTGACACAACGGATCCAACTATTACTTTTACAGGAGTACAAGATGGTGAAGTCTTTGAACCAAGAAAGCCATTTGGTAAACATGTAAAAGCGGATATAGGGATAGAAGTTATAGACAAGAATTTTGATGAAGAAAAGCTTACGATTCAAGTGACGAAAAATGAAGAAGTTCAAGATTATAAGTTTACTAAAAAGGATGGGAAATATTTATATACATTTCAAGATGATGGGAAATATGTTATAAAAGTTCAAGCTACAGATCGCGCTGGCAACATAAGCGAAGAGGATATAACGTTTTATATACATAATGAAGGGCCACAGATGAGTGTTCAAGTTGGCCAGAATGTGATTAGAGATGGTGACTTTATTAATCAAAATGAAATGGAAGTTTCACTTGAAAGTTTGCTAAAAATGAAACAAGGGACATTCAGCTTAGCACTTGATGATGAGCAACATGAAACTAATCCTATCATGATAAATGACTCGAATTTCAAATGGAAACCTCAGCTAAAGGGCGATGGTCACTATAAATTAGATGTTATGGTTCAAGAGGAACGCGAAAAAGATCATAGAGAGTATACTCTAGATTCCTTTAACTTTACTTTAGACACGACTACCCCGGAAATTACGATTGTACAAGATTATGAGCAAGCGATAAAAAATGATGTCAGTAAACAGAAAGAAGTTACCGTTAAAGTTGTGGAAGAAAACTTTGTATCTGATGTGGCGGTAATTGAATTACTTCAAGAGGCAGACGATGGAACATGGGCTCAAGCAGAAAATATAACGTTTCCTAAGTTTCGTAACACCAAGAATCATACATACTTATCAACACTAAATATTGACAAGGATGGAAAGTATAAAATAAATGTGACTATTACGGATGCCGCAAACAATACTGCAACTGCATCCACGGTGCCGTTTACTATAGACCAAACAAAACCTGAGATTACTATTTCACAAGAAGATGGTAGAGATGTACAACGTGATTATTCTAAGTATAAAGAAGTAAATGTACAAGTGAAGGACGATAATTTTGATTTTAATAAGTCTACAATTACAGTATATCAAGCAACAGAAGATGGCGCATTCATAGAGGTAGAAGGAATTGCGTTTCCGACTTGGGAGACTGGAAAAAATGATATTTTTTATTCAACCAAAGCATTTTCTACGGATGGTGTTTACAAAATTGTAGTAGAAGCAGAAGATGAAGCTGGTAACAAAAGTGTAAAGGAATCAGAAGTATTTACTATTGATACAATTGAACCGATAGTGAACGTAATTGATGAAAATGGTTCTTCATTACTCGAAAAAGATAAAGAATTTATTAGTAAAAGTCGAAATGTTATATTGCAAGTGGAAGAAACAAACTTTTCATCTGAATTGACAACTGTAAAGGTTTGGAAGGAAAATAGTAAAGGTGAATTTAAGGAAATACAGCAACGTTTTTCTAAATGGAAACAGGATGGAAAACAATATGTTTCATCTAATAGCTTTACGAAAGATGGCACGTATAAAGTGGAAGTAGAAGTAATAGATAAAGCAGGAAATAGAAAAAAAGCAATGACTGAGCCTTTCGTAGTAATACGTAAGCTTATTGATCCTTATTCAATTGAAGGTGTAGTGGACAAGGAGCATTATAAAGAAGATCGAGATGTGGAAATAACAATAGAGGCGCATTATATTGATAAAGCAAAAACTTCTGTTACAGGCGAAGTTTTTAATCAGCAAACAGGTAAATACGAGCCATACGACATTGGGGAATTAGAATATAAGAAAAAGGATATCGCAAAAATTGCGCATACCTTTTCAGAAGAGGGAAAGTACCGCTTAACGCTTACTGCAGCGGACAGAGCTGGAAATGTTGCGCCTAATGAAGTGATAACTTTTGTAATTGATAAAACAGCACCTGCCTTAAGTATTTCAAATGTTGAAACATATACTCATGCTAATCAAGAAGTAATAGTAAAAGTAGAGGAACGATATTTTGAAACAAATAATGTGATGTTTCATGTAAAAAAGAATGGCAGAGAAATTACGGATGAAGTTGAAAAATCCCATGAATTAGGAAGTAAATGGAGCACGGAGGCTGAAATATCTAAGCTTGCATACACATTTACCGAAGATGGATTTTATGAGATAGAAATAGCATCTCAAGATAAGGCAGGAAATGTTGCAAAAAAACAATATTTGTCTTTTACGCTTGATAAAACGAAGCCTACAATTGAAATAAGCAATGTGAAAGATAATAAGCATTATCCTGAAACAAAAATAGTTGATTTTATTATTACGGATGTAAATTTAGATCATAACCAAGTGGAAGTTACGAGAAATGGGAAGAAGTATAATATCGATGAGGAGTTTGTAATTGAAACGAATCAATACGAAAATTCTATTGCTAAGTTGACGCATGAGTTTAATAAAGAATGCGAGAAAAATTGTGATGATAAAGAACAAGAAGGTAACTATGAAGTTACAGTTCTAGCTAAAGATAAAGCTGGGAATAAAACGGAGAAAACGATACAGTTTACAATTGATAAAAAAGACCCAGTTATTACGATTGATCATCATATTAGGTCTCACATCAACTCAGAAAAACTAAACAAACAGGGAATTAATCAAGCAATTCCCATTCTCTTAACAGAGGTGAACGTAAAACAGAAAAATGTCACGGTAGAGCATGTTCGTTTAAATGGCAAGAAAGATGTGTATAGAGATGAAGAAATTGGCCAATGGGTTCAGGATGACAAACGGGAAGATCGTTATCAATTTTTAATACATGATCGTTTTTTTGATCGGGATGGCGTATACACAATTACGGTTGAAGCAGAGGATCTTTCTGGGAGAAAAGATAAAAAGTCTATGTCATTTACTGTAGATAATATTGCACCAGAAATCTCTATATCTTCCATTAGTCGTTATAATAATGAAGCGAAAACTGTAAAAGTGACGGTAAATGAGCACAATTATGCTAAGAATAAAGTGGATATTCAAATCAAGCGTGAAAATCCAGATGGAACGATTCAAAACTATTCTCCTTCTTGGAAAAATGAAGGTACGACAACAACATTGGATATTCCATTTACTGATGATGCGTTATATCATATTGTAGTGAATGCAACGGATGATGCAGGAAATAAGGCGAAAGAAAAATCTGCTACATTTACAATAGATACAATCAAGCCGAAACTTTCTATTCAAGGTGTAGAAAATACAAATGAAGTGAAACATTATAATGAGAGTAAAGATGTCACATTCAAAGTTACGGATACAAATATTGATAAAGAAAAAACAGTATTAATCGTAAAAAGACTAAATCGTGGAACAGGCAAAATGGAAAATGTGAATGTTGGTAAATTAGCCTTTACGAAGACAAAAGCTGAACTAAAATACCGTTTTTCACAAGAAGGATTGTATACGGTAGAGCTTCATGCAACAGATAAAGCACGAAATCAAGCGGAACCGGTAAAGATAACATTTGTTATCGACAAAACAGCCCCAGTACTATCGATTGATAATGTGACAGATCATGCATATTATCCAGCTAATCGTATAGTGGCTGTAAATGTACAGGAGACAAATTTTAAATCAAATGATGTTACATTCACCGTAACAAAAGATGGGGTGGATATTACAAACGAGGTAGAAGGTTCTGCTAGAAATGCAAGTTGGGCAAACGAGAAAAGCAATGCGAAACTTACGTACAATTTTAAAGAGGATGGCACATACACAATTTCCATTCAAGCGCAAGATTTAGCAGGAAACAAAGCCAAATCACAACAAAAGTCTTTTACCATCGATAAGACGAATCCAGTAATTGATATTTCTGGTGTTACGGAAGGGGAGCACTATAACACGGATAAACCTGTTCATGTCACGATTAAAGATGTTAACTTTGAAAAGAATACAATCCGAGTCCTCAAAGATGGAAAATCCTACTCGGTTGGGGGATTTTCTATTACGAATCATAAATATAAGGATTCTCTGGCATCTTTAAAGCATACATTTAGTCAAGAAGGTGACTATGAAATTTTGGTAGAATCTCGCGACCGTGCTGGTAATAGTGCAAATGAAAAGGTTACGTTCACGATTGATAAAACACCTCCTGTTATTACACCGAAAATGAAGGGGGAAAATCGCGAACTAAAAAATGGTGAGTTTATTAATAAAGTGTTTACACCTGAATTCGTGTTGGATGAAAAAGAAGACAAAATTACCTCGGTAACACTTAATGGGGGTAAAAATATTGCAGGTAATATTCCACTTGCATCCAAAGAGATGGAATACCAATATAAAGTAGTTGCCCAAGACAAAGCAGGTAATAAAACTAACCTAGACTTATCATTTACAGTTGATACGACAAAACCAAAACTAGTTATAGCAAATGTTCTTGGCAAGTTTTTTAATAAGAATATAACACCAACTGTTACGTATTCTGATAAATATTTAGATACAAAGAAAACATCAATACTTTTAAATAACCGCCTATTTGGTAATGAATTGCAAAAGACAAAGTTGGGTGACTATGTTTTAAGTGAAAGCATTACAAATGAAGGGCATTACGCATTAAAAGCAAAAGTAACAGATTTGGCTAAAAACGTATCTGAGCAATCTATTTATTTTACGCTTGATAAGGCGAAACCAAAAATAATTTTCAATAATGTTTTGAATGCAGCATACTTCAATGAAGTACTTATACCTGAACTGTCAATCATTAACGAATTAAGTGATTATGAGATCATCGTGCTTACGTTAAATGGCGAACCATATGAGATAGGTGACCCTATTGAAAAGGATGGAAAATATGTACTGTATATTGAAGTGAAGGATCAAGCAGGTAATATTGCGAGACAATCGATTGAGTTTATCGTTGATATGACACCTCCGAATGTGAAGTTTACAGGTGTTAACAATGAAGATGTCTATTATGATCCAGTAAAGATGGAAATCTCCTTAGATAATCAAGAAGATTGGATAAAGTCGGTTCATATTAATGATGAAGTGTTTGAAGGAGAAACGATAGAAAAGACACCGGATGGCAAAGTTTCGAAAATTAAACTATCATTTAACGATATTGATAAATATCAAGTTGTAGTAGAAGCGGAAGATAAAGCAGGGAATGTAGTGGAAGAGCAATTCTATTTTGAAATTGCTGATAAGAACTTTGTATTAAAATGGTATGAAAATAAACCATTATTTTACGGATCCCTTATTGGCTTCATTGGATTTATGGCCGCTGGTGGAGCCGTCGTCCTTCAAAGACGTAATAGGAAACCAGATGAAACTACAGTTGATAAGGAAGTTTCATGAACTATTAAATGTAAATAAGTCTAAGAAGCTGACTCAAAGATATTTGTATTTTGAGTCAGCTTTATTACTATAAAGAAATCCCCAAAACCTGATAAGACAAGTTTTGGGGATTTTGGCATACTGGATAAACCCTAGAATAGTGATCCTTTAATCAGCCGCTGCTTATTTATTTGCAGTATAAGCGTGATCTCTCCCGTAAACTTTCTAACACTTCTTCTGGCACTTCCCTAAACTTGATATCCTCACCTAAAAAAAGTAGCCAATTTGTTATATCAGTCAATTCTTCGGGGATATTAACATTGATAAAAGTCTTTAGAATGCCTGTTGCTTGGTAAGAATTCGTATAGGAAATTGAAAGTTTAAAAGGATGGTACTTTTTGAACTGGGCAATTGCCTTTGGACCAAATTCAATAACAAGGTTGATTTCATCTTCCTGTTTACTTAGATTTTCCAAAACCTTTTTCTTAGTTACCTTTGATTTCGTAGGATATGTTTTTACATTGATGAGATGGTCGACAGGAAAAATTCTTCTCCTTTCTTCCTCTAAGTCGTATCCCTCGATTTGCCATAGGCCTTTTTCTTGATAAAGGTGCAGAAGATAAATTGGATAAGACCTCTCTATCTTCCCTTCTTTGATGGTAATCAATAAATGGCAATCCAAAAGAAGCAGTTGGATGAGATTATCTAACATAGGATGAGGAAGGTCCGACAGTTCAAGTAAATCAGGATTATTGGGGTTTGTTCCTTCGAAAAGCAAGATCTGATTTAATAAAACTAAGGTTTCTTGTTGGCTTTCCGGGATGAGGCCTAGTAATTTTTCAGCTAAAGACCGTCTACCTTTTAGATAAGGAAGCTGTTGATTTCTTGAGGCCATAAAGGCTATAAAAAGTGCTTTAACTTCATCA
>NZ_JBHLWL010000022.1:324691-430496 GCF_042432965.1 Paracerasibacillus soli | reverse complement strand
TATGAATATGATCAATATCGTGGTTCCATTCAACTAATGTGATATTATATTTTTCACTCAACGACACAAATTTATCTTTAGCATAGTCTGAAATAGTATCTTCTATTACTTTCCTTCGATACTTTACGACTAACACAAGATGGTAATACATCGAGAACACCGAGTGGTTATTACTGTCCAACTCCATTATAATATCAACTCCAACACTTTATATGACTGATTATACCATATTGAGCAAAGAGGCAAAAGAAAAAGACTTTGGGCTGTCACCCAACCGAAATTCATCTCCCACTTACCGTTGGGCTACGCCCTTCACACGATTGAAGAGGGAGACTTCTTTCGGAAGTACGTTAAAAACAATATATTTGAACAGTTTCTGAATCAATGGAATAATCATACATAATCATAACATTTTTGCAAAGGGGATGTATGATTTGAAATTAACTTCATGTAAATCGATGGACCAACGGATTAAACTGATGAAAGAAACGGTGCATGTCTTCTCATCTCGTGCTTACCAACATGATAAACAAGCAAGTTTTCCTTTTGAAAACATGAAAGATCTCATTGCCATTGAATATACAGGGCTAACTATTCCACAACAATATGGTGGGATGGGAATCTCTTTATATGAAATGTTAAAACATCAAGAAATTATAGCAAAAGCAGATGGTTCTACTGCCCTATCTATTGGTTGGCATATGGGGATTATGAAAAATCTTGGTGAAAACAATATATGGGGGGATAAAAAATATCGCCAACTTGCAAATCTCGTATTAAATAACGGGGCTCTCATCAACAATTCTGCTACCGAACCTGCTACCGGAAGTCCTACTCGTGGAGGTAAGCCTGAAACAACTGCTAAAAAAACGAACAATGGTTGGAAGATAAACGGCCGTAAAACATTTACAACGATGGCTCCTATGCTTACCCACTTCAACGTTAGTGCTACAATTGAGGATACAGGTGAAGTTGGAGACTTTTTAATTCAACATTATTTACCTGGTGTAATAGTAGAAGAAACGTGGGATGCAATCGCAATGCGCGCAACAGGTAGTCACGATTTAATCTTAAAAGACGTTGTCATCGCGGAAAGTGATTTTGTTAATAAACGAACACCAGGTAAGAAATCACCCCAAGGATGGTTACTGCATATACCAGCCTGCTATTTAGGCATTGCAAAAGCGGCCCAAGAAGTTGCCGTTAACTTTGCGAAATCCTATTCACCGAATAGCATTAATACTACGATATCGGAAATTCCTACAGTCAAACAAAAACTTGGTGAAATAGAATTAAAACTTGTAAAATGCACGCATTTTCTTTATAGTGTTGCAAATAAATGGGATAAAAGCAATTCGCTAATTCGTGAAACGATGCAACCTGAACTTGGTGCGGTAAAATACGAAGTCGTGAATGAAGCGATTCATGTAATCGATTTAGCAATGCGTATAGTTGGAGCAAGAAGTTTATCTGAAAAGAATCCATTGCAACGATATTATCGAGATGTTCGCGCTGGATTACACAATCCACCTATGGATGATATGACACTCATGCAATTAGCTAATCAGTCGTTACAGCGAATAAAGACAGAGTAATATGGATCAACGACGTCTGTCCTTGAACAAAACAAAAAGGTCTGCCCCAAATTACTATGGGGGTCAGACCCTTCTTTACAACGTCCTTTTATTAACCTTTTATTCGTGCTGCAATATCAATTAAACGTTTCACTTGTACATCAACTGCAGGTTTCACATCGTTTACCATGTTACCTTCTCCATCAACAGTCACACTCGCACCATATGGATTTCCACCTGTTGTAAATAATACTGGATCTGAGTAACCTGGCGCTGCAATAATAGCACCCCAGTGCATAAGTGAAGTATAAAGAGATAATATGCTTGCCTCTTGCCCACCGTGATTATTTTGTGCAGATGACATGGCACTTACTACTTTATTAACTAGCGCACCTTTTGCCCAAAGTCCACCTTGCATATCAAGGTATTGTTTCATTTGAGATGCAATTCCACCGAAACGTGTCGCAACACTAAATAGAATTGCATCAGCCCATTCTAAATCTTCAGATGTTGCTTCAGGAATCACATCTTTAGTTGCATCCCAATGCGCTTTCCATGCTGGATTTGAAGCAATTGCAGCCTCAGGTGCTAGTTCAGGTGCACGCAATACACGTACTTCAGCACCAGCAGCTTTACCAGCTTCTTCTGCCCATTTTGCCATTTGATAATTCGTACCTGTTGAACTGTAATAAACTACAGCTAATTTTACATTTGCCATATTGTTCTATCTCCTTTAAGTTTTTTAGTTACATTCTTAAGTTAATATGTTCAGTATTCACTAATACTAAACATAAATAACCTTTAAATCATATATTACGAATTCGAGATACTTTTGTAAAAAAATATGCTCACGATGTAGCATAAGTTTTCTATAAATTTTTAGCATAATAGCCCAGTTTTTTTAATTCCTCTATCACAAATTGCTTTTCTTCCATATTAAGGCCACCCATGATTTGACGGATTGCCTCTTTATGCTTCGGAAAAATCTCATCCATTAAATTTATTCCAATAGTAGTAATTGAGGCAAATGTTACACGTCGATCATTCGGACATGCTATACGAGCAAGATAACCTTTCTTTTCAAGTTTATCTACGACATACGTGATACTACTACTCGCTAGCAATACTTTTTCACCGATTTTTTGTATTGGTTGATCGCCTTTATGATATAGTAATTCTAGTACAGCGAATTCCGTTAAGTTAAGGCCATGCCCTTTTATATCTTGCATCACCTTTTCCTCAACACTTTGTAGCGCGCGTGTTAAAACCACAAATAGCTTCAAAGATAAATTTCCATCTTCTGTGCAAAATTCTGGAGTCTCCATTACATTCATCCTTTATCTCGAATTCGAGATAATTATATAATATTTATTTATGAGCTGTCAAGTGTTCATGATGCGTGCAATATGATAAAAGGTATTTCCATCCAAACTAATATCTCATTTCTACTTAATAGCCTTTCATTATCTAACACTGATTGTACCATAGGCCTGCGTTACCGCCATCTCACTGTACTATTACCTTTGCACTCCTATAGATCAAGATACTTCTTCTTTCGCGAAGCTGCTTAAAGTAACTTCCCCTTCTTTCTTATCTACTCTAAAATTTCTAATGTATGATATAAAACAACGTACACAATATATATCATATAATCTATACATATATATATGGAATTAATGCTAGCATATCGATCTGGCTCTCTATACACTTTCAACATTGACTTACAGCTTTTTTTTATGCTATCGTTTAACGTATAAAAAATGTTATAAAGGAGTCCTATCCAATGTAAAAATCCTCGCAAAATAATACACATACCATTTCAAAATAAAAAGGGGATTTTCTGATGAGTATAAATGAAGAAGTATCTAAACGCAAAACCTTTGCAATCATTTCCCACCCTGATGCTGGGAAAACGACGATGACCGAAAGATTACTTGTTTTCGGAAACTTAATCCGTTCTGCAGGTACAGTGAAAGGAAAAAAATCTGGAAAATTCGCTACATCAGATTGGATGGAAATTGAAAAACAACGTGGTATTTCCGTCACATCAAGTGTAATGAATTTTTCATACAATGGTTACCATGTAAATATTCTAGATACGCCTGGACACGAAGATTTTAGTGAAGATACGTATCGAACGTTAACTGCTGTTGACAGTGTTGTTATGATTATTGATTCAACACGTGGTATTGAAGCACAAACACTTAAATTATTTAAAGTATGCCGTATGCGTGGTATTCCAATCTTTACGTTTATTAACAAATTAGATCGTGAAGGTCGGGAACCATTAGACCTATTAGAGGAAATTGAGGAAGTATTAGAAATTGAAACGTATCCAATGACGTGGCCCGCAGGTATGGGAAAAAGATTTTTAGGCGTCTTTGATCGCCAACACCAGCAATTCATTAAATTTAATGGAAATGAGGAAGAAACAAGTATTGATTTAGATAAAATGGCGTTACCTGAGAATGAAACGCTATTCAACGAATCCACCTATCAATCAGCACTTGATGAGCTTTCCCTTGTAGAAGAAGCTGGCGACGAATTTTCTTTAGATAAAGTACTAGCTGGAGAACAAACACCTGTCTTTTTCGGTAGTGCATTGGCGCCATTTGGTTTAGAAACATTTTTTAATGCCTTTATTTCAATGGCCCCAGGACCTGGTCCAAGAAAAACAACAGAAGGAATTGTATCACCTGACACAGAAAGTTTTTCGGGCTTTATCTTTAAAATCCAAGCAAACATGAATCCAGCCCACCGTGACCGTATTGCTTTCTTGCGTATTTGTTCGGGTAAATTTGAACGTGGGATGAGTGTGCAACTTGTTCGAACAGGTAAAACAGTTAAATTGTCCCAGTCACAACAATTTATTGCATCATCAAGAGACACCGTTGATGTTGCATATCCAGGTGATATTATCGGGATATATGACCCAAATCAATATCAAATTGGTGATACACTTGTTGATGGAAAAGAGCGGTTTGAATATGATGAATTGCCACAGTTCCCACCTGAATTATTTGAAAAAGTAACCGTTAAAAATGCAATGAAATCAAAGCAGTTTCATAAAGGCATCGAGCAACTCGTCCAAGAAGGTGCAATTCAATTATATCGCCGTGACCAGACAGAAGAATATATCTTAGGTGCTGTTGGAGTATTACAGTATGAAGTATTCCAATATCGGATGAAAAACGAATATAATGTAGATATTATGCTAGAACCAATTGGCGATAGAATTCCTCGCTGGTTAAAAGAAGAGCAAGTGAAACGCTCTCTATTTGATGATCGAAGCCTTTTAGTAAAAGACAGAGCTGGCAATTATGTTGCACTATTTAAAAATGAATTTGCTTTAAATTGGTTTAAAGAGAAAAACCCAAAAATTGAGCTCATTGATCTATTTGACACGAATCAGTTTCAACAGCTGAATTCATAACACTTAAGGCTACCTAGCTTATAAGTTAACAAAATTACTAAAAAATACACAATAAAAAAGCAGAAGCAAATTTGGCTCTACGTCAAATGACGTTAGTATTGAATTTTAGTCAATTCAAAAAATGTATTTGGTCATCACACGCTAGGGAAGTTATACTGCCCTAGCGTGTGATTTGTTTTTATCAGATGTGTTTGGTGTTTTGATTAATGGTTTCAACTTGAAATGTATTCTTATTCGATTTTTGTAATGATTAAAATTCCGATAGCCATATGCGACCCGATTAAGTACCTTGATCTTATTAGTTGTCCGGAATGAAAAGTGACCGACTCATGTGGGACAACGGTATGTACGCGCCATTTAATATTCATACTCAAACAACTACTTTTGGCCCATGAAATTAATTCGTGTAAACAAGAAAACGACGCTGGCGAGATTTGACTACCAACGTCATTTATTGTACAACCGCAAATTTATGGATTCAGTACTATAAATTGCATGCTGCTTTTTTTATTATAATCTATTCATTTTAAATCAAAAAACTCCCTCAGTACGTTTTGAAACTTTTCCTGTTCCTCAATGTTAGGTGCATGTCCAGACTGTTCAAATAACATAAATTGTGCACCCGGAATATGATTGGCAATCTCTTTTCCATCTTCTGGAGGGTTTAAACCATCATATTGGCCACTAATCACGAGTGTTTCAGCTTTTACTTTATGTAAATCAGGCCTAAAATCAAATGTTGCTAAGGCATCCGCCGCAATTTCTTGTTGTTCTGGCGTGAGGCGTCCAGGAATACCAGACATCCATGGGCCTATCTTATCTAATTGATGAAATACATAGGCTGACAACTTACCTAGTTGTTCATCAAACGCTAAGCCTTCCACTTCTTCTTTATGTTTTTCAAGTAAGCTCGTTCCTGAATCTTTCGCATGCGTATTACCCGAAATGAGTACCATCTTTTTAATTCTTTCTGGGATTTGTATTGCCACACCTTGTGCAACATACGTCCCCATCGACATACCAATTAAATGAGCTCTTTCAATATGTAAATAATCCATCAGTGAAATAACATCCTGGATATGGTCCTCCAATGTGTAATGGTTTGGCTTCTCAGATTCACCATGCCCTCTTGCATCTACACCAATCACACGATAATGATGCTTTAATACATACATTTCTTGTTTCAACATATGATGATTACTTGTTAGCCCATGAAGAAAAATAATTGCTTCCCCACGTCCTTCTTCCATATAAAAAAGCTCTACACCATTCACAGTTACTTTCGTCATAGACAATCCTCCCCAAATTGTTTGTCCTTTTTTAATCGTATCATATTTTTTATAAAATTCGAGTTAATAATATGAATACTATGCAAAATAAAAGACTTCCACATTAGAAGTCTTATTAATTATCTATTTTAAATTCCAAAACGTAACTTGATTGTGGTGCCTCATTTATAAATAAACATGGTTTTTCTGTTGTTATCATCACAAGTTCATGCATCGCACGGGTGCATGCAGTGTAAAAAAGATTTCTATCTGTTTCATTATAATAGTTTTTTTCAGAAGCATCCGGAATAATAACCGCATCAAATTCGATTCCTTTCGCTAAATAAACAGGTAAGATTAAAATCCCTTTGTCAAACTGATACGTTTCCTCGTGAATCATTTTAACTGGTAATTGTCCCTTTAAATTATGATAGAGCTTTGCTGTTTGTGCAGCAGATTTACTGATGACTCCAATTGTTTCATATCCTTGTTCTAGCAATTTCTTCGTTACATTAACAATTGTAAGATCTACCGGGTCACACTTCTCTAATTTAATGAGTTGCGGTTTCTTTCCTTCGCGGTGAAACGGCTCGATAATTTCACTACTTGGAGCAAATGTCTTCGTAAACGTTACGATTTCTGTCGTTGAACGATAACTTTTTGTTAATGTAACTCGCTCCACACTTTCACGATTTTCAGAGATTAATGGATGATTTTTCGTTGCATAATGGTAAATTGTCTGATTCATGTCGCCTAACAATGTCATTTGTGTATATGGAAATAAATATTTAATATAAGCAAATTGAAAGGCAGAGTAGTCTTGTGCCTCATCAATAAACAAATGTTTGATTTCCCCTTTTACATGATTTCCTAATAGTTGGTCCTGCAAATATAAAAACGGTGTGGCGTCTTCCCATGTTAAGACACCATTCGCCAAACTCGTCATTGTGAGCTGGCAAATATCTTCCCAATCTTGCAATGCTACCGGAGTTACAGTTTGCTCTTTAAACAGGGCAAAATATGTGGCCAAAATATTTACGAATGCAAACCGCTTCACCTTTCTTTTCATTGGTCCGAAATATCGTTTCACAACTTCTTTTCGTAATAACTGTTCTTCTAAGCCAAAATTCTCTTCATCAATAGCTTGATTTTTATAATATGCTTGTAAATAATCTTCCTTATCTAACAACTCGACTTCTTCCATTACCCAATCTTTCTCTCGTTCATCTCTTTCAATATTTTCTAATTCTGTAACAAGCCATTTTGCTACAATTTCCATCTTATTTGGAAGAATCATATCTTCATCTAAGGAGTAAAAATAAGAAGTTATTTTTTCTTTAGAAACAAGTATTTGCTTACGGAACGTGATATTTCTAAAATATACTCCTGTTTCTGCCAACTTATTTACATATCGATCAAGCAAATCTTTATAAGATAGGGTTGATTTATATGCAATACTATTCATACGAACTTCATAATCTTGGTCCGTTTGTTTTGTTAATACATACTCCATTTGCTGAAAAGGTGATTCAACTGTTAATTTCTTTTCAATACTATCTTTTAAAAAATGATAAAAGGTTTTTTGCCTAATATTTTCTTCTCCTAATTCTGGTAATACATTCGCAATATACCCTGAAAACAGTGGATTTGGAGAAAAGAGCAACATATTTTGAGCATTTAACGTTTCACGATAACGATACATGAGAAAGGCAACGCGTTGTAATACTGCAGATGTTTTTCCGCTACCAGCTGCACCCTGAACAAGCATCAAGTTACTCTTTTCGTTACGGATAATTTTATTTTGCTCACTTTGAATCGTTGCAACAATACTTTTCATCATTGCACTCGCATTATTTCCCAACGCTTCTTGTAAAAGTCGATCTCCTATCGTAACACCCGTATCAAACATTCCATCTATATGTCCGTTATCGATAATAAATTGGCGTTTTAATGTCATTTCTCCTGTTATCTTTCCATCAACGGTTTCATAAGTAGCTTTCCCAGGAGAATAATCATAATAAAGACTTGATATAGGTGCACGCCAATCATATATTAAAAAGTCTTCATCTTTTTCATCCATTAATGAAGCGATACCAATATACAATTTATCCTTTTCTGCCGTTTCGTCATCAACAAAATCAATTCTTCCAAAGTATGGGGAACTTTCTAGATCCTCCAATAATTTTAATTCCCGATAATGCTGCCTATGTGTACGCTCTCGTTCAGATAATAATTCCGCCTGCTGTTTTAAACTAGCTTCGGTTTCGATGATATCGTCTGGTTCATCTAAATTAACAGTTACATCTTCCCAAAACGTTTTTCTAAGTTCGATAACACTATCACGTAACGCTGTAGACGAATCATATAATTTTTGTTGTTTTTTATGTATAATATCGATTACTTGATCTACCCGTTCTTGTTCTATTAACCGATTTCTTTCTTCGTTTGTCATAAATAAAAAATCACTCCTATCTTTTAGTTGACACACCTAAAAATAGTTGATATAATATAATTAGATACTTGTATATATATTGATATATTATATCGTTTAACTTATAAATAATAACATAATCACTTATAAATAGCAACCGAACTTTTGATTAAAAGGGCAGGGTGCTTTTTTTATTTTGTATCAAAAACAATTATTTAATATAAACTGTGATATAAATCATTACGATTAGCTAGATAAAGCGTATACTTGATTTAACAATAATACGCGATGAGGTAACATAAATGAGCATATGGTTTTTATTTAATTTATTATTATTGCTTTTATCTATTTGGAAACTATTAATCAGACATCCATTTTCAATTTCTTATTGGCCTTTATTGTTAGGTTTTATTAGTTTATTATTCTTTTTATTTAACTGGACAAGGCATGCTGTATTTTCAACCATACGAAATACACCCGTTCGACAAAAGAAAATAAAATGGGCTAACTTATCAAAAAAAGTGATGCCAATTCATCGTTGGACAGGTACGATAGCTTTATTTTTCGTTATCATCCATGGCGTATCCATCATTTCCCGCTACGGGATTCCTATTCAATGGTCAAAGTTTACTGTCGGTCTATGTGCGGGTATTTTAATGATAAGTATGGTAATAACAGGTTGGTTACGCCTTTATTGGCCTACAAGAACAAAGAGAATGCTTCACCTATATATTGGGATGACACTATTTATTATTATTTTTCTACATATTTTATTATAGATATTAAAAGCAGTTCATAGTACATCGCCTACTTTATAAATATTTTATAGCTTGAATAGAAAGCATAAGTGCGTTAGGCTGGCTCGCAAAATATGTAGAGATATCATCTTTTTTTTAATTTTTGTCTTATCATAAGCGTAAGTAGAGAAATGATTGTTGCTCCTATCATTTCGTTTTGCTTATTATAAACAACCTTTTCCAGTATATTCCTAGTTTACTTTGTCATTACGTTTGATACCATCTTGGAATAATCCGCGTAAAATTATCGTGATCCTTTAGGACATTCATCGCATACATCATCATTTTTTCTTGCATCCCCCTCTTCGTGCCCCAAACAAGCGATGATACAAGGTGTATGACACTATATAACGTATATAGTTCCCAAAAGTCGGTACTTAATTTCGTATGCAAATGATACCCATCAACAATTCCTTGTGTAAACGGAATACTAATCGGACTAGAGAAAAACCCAAGTTTGTGCAAGTCATGTATAGGATCACCCCAGTCCATTCGCTGAAAATCAATAATTCCCGCAAACTTTCCGTTTTCTATAATAATGTTAGCTGGATGAAAATCGTCATGTTGAAATGTTGTCGGTCTCCTTTTCATTAATGATTCGTTTTTTATAAAATAATCTAAGCATAACGTTTTCAACTTTTTATCAATTTTAAGCTGCTCCAACTCTTGAAAATATCGTTTTGTCTTCTCTTTTTTATGCGAATACCAATCTAAATTCACATTCGGATCTTTATATTGATGCAATTTGTATAATTCATTACCAGCTCGAAAACCTGCATCATATTGTGCGTTTTTTGTTAAACTACTTAACGCACTCTCCCCGTCTTCACCTGCAAAGTAAGAAAGAACCATGTAAGAAAAGTCTTCTTCCATTTGATAAGTAATTGCTTTGGGCACATATTCCGAGTAATTCCCTAATTGTTTAATCGTATTAAATTCCTCACGTCTTCTACGCTCACTCTCATTTTTAAAAATTCTAATGAGGAATTTTTCATCAATTATGTATTTAATATCACTTGAATAACCCTTTTTAATTTGCTTTACGTTTTCAGATTCTAACACAAGCGGAATTTTCTTCAACCAAGTCTCCATCTAGCATTTTCACCTACCCAAGTAATATTTTCATCATTATTAATCAACATCATCTTATGGCGTTATCTATTTTTCCGTACAGGGTTCTCATTCTCAACGGACCATAATTAACATTACTTAGTTGATGCAATATTGCATACTTTAGGTTCTTCTCCCACCATTTATAGAAGTCTTTCTAAACTCATTTCCGTTCCACCTCCCCATTTTCAAAACTTACTACACTTCCTTTTTACCTAATATATTTAAAAATGCAATTCCAAATGACATACCTAATGGAAGGGCCAAATTATAAATATGCATACTTTCCTTTCTTAATAATTTTATCGCGATGAGCGCAATAGATAATCCGAAAAACCAGATAAAAAATGTTCGAAATCTTTGTCTTACAACAGACTTTGGTTGTTTACGTACGCTTAGGATAACTAAAATAATGGAATAGAGCGCAAACCCAACTAAGAAGCATCCATATCCTACCAGCGCTACTGTAGCTAGTGGATGGTAGATATTGCGAAATACAATCAACATGACAATTGCTGACCAAATAATCGCTATCGTAAGAATTACCTTATTTGACTTTTTCATTAACCTGCCAACTTTCTTTTAATTTTTATATCATTTCATCTATTTTTTACTATATATGTACGTTATAAAAAAACCAACTATAATCATGAGTGTTGCCAGTAATCCACCTTCCAGTCCGAAAGTACCACCTGTTAAAAAGTCATGGCTACTGTTTAACTTCACATCATACAGTCCATACGGCTCTGTTCCGCTCACTGCAAACCCAAAAACGGAGCCTTGAAAGTAATTCCATGTAATATGATAGCCAATTGGCATCCACAAACTATTTGACTTATCAAACATATATGCAAACAATAACCCAACTAAAAAGATATTCAGCAATCCCAATATAGAAACGTTCGGGTTTGCACCATGAGCACCACTAAAAATGAGAGCAGAGACAATATAAATTACCCATTTATGATTTCCGGTTTGTCGCATCGTTTGCATCACATAACCACGGAAAAATAATTCTTCTGCAAAGCCAACGATAATAAAAAATAGTAAGTATGTCATTGTAAACGTTGAGAAGTGGGGGGTTATTAAATCATTTTCTAATGTAATCTGCTTCGTTATAAGTAGGATCATAAAAATAAACGTAATTGATAATCCCCCTAATATGAGTCCAAATCCAAACTTCTTAAATCCCTTTCCAAAGCCTAACTCAATTATCTTTTTCTTATTTAAAAACCTCCAAGCAACAATGACACTAACAATTGTCCCTAAGACTGCTCCACCATTCACAAAGAGGTTATACCAAGGGTGGCCTTCCAACATCTGATATAGTTCACTCTGATCATGGACAACAACCTCTTTCAAAAAGAAATATATCCCTGGATATGAAAATAAACCATTCAAAATCACCATGAGAATAAAAGCTACAAAAATGAACCATCCTGAACGAATTTGGTTATTTTTATTTTTGAACATGAACCTCACCCCTAATTTTCGTTTTCATATTATGTTCACCACGATAAGTATGATATATATAACTATTAACACTCTTCAGTAATGAATGTTTTCTATTATATGTGATTTTAATAAAAAGATAAATAACTAAATAGCTTAATGTCATTTTATTTTGAGTAGATTTATTAATATCGTGCATAGAATTGTTTCATTTCTCCTTTTTGTTCTGCTGAAGCTTCCGTCATACTTTTCATTGGTTTCTATCTGCATTCTTCTTATTTGCATGTTTTACATTCGAAACCAAACGCAAGTGGTAAGATTTTTTGATTATAAAAAACAAAAAACCTAGCAGCAATATCACTACTAGGTTTTTCACATCATTGATTTTATTGATAGCCCCAAATCATCGTTAGCAATGTACCTAGAATCGTTACAATTGCGACAAATAAGGCGTATAGAACATTTGTATAAATTGATGCTTTATCTTCTGATTCACCAGCATGCATAAACATGACAAGTTGAATACTTGCTTGCATAAATGCGGTGATAAGAAGAATGACAACACCCGTCTTTGGTGATACATCAAACAATAAGACGGATAAGGCAACAGCGGTTAGTACAAGTGAAAAAATAAACCCCATCACATGTTTTACGGGAAATAATTGTTTCAATTCCATTTTACATCATTCCTTTCAAATAAACGAAACTGAATATGAAAATCCAGACAACGTCTAGAAAGTGCCAGTACAACGAAAAGATAAATGATTTATTTGTTGTCTCAGCTGTGAGGCCACGATTTTTTACCTGGAATAGAATCATAAGTCCCCAGAAGAAACCTAATGTAACGTGAATACCGTGTGTACCAAGTAATGTTAGTAAACCAGATGTAAATGCACTAACTGTTAAACCTGCACCAATTTCCACATAATGCGTGAACTCAAATATTTCTACTCCTAAAAAGCCTAGTCCTAACAAAAGCGTAATAACTAGGAAACCCATCATCGCTTTTTTGTTATTTAAACGCATTGCATTGATAGCTAGTCCAATTGTAAAGCTACTCGTTAACAGAACAATCGTTTCAATCAATACAGGAGTAAGTTCAAAAATATCATGACCAGACGGGCCATTACCTGTCCGGTTAACTAATGTAAAATACGTTGCAAATAATGTAGCAAATAATGCAATCTCAGCTCCAAGGAAAATCCAAAAGCCAAAGATTTTCAAGCGGTTTTGTTCTGTGCTATATTCACTTGGCAGTGAGTGGTCCATTTTCATGTGAAAGCACCTCGCATTTCTTTTCAGTCTCCATAATTTCTTCGACAGAAATATGATACCCGTGATCCTTTTCAAAGGAACGGTATGCCATACATGCAAATATTCCTAAAGCAGAAATAATTGCTGGAATCCACATACCAAATACCATACTAAATCCGAACACGAAGAAAATAACACTCATGATAAACGGCAATCCACTATTTGATGGCATATGAATCGGTTCATATTTACCTCTGAATAATTCTTTACCTTCTTCTTTTGCATCCCAGAAAGCTTGTGTCGATTCAACTGTTGGTGTAATCGCAAAATTATAAGCCGGCACTGGACTATGTGTTGCCCATTCAAGTGAGCGTGCATTCCATGGATCTTCAGTCACGTGTCTTGGTGCATAACGTGTACTCCAATAAATGTTATAAACAATTAAGGCAAATCCAATTGCCATACCAATTGCACCGATAAAGGATAGGAAGTTTAACGGTCCAAAACCAGTTGACTCAGAGTACGTATACATTCTTCTTGCTTGACCATTTAATCCTGTTATAAACATTGGGAAGAATGTGACGTTGAAACTAATTGCAATAAACCAGAATGACCATTTTCCAATTTTTTCACTTAAACTAAAGCCAAAGATTTTTGGCCACCAATACGTAAATCCAGCTAACACTGCAAAAACAGTACCCGGAATTAATACATAGTGGAAGTGAGCAACTAGGAACATTGTATTATGGTATTGGTAATCGGCACTTGCCATCGCAAGCATAACACCTGTTACCCCACCAATTAAGAAGATTGGAATAAATGCCATTGCCCATAGCATTGGTACCTTAAATTCAATTTTCCCTTTATATAATGTCAGCAACCAGTTAAACATTTTCACCCCTGTTGGAACGGCAATCGCCATCGTTGTCACAGAGAAAATACCATTTACCATGACACCATGTCCCATTGTATAGAAATGGTGTGCCCAAACTAGGAATGATAATGCCGAAATGGCAACCATACTGTAAACCATTGACTTATATCCATACAAATTACGTCGTGCAAACGTTGAAATAATTTCACTATAGATACCGAATGCTGGAAGTACTACGATATATACTTCTGGATGTCCCCAAACCCAAAATAGGTTTGCCCAAAGCATGTCCATTCCACCATTTGCCATCGTGAAAAATTGTGTTCCAAACAAACGGTCCATCGTCATTAGTGCAAGTGCTACTGTTAATACAGGAAAGGCAAAAACAATAATGACATTTGTAATAAGGATGGACCATGTAAACATAGGCATCTTCATTAATTTCATACCAGGTGCACGCATTTTTAATATTGTCGTAATAAAGTTAATACCGGTCATCAATGTACCAATACCTGCAATCTGAATTGCAATAGCATAGTAGTTCATCCCGACACTTGTACTAAAATCATTACTTGCAAGTGGGAAATATGCTGTCCAACCTGCATCAGGTGAACCCCCAACTACAAACGAAATGTTAAACAACATCGCCCCAAAGAAGAACAACCAAAAGCTAAGTGCATTTAATCGTGGAAATGCAACATCACGAGCACCAATTTGTAATGGGATAACGACGTTCATTAATCCAATAACAAATGGCATTGCCATAAATAAAATCATCACAACACCGTGTGTTGTAAAAATCTCATTGTAATGTTGTCCATCTAATAAACCATTTGCAGGCATGGATGTTTGTGCCCGCATGAGCAACGCATCTGCTCCACCCCTAAATAACATAAGTAATGCAGATAAAATATACATAATACCAATTTTTTTATGATCAACGGTTGTTAGCCATTCTTTCCAGAGATAACCCCACTTTTTAAAGTAAGTTACTCCAGCAACGATTGCGATACATACAACGACAATCGCGATTTGTGACATAACAATCATCGGTTCGCTATGAGGTACTGCAAATCTTGAAAAGTATTCCTTCATGTTGTAACTCCTTTTTTTGCTATGACATTACTTTTCTTTCATTCGTTCTATCACGATAACTAAATGTACAAACAATGTTATTCATTCATTTTCATATGATGGTGTCCAGCATGTTCCCCTTCAGGCGCTGGTAAGAATGTTAAATGTGTCCCATTATATGTTTTACGACCAACATGTCCATCTTTTAATAATCCATTAAAGTCTTTTTCCGTCAAATTATCTGCTGTTTGTTTCACATCTGTTACCCAACTATCAAAGTCTTTTTGTGGCATTGCCAATGTTTCAAACTCCATTTCAGCAAAACCAGCTCCACTAAAATTAGCATTTCGTCCAAAATAAGAACCTGGTGTATCTGCTAGTAAATGTAACGTATTCACCATGTCACTCATTGCATATTTTTGACCCGCAAGTTGCGGAATCCATAAACTCGTAATAGGTCCATAAGAATATAGTCGGAATTCTATCGGTCTATTAACCGGAATGTTAACGTAATTTACAGTTTCAATATTTTGTTCTGGATAACTAAAATGCCATTTCCAGTTTGAAGATGCCGCATAAATAATGAGCGGTTCCTGATCCTCATAACCCTTTGGTGTTGCTTCAACTTCACTTGTTGATTTAATCGTAACAACTGATAAGAAAGCAACGATAAGTATCGGTATAATAATCCAGATTGTTTCTAATACCTTACTACCTTCAATATGTGGTGGTTTATAATCCTTAGTCGCTTTTGAAGCACGATACTTCGTCAGCATAAATATATACAGTGAAACAACTGTTATCACGATAAAGGCCATCGTCCACATGGAAATCTTAATAACGTTGGCCTGATTTTCAGCTACTGGCCCTTTTGGATCTAATACTTTTAGATCACAACCTGTTAACATTGTGACAATAGTAATAACTAAGCCTAGTACAATCCATTTCTTCTTCATAATTATCCCCTTTCTATTTAGTTGTCTTCAGTATGTGAACCACTTTAACATGAGATTCAATTCTTCTAACCTGAACGAATGATAAGTAGATCAAAAGACTTTTTGAAACTATGTAATTTTATTCCTATTTTTTTACATTTTCCATTTCAAAACTAATATGTCACAAAATCTTCAATTGTTTTTATACATTTTGTGACAAAAGTCACAGACAAAATTTTCCGAAAGGATGTAAGTGAATTTTTATATTAATATAAAATAGCACGCATTCACCCCTCACTACTTTATGCCCAGCCCTATTTACCCTTGCCATAAAGCCCTCTTTTCACTTAATATGTCCATTAAGATATAAAAGTAATATCATTTTTAAATGTAATATGACATAAAAATAAAACAGGCTTCTATATCCAACTATTTATTTTGCTGCGACTTGCGTTACAATACACGTATATTCATAGATAAATCTTATCAAACTAGCACATGGTTGATATTGATAACAGCAAATAAAAATAAGTAGACAACTTGTCATGATAGAGAGGAGTGACATATTGATTTGCTCAAGATGTAAGACTGAAAACTCCCACGATGGATTTTACTGCGCACAATGTGGATACCCTTTAGAAAAGACGATTGAAAGTAATATTCACACACAAGATGATTCGGGAAACAGTGCGGAAATAAAAGATAAAGAATTATTTGTACATCAGTTTGAAGAGGATGTACGTTTATTTGTAGGAAAAAAGGCAGACCTATATGAAATAAAATGGGAAAAGGCATCGAAAAAAAATGGGCTATCTTTTAACTTTGCTGCATTTTTCTTCTCTTTATTTTGGTTAGGTTATCGAAAAATGTATAAACCAATCATTTTTATTTTATTAGGATTTCTCGGCATCGATATTTTATTATACTTTCTCGGTTACGAGTACAGTATGGACCTTCGCGCAGACCCCATTGATTATGCCATTCAAATTGGGGTATCTGTTCTTTTAGGATTATACGGAAATGCTTTATATGAAAAGCGTGTACAACAACAAGTAAAATTGATTCGACACATGAAGCCGAATCAGATAGATCGCGAGACACTATATAAAGAAAATGGCGGAACTAGTTGGCTAGGTATTATATTCTCTGCTGTACTCATTTTTCTCGTTTATGGCATACCTTCTTACTTTTTGCCAATACATATTAATTCCATTGACACAATTAAATATTCTCATTTTGAAGACTCACCAGAAATTACGATTGAAGAACTATTTGATTATATTTTTACCACTGGTAGTTGGGAATACACAAACAAAAATCAAGATACCGATCATGTAGATTTTCATGGTATGATGCATGTTGATAACGAGAAACATGATGTGTTGATTTCATTTTATAATGATCGTCATTTAGATACATTAGAAGTTACAACGATTTATATAAACGGAGAAGAACTTTATGAAGAAGATGCAAATGATTTTTTGGATTATTTATTTTATCTGTACAGCGATATGTCCCCATAGAATGAAGGATTCTTTGGGGATATTTCATTTGTTCTCCCTCCACTTCCCCAAGGGTATATTATCCCATGAAAAAAGTCCGATGTTTTTTTAAAAATTTCATGTCATAATAACCTATGGAATTACATCATTGGGAAGGATGATTTATTTGAAAAAGGCTAATAAAATTCTTGGTTTGTTGCTTCTTTCTGTTATTCTAGTGCTTTCAGCCTGTAGTAAAGATGCTAGTAAAGAAAAAGAAGAACCAAAGGATGCGGATAAACAGATTGAAGAAAATCAGGTTGACAAGGATGACGATAAAGAAGTAGTGGAAGAAGATGAAAATGAAGACACGGAATCAGAAACGACGAAAGATGCTTCAGACAATGAAATTATGAATCCAGAAATCGCCTCCGAAACAGATGGTGATGTCGAAGTTATCTTTACAAACAATGATCCGGATTATTACAATGATTTAGACGGTCTCGAAGTAACTATACATAAATATCAACTAGTAAAAGTAACTGACATGAATCAAAGTCAAGACATCCAGTTTAATGAGGACTTAGAAGGCTATGCTGTAACTGCTGATGTAACTGTAAAAAATACACGTAACAAAGATGTCCATTATAATTATGGTATGCGTATACAAATGGAAGACAAATTTGATTATCTTCCCTCAACAGCCCATAAATATATTCCAGAAGAAAAAAAATTGACATTTGATACAGAGAAAACAAATATGTTTTTAGCTGGTACAGAAAAAAACTTCTTTTTAACTTTTGTCATGACAAATGAACAGTATGAAAAGTTACAAAAGAATGATCCGAAGTTCATCATTGAAGCTGGAGCATCGGAGAATGAAGACTACACAAATTCATTTGGCTCAGAGGCGGTATTTGACTTTGCAATTAGTAAAGATCAAGCTGAAAAAGCAGCCAGTGCACCAACATTTTATCAAGATAAATTAACGACTGATAATATTGCCAAAAAGGAACTCATCTTTGAAGACCTAGAAATAAATAAAACAGAAGAATTATATGATTATAAGCTAACAGTAGAAGGCGTTCAATATACAGAAATCACGCCAAATGAATCTAGTAAAGACAGATTCCGTAATTTTGGGGATGATGAACTGGTCGCGCTAAGCGTAAAGCTAAGTGTTGATAACCAATCCGATGAAATGGTTTATAATGATAGCTATAGTGCTACTCTGTTTGTAGATGATGGTGATGCTAGGATTCTCTCACAAGGAATGTTAGGCGCATATGATGAGAGAAAACTAGAACCTGGTAATAAAGGTGAACATATTCTTGTCTATATCATGCAAAAAAAATACTTTGATATCTATGAAAAGTTTGAAATTGAATTTGGACCTTTCCTTGGAGAAGACGGCTATGTTTTCAAAGAAAAACGAATGAATTTTGAATTACCTAGTAAATAAAGAATGAATAGAACCCCTCACCTTTATCGTGCAGGGGTTCTTTGCTTTCACCAAACCGCCAGCTCTCTATTTATACCTCATCATAGAAATGAATATGCGGTTTTGTTTCACGATAATAAGCTAGACGGTCTTCTAATGTCCCTGTATGAAACTCAAACTTATGACCATCTGGATCGGTAAAATAAATAGACTTTTTATCACGGGGATTTCTTTTTCTACCAGGTAATATATTTACTTTTGATAAAACTAACTTCTCATATACTTTTTCAAAATCTTCCTCTCTGATTGAAAAAGCGAGGTGCGTATATGACTCCCAAATCTCACGACGCGGTATATCCTTTTCTTCATTCAAAGCAAGCCAATATCCATTTACATCAAAATAAGCAGTCTTTTTCCCTTTCAATAATAATGTAGCCCCAAATACTTTTTCATAAAACGTAATAGATTGTTCTAAATCAGATACAGAAAACAACAAATGATTCAATCCTTTTATCAACTTAGCTCCCCCTCATCGTCATTTTCAAAACCTTTTTTATGATGATATTGAAGTTTCAAAAGTAGATTGTATGTATGGAACTGAATTAAAACCTGTTACTTCACGATTGTGATATACAAATTGATGATCGTATACCATATCTTCTTGGAATATTCGTTGTAGATAATAATGTAGGTTAGCTATACCAACATTCTCTTCATGGACAATCCAAGCGAAATCTTTCCAATCCAAAATCCCTTCACGTGTTGACCTTGGTGTAGGAAATTCGTAATGGTCAATATCCGCAACAAAAACATACATTCCACCTATTCTCTTGTTATCTACTATCCAGGAAACAACACCTTTAAATTTCACATCTAGTGCATGTATGCCAGTTTCCTCTTCAACTTCTCTTATAACACAATCCATTGGAGACTCACCTGCTTCTATTTTTCCACCAACACCGTTCCAAGTTCCCATCCAAGGTGATTTTTGTCTATTTAACAGGAGTATCTCATGCCCTTTTCGAATAAAACATATGGTATATTTAATATTTACTTCCATGTCGTTACATAACCTTTCTCATTTAAAAAATACATGCTTATTTCCACACTTGTTTCAATATATCCAACTATTTGCTCTAACGTAAATACCTGTAATGAATTCTGTGAAATATCCCCATCATTATCCCAATGCGATCTTACTTGCGTTAGAAGTCGTTTCACCTGCTCAGCTGACACTTCTTCCAAATCAGGTATTTTCCTATTTTCTACATCTTCAAATATCCTTAAATCTACTTTATAATGATTGATTAACTTGCCATTCAAAAGCTGAAAATCATGATGATACCGATGAAAAAGTTCTTTATCATGCTCCATACGGTTCTTCAACCAAGGCAAATAGAATCCTTTTAACCACAGATCATCGGAAATGAGATGTATGTAGTAGCCTAAAATATAATCGATATCCTTGTAAGTACCGTACTTTTTATAAAAAGTTTCTGCTGCAATATTTCTTGAGTAATTTTCATGGTCCCCCTCATAAAAATGGGATAACACCTTCGACTGTCCATGCACTGCGTCCGGTGCTATTCCACCGAGTAATAGAGCTTTTTTATCCCTATTCGGTAATTTTCCCGCAACTTTATTTGCAATAATAACATGCATCATCCATGAACCCATTTAATTCTCCCCCTTAAATAAGTTTTATAGAAATTGCCAATGTTCCCCATTTCATCTCTTGTTCCGGGGAATAAATCTCATACGTACTCTTAACCATGTCATCTATTGACATATTGACTGTATCAAACTTTTCACTTGGTAACGTATCATACATTTCTCTAAATGTCGTAAATTTCTGTAACCCGATTACTTCTACTCTAAGTTTTTCTTTTCCCTCTGGAATTTTTGTAAATTCAATCGTATCGCCAATATTTACTTTTCGTCTCTTTTCATCGTTTAAGCGAACTTCCACAGTCTTCCTACCGCTTTTGATAGATTGAAATGGCGCTATATATAAACTCATTTTATGTAACATATTGAAATCACCGCTCTTTTATTTTATTTATCTACAATGACTAGCATATTGGATTCATCAAATTCTCAATCTCAATCTTGACTATACGCTACTTCCCAATTAACCATCTAAGTCTGCAAAATACTCGCCATAACCTTAACCAAGCTTTGTAATAATATTTAATCTATTCATTTTACTCCTTCTTCCACTAACTTTTTATTAATAAAATTTACTAGTGTATGACGGTCTTCCGGAAAGGAAAGCGCTAGATTCTTAATCTCTTGTTTTGACTTCCAAGCAATTTCATAGATTAATTTATCTGGGTCTTGTATGTTGGCACTTCCACCGATTACTGCTACCTCAAAATAATGTACTTCAACTGCATGGCTTTTCTTTACAAACATCGACCGTTTAATCATTACTTCATATCCAGTTTCTTCGCGGATTTCACGTATGCAGCATGCTTCATAAGTTTCTCCTGGCTTTTTGCCACCAGAGGGCACCGACCAGAGTTTCTCTTCATTAGATAAGCCTTGTTTCACCATTAATATCTGCCGCTTTTCATTCATACAAACACCCGCTGCACCATACCACTTATCCATCTCTACCACTCCCGTTCAACATTCATTCTGCAATACCCAATGTGTTGCAGAACGAAAATTATCTGCTTTATAATCGCGTTGCACTGTATCCCAATCACCATAATATTGGCCATCTAGATATTTTTCCTTATAAAACTACTACCCCGCCATAGTTTTGTTAATTTCTAAAATATTTCACTATTCATAGCATAACAAAAATGCCTATAACGTTTCCATATATTTCTTCCACTTATGTCCGGAAATTTCGTAAAAGTTAGTGAGACCAGATATAATAGAAGGAACAAGAAAACTTTGTAATTAACTTAAAGATAGGAAGGAACACATTTATGGTATATATTGCAATTTTAATTTTTTTCATCACACTCGTCTTTGTTATATGGCAACCAAAAGGCCTTTCGATTGGTTGGTCAGCATGTATTGGTGCAGGCTTAGCATTATTAGTTGGTGTCGTTAATTTCCAAGATGTACTAGATGTAACAGGTATTGTTTGGAATGCGACACTAACATTTATTGCGCTAATTATTATCTCACTTATTTTAGATGAGATTGGACTATTCGAATGGGCCGCTTTACATATGGCAAGAGTAGCTAAAGGTAACGGAGTAAAAATGTTTCTACTTATAACATTTTTGGGAGCAATCGTTGCTGCTTTGTTTGCAAATGATGGAGCTGCATTAATTCTTACACCGATTGTCCTAGCAATGGTACAAGCAATGAATTTTAAAGATAAAATGATATTACCTTTTATTATGGCATCAGGATTTATCGCGGATACGACTTCACTTCCACTCATCGTAAGTAATCTTGTAAACATCGTTTCCGCTGACTTTTTCCATATCGGTTTTATTGAATATCTATCCAGAATGATTGTCCCGAACTTGTTTAGTTTTCTAGCTAGTATTTTAGTTCTGTATATCGCCTTTCGAAAAAATATACCTAGAGAATATGACACGACACAATTAAAACAACCGAAAGATGCAATAAAGGATATATTTTTGTTTAAAACCTCTTGGGTTGTCCTATCCATTTTATTAGTTGGTTATTTTCTGAGTGAATTTATTCAAGTACCTGTATCTTTCATTGCTGGAATCATTGCGATAATTTTTTTACTGATTGCAAGACGAAGTGCAGTAGTTCATACAGTAGATATATTAAAAGGTGCTCCGTGGAACATTGTCTTCTTTTCCATCGGTATGTACGTCGTCGTTTACGGTTTAAAAAATGCCGGTCTCACAACGTTGTTGGCCAATGTTATACAAGTTGTTGTAGATCAAGGAATGTATGCAGCCACTATTGGAATGGGCTTTATCGCAGCAATTCTCTCATCCGTTATGAATAATATGCCAACCGTTATGATTAATGCACTTGCTATTGCAGATACGACTACATCAAGCGCAATGAAAGAGGCGCTTATTTATGCAAATGTCATTGGTTCTGATTTAGGACCAAAGATCACACCAATTGGTTCACTGGCAACACTTCTATGGTTACATATTTTGAATAAAAAAGGTGTAAAAATTACATGGGGTTACTATTTTAAAATTGGGATCATCTTAACAATTCCCACGTTATTTATTACATTAACTGGATTGTTTATTTGGCTACAAATTATACATTAGGATTCAAAAATCCATTTAAAAATAATTGAACATCTATTTTTAACAAACTATTTAATTTCTAACACATTTGTATAATGAAAGATTCATAGTATGATAAATGTATAACATTAGAAGGAGATAGCAACATGTGGTTTATTTTTTCACTTTTAACAGCATTCGCTTGGGGTGCTGCGAATTTATTTTACAAGAAAGGATCAAATATTGAGGATCGTTATAGCCATCTAAAAATCGTCGTAATGGTGGGCTTTGTAATGGGTATTCATGCAGTAGCCTATATAATGGTTACAGGTGTTAATTTTGAACCGTTTGATATGATTCGCTATTTACCCGTTTCTTCCATGTATATTTTATCGATGACGATTGGTTACATTGGATTAAGATATATTGAGCTATCAATTGTGGCGCCAGTGCAAAATTCCTCAGGTGCAGTAACCGCTATTTTATTATTTATCTTTTTCCCAAGGGAATTAAGTATGTTTGACATAGTAGGAGTAATAGCTGTTACAGCAGGTGTTATTGGACTTGCAATTTACGAAAAACAGGATGAAACAGTTGCACTCGCGACTTCCACGGAAGTTGATAAAAAGTACCGGATTGGGTTTTTGGCGATTATCTTTCCTATATTGTACGCTCTCATAGATGGACTAGGTAGTTTTGCAGATGGCATTTATTTAGATGAACTAGCATTAATTAGTGAATCTTCAGCTTTACTCGCTTATGAATTTACATTTTTAATTTGTGCAATCCTTTCCTATTTATATTTAAAATTAATCAAGAAAGAGAATTTTATTATTTTTAAGGAGCGAGATAAAGGGTTTGCTGCTATTCTAGAAACAACTGGTCAATTTTTCTATGTCTTTGCGCTTGCAGGGAATGCCATGATTGCGGCACCACTTATCGCTTCTCACGGAATATTTTCAGTAATTTTATCACGCATATTTTTAAAGGAAGTTTTACATAAAAAGCAATATATGATGATTGCAATCGTAATGCTCGGCATTATTTTATTAGGAATAGCAGATGAGTTGTAGTAATTATCGAAAAGACCAATTATACAAACTAAGTAGTTTTAGCTGCATTCTTTTCGTTTCTTGATTTATAATATAAGAGTCACCCTAGATATTACAATAAAAGGAGTCCTAAAAGTGAACTATAAAAATATTACGATTGCTGGTAGCGGTGTATTAGGTAGTCAAATTGCATTCCAGACCGCCTTTAAGGGGTTCAATGTTTCAGTTTATGACATAAATAATGAAGCAATTGGAAAGGCAAAAGAAAGAATAACTTCTTTAAAAGCACGTTATCAAGAAGACTTAGAAGCATCTATCAAAGAGGTAAACAATGCGTATGATCGTATCACCTTTTATACAAATTTAGAAGAAGCAGTTGCAGATGCTGATCTTGTAATAGAGGCAATTCCTGAAGTGATTGATATTAAAACGAATTTTTATAAAGAGTTAGCAAAAGTTGCACCAGATAAGACTGTATTTGCAACAAACTCTTCGACCCTACTTCCAAGTCAATTTGCCGAAGTAACTGGAAGACCTGAAAAGTTTTTAGCATTGCATTTTGCTAATGAAATTTGGAAAAATAATACGGGTGAAGTAATGAAACACCCTGGTACGAATATGAAATATTTTGATGAAGTTATTGCATTTGCGAAAGCAATTGGTATGGTACCACTACCATTATACAAAGAACAACCTGGATATATATTAAACTCTTTGCTCGTTCCATTATTAGATGCAGCCCAATCACTGTTAGTAAAAGAAGTTTCTGATGTGGAAACAATTGATAAAACATGGATGATTGGAACTGGTGCACCGCTTGGTCCATTCGCCATATTAGATGTAGTAGGAATCACTACTGCATATAATATTACGTTAGCAAAAGCAAAGGCTACTGGTAATCCTGAATATCAAAAAGTTGCAGATGTACTTAAAAAGGAATACATCGACAAAGGGAAACTTGGAAGAGAAACTGGCGAAGGTTTCTACAAATATCCAAACCCAAACTTTATGAAACCTGATTTTCTAAAAGGATAAATACCACTCTTTCACCGCAAAAGAGGTTGGGACAATACAAAAGGGTCAGACCCCTCAACTACTTCATTTAGTATTTATTATGAAGCTTTTACTAATTATAGGTAGTTTAACGGAGGTTTCAGGCCTTTATGTCCTTACCTCTTTTTTTAGTGATTATTTTTTAATCCTAGCCTTTCTATGTTATGATTTTATCCAAGCGATAATTGTACGGAGGTATTTTTAGTGGAAAATATAAGAGGAATGCAATATATAAGGAGTGTTAGTTTAGAACGCGAGAATATTGGTTCCTATAACCAATATCCATTTCATTTACCAAGCATTAAACGTTTAGATGAACTATCTTTCCATCCTCATGTCACCTTTTTTGTTGGGGAAAATGGCATGGGTAAATCAACATTATTAGAAGCTATTGCTATCGCTTGCGGATTTAATCCAGAAGGTGGTTCCTTTCATTTTAATTTTACGACATATGACTCACATTCATCCTTAGAAAAACATATCAGACTCGTACGAGGTGTGCAAAAGCCAAAAGACGGCTTTTTTCTACGCGCGGAAACATTTTATAATGTTGCCTCTAATATTGAAGCTATGGATAACGCCCCTGCACCAGGACCACGCATTATTGATTCATTCGGTGGTGTTTCGCTTCATGAGCAATCACACGGGGAGTCTTTTTGGGCCACTTTTATGAATCGCTTTCGTGGAAACGGCATATATATACTTGATGAGCCTGAAGCCGCATTGTCACCACAAAAACAGTTGTCCATGTTGACTCATATACATGAATTAATCAATCGAAACTCCCAATTCATTATTGCGACCCACTCTCCCATCATCATGGCTTATCCACATGCTAAAATAATTGAATTTACGGAAGATGGAGCTAGGGAGACTTCTCTTGAGAAAACAAATCATTATGTTACGATGAAACAATTCTTTGAAGATAAAGATAGACTTATACATTATTTATTGCATGATTAATCTTGAACAAGTATCATGCATACAAATTCTGCAACACTATATACTAGTAAGGAATTTGAATCTATATATTAAACGTATGAGAATAATATGTTAAATTCCCTCTTGTATATTTATACATCCATATGTATAATAAATGTAGGATATATCATACAAGCATGACCATCGGAGGCACTTATGAAAGAATTTCAATTGAAAGATCATATCAAGTTTATCGTACCATCATTAATTGGTATATTTTTATTTATGACGCCCGTTAAAACAACAGAAGGTTTTACAATTCCAATTGCCATATTAGCCGGATGGGTGGAAACAAAACTGGCAAACTATTTATCTCTCATTATGATGATAATTATTGTACTAACAGCACTTCTAACAATCGTCATGAAGATAATTGGAAAAAGGCGATTAACAAATAAGCCATTTATACAACGTCTATTTCTAGTTAGCAGCTTTTGGACGATTGTTCGTATCTTGGCAGCTATATTTGCTGTCATGGTCTATTTTAAAATAGGGTCGGAAGCTATTTATGGTGACGATACAGGAAACACATTATTAGGTAGTCTTTTGCACGTTCTTTTTTCTGTATTTCTATTTGCAGGTCTTTTCTTACCACTATTAACGAACTTTGGGTTACTAGAACTATTCGGAACATTTATGACTAAAATCATGCGCCCAGTATTTAAGCTACCTGGACGTTCATCTGTTGATGCACTCGCTTCATGGATTGGTGACGGAACGATTGGTGTTTTATTAACAAGTAAACAGTATGAAGATGGATATTATACGAAAAGAGAAGCTGCCATTATCGGGACAACATTTTCAATTGTATCCATTACATTTACACTTGTCGTTATTGGTGAAATGAATTTAAGTCGTATGTTTATTCCTTTTTATATTACAGTAGTAATCGCTGGCTTAGTTGCAGCTATCATTATGCCACGTATTCCGCCACTTTCACGGAAGGCTGATACGTATATCGATCCAACAAAAGAAAAAGTCGATGAATCAATCCCGGAAGGATATAATGCTTTCTCATATGGTTATAAAAAGGCATTAGAACGTGGAAAACAAGAAACAAGTATTAAAAAGTTTTTCAAAGAAGGCATTCAAAATGTTCTTGATATGTGGATGGGAGTTGCGCCTGTTGTGATGGCGTTTGGTTTAATTGCATTAGTTATTGCTGAGTACACACCATTATTCCAATGGTTAGGCTTGCCTTTTATTCCTATTCTTGAATTAATGCAAGTGCCAGAAGCCGCTGAAGCCTCAAAAACTATTTTAATTGGTTTTGCTGATATGTTTTTACCAGCGATTGTAGGCTCGTCCATCGTTTCGGAAATGACCAGGTTCATTGTTGCAGCTTTATCTGTCACACAACTCATATACATGTCTGAGGTAGGTGGTCTCTTACTCGGTTCGAAGGTTCCCGTTTCCTTTAAGGATTTGGCAGTTATTTTCTTACTACGTACTGTTATCACGTTACCTGTTATCGTATTGATTGCACATATTTTGTTTTAATGAATAAGTATTTGATAAAAATTACCCTAGGTCATATGTTTCTCCTTGACCTAGGGTAAAACTATTGTTATAGAATGATTACTAATCAACGTAAATAAAGTAATGTTGATTGCCAATTAATCGAATCGGACTTTTACTGGCTGTTGATTTTTCACTTAATATACCTTAAATTCCCGAATTTTTCATGTAGAGACCTTACCGCCTAGTAACTTGCCATCAGTTAAACTTTAAGATCAATAAAGAATCACCGCAAAACTATCTTCTTCACCTTACACTTTAAATCTATTCACAAGCACTTGTAAGTCCTCAGCCATTTTAGCTAAGGAGTTAGCTGAAGCGGTAATTTCATCCATAGAGGCAAGTTGTTCTTCTGATGCAGATGCAACATTTTGTGTATTACTAGCGGAAGTTTGAGAGATACGAGCCATTTCTTCCATCGAAGCATTGACCTCTTCAACACTAGCAGACATTTCTTCTGTTACTGCTGAAACTTCTTGAATTTGAGCAGTTACTTCTTCGATTGACGTTAGAATCCTTTGAAAACCTTCGCCAGTTTCTTTTACAACTTGCATTCCCTGTGATGCATCTTCTGTTCCTTTGTTCATCAATTCAACCGCAAGTGATGTGTCTACTTGTATTTGTCCAATTAAACTCGCAATTTGATCAGCAGAATCCTTTGATTGCTCTGCAAGATTTCTTACCTCACTGGCAACTACTGCAAATCCTTTGCCATGTTCTCCTGCACGTGCTGATTCAATAGCCGCATTAAGTGCTAATAAGTTTGTTTGTTCCGCAATTCCTGTTATTACCTCGGTTATCGAACCAATCTTAATAGATTGTTCCCCTAAGCGCCTAATTACTAATGCCGATTCGCTTACAGAAGTATTAATTTCATTCATTTGTCTAATAACCTTTTGCAAGGATTCATTACCTTCATTTGCTTCCTTATTCGTATCTGTTGCTAATTCGGATACTGAAGATGTTGTATCTGCAACTTGTTGAATTCCGATAGCCATTTCATTCATTGCCTGTGCACTTTCGCCCGCTTCTTTACCTTGTATTTCTGTCCCGCTCGCGACTTCTTGAATTGACGTAGCGATTTGTTTTGTAGCTAATGAAGTTTCTTCTGCACTTCCTGTTAATTGCTCTGATGATGCAGCAACTTGTTCTGATGTATCTCTGATTTGACTTATCATTTGACGTAAGCTACTTATTAAACGATTGAAGGAAATAGCCAAATCTCCAATCTCATCTTCAGATTTAACGGAGAGTTCTTTTGTTAGATCTCCTTCTCCTTCAGAAATTTCCTTAAGCTGTTTATTTATTGTTTGAATAGGTCGTACAATCGTTCTCGTAAAAAATATACTGCATATGACTGCGATTACGCCCAAAATAACAATCGTAATGGATAGGATAGTTAATAATGAAAAAACAGTATCACTTATTACTTTGATTTTTGGACCTACAAGCCACATACCAATTATTTCCCCGTTCTTGTTTTTTAAGGGTTGATACATTGTTAGGTATTTTTGTCCTACAATATCAGCTTCACCTATATAAGGTTCTTCATTTTTCAAAACAACCTCTGCAATCTCCGGGTCAGATTTCGTACCAATCGTTCTTTGTCCATCTTTCATAACATTTGTTGCAACTCTTGTATCTCCTTGAAATATCGTAGCTGCTCCATTTGTTATTTCACCAATTTTATCTAAAATCTCATTATTACCATTAATCTTTACTTCACCTTTGTATAATTCGCCGTCTTTTATCTCCCAATCTCCCTTATAAGTTTCATCTAACCAGTTATAACCTATACCTGAAACAACTTTTACCCTATCAGTAAAAACCTTTTCCATTGCTTTATTTATTTGATAATAAGACACAAATGCAATAATAACAGATAAAAAGAGAATAATTCCTATAACTAAAAGATTAATTTTTGTTCCAACTTTAAAATTCCTAAATTTCATTTCAAGTTTTCCTTCTTTCATAATTAAATTCATCACTTTTGGTTCGCCCGAATAATATTAAATAAAATATCTATAGTAACTACCTTTATGAAATATCATAAATCGATTTTCTTAATTAAATTTACTGATAACAAATGCAAAAGTTTTAGTGAATTTCGCTAACCTTCCATCATACATCATCCCTCCATCTTATTTTCTTGTCTCCAAATATATTTATCGTCAATTTTTAAACGATTGTAATCAAATGAATTCACATTTTATCGGAATTTATTATCCCAAATTTGCCAAAAAAAGGGAGGGCAGACCCCAAAGAAGCCCTACAAAGTCATTGCTTTGTAGGGCTTCTGTTATCTTTATTTCGATTGGTTTTTCAATATAATAGGTTGGCTTTTCCTATATCGTTGTTACCTCATGTCTGTTTTGTTCTTTCGTAGCCTTTGGCTTCAGTGGTAACATACACAATTCTTCTATCATTGCACTAGCAGTTGGGAGCGAGCCTGCACCTGGCCCTTGTAAAGTTAGTGAACCAACTAAATCGGTTTGAAGATGAATTGCATTTTCTACTCCTTCAACAGGGAATAGTGGATGTCCCTCTGAAATGATACAAGGCTTGACGTGAGCATGCATGTTTCCATTTTTTATCGAAACAGTAGCAATATGGCGAATACGCTTTCCCTCTAACTGAGCTTTCTTTATTTCATCAACAGTTATTCCTTGAATGCCAGTAAGTGTAACTGATTTCCAATCAGGCTGCTTACCAAAAATAAGTTCACATAAAATCATTAACTTATAAAAAGCATCCATTCCCTCTATGTCATTTGTCGGATCCGCCTCAGCAAATCCAAGCTCTTGTGCAGCACGTAATGCAGCTGTAAATGAAATTTCTTCTTTCCGCATTTCTGTTAAAATATAATTCGATGTTCCATTTAATATTGCAGTAATTCCTTGAATCTGGTTCACTTGCAACAGTTGTTTAATTGTCTGGATTATTGGTACACCCCCTGCAGTCGTAGCCTCAAAACCAATCTGTACTTGGTTTTGTTGTGCTAATTGCATCAGTTCACCCCCATGGTGGGCAAACATTTCTTTATTAGCAGTAATGACATGTTTACCTGCTTGAATACATTGTTTTAAATATGTATAAGCAGGTTCTTTCCCAACAATCGCTTCAAAAACAACATCAATTTTTGAATTCTCGATAATCGCCTTCATATCCGTTTCAATCGATACTGATCCTTGAAAATCGGTGTAATTATGTGGATTTCTAATGACAATCACAGAAACTTCAACACGTCTACCTATTAGTTGCTGTAATCTTTTTTGATGGGTTTGTATCGTTTGATATACTCCCTTACCTACCGTACCGAAACCAAGTAAAGCAACATGCAATATTTCCAAAAAAATACCTCCATCTATTTTAATTCAAAAATTCCTTAATTATATTTCCCCATTTTTCATATTCTGTTAAAAAACCGTCATGCCCAAAGGATGTAGGAACAAAATGATAGGAACAGTTAGGGGCTTCTTTCGAAAACTTTTGAATAAAATCCGGTTCATATATTAAATCATCTCCATAACCAATTGTTAATATTGGAGCCTCAAATGATTTACACCCAGTTTCCCATCCTCCTCGTCCTTCTCCAATATCATGGTAATTCATCGCTCCCAGTAAATAAAGATAACTATTCGCATCAAATCGTTGCGTCAATTTTTTTCCTTGATAATCTAAGTAGGAGATAACAGAAAATGTACAAGCTTGTTTTTCGCGCTGAAATCTTTCATGGAATAAATGGGAACTACGATACGTTACCATCCCCAACATTCTAGCTATTTCTAAACCCCGCAACATTTGATTTTCACCATATTCCCCACCGTTCCATTCCACATCATTCTTGATAGCCGACTCAGCGATATAATTAAAGCCAATACCATAATCGGAAAGAACTGGGGTTGCAGCAAGGATAATTAATTTATCCATCATCTTTGGATAAAGCAGACCCCATTCCATAACTTGCATTCCACCAAGAGAACCACCAACAACTCCTGCTAGATGATTGATACGAAGTTTTTGTAATGCCTTGTACTGTGCCTTCACAATATCTTTTACAGTAATAACTGGGAAAGTCATACGGTACATTTCGTTTGTAGCAGGATTAATGGATGACGGTCCTGTCGATCCGTTACAGCCACCGAGTACATTGAATGTTAGTATCCGGAATTTATTAGTATCTATATAATTTTGTTCACCTATTAGACCACTCCACCAGCCTGGTTCTTCCTTAGATCCAACTGTAAGATGGTTCCCTGTTAATGCATGACAAACGAGAATCACCGGAGCAGCTGGTGGACCGACTAGTTCATAACGTAGCTTCACTTTCTTAAGTATTTTTCCTGATGTAAGTCGAAGCGAGCCGATTTCAATATCAGCAACTGACCGACATGATTTAGTTGCATTCGTTTGATCAAATACTAATGACAAACAATCAACTCTTTTCTAATCAATTTATCATAATGGAAAGCCATTACCGATAATGAACAAGACTGTTAAATTTCAACGGCAACTTGTTCAATGGAATGATTTCCGCGTTGCTTTATGATTTCCTCACATATTCTTTTTCCTGTTATTACAGTAATACCGGCATTTTCCGCATATTGTAATACGGGGTCTACTTTAGTTTCATTTTCTATCCACAATAACTTTCCTTGTTTGTTTATCAACTGTTCAATAATCGTTTTCGGCAATGCTTGACTATGAGATAATACGACATCAATGCTAACGACATTTAAATCAGCAATCGTTTTATCTCCTAAAAGAACCTCATATCCAAACGACTTTAGTTTATTTATATCATTTTGAAATGAAGCTGGTGCGCTTTGGTAACCTAACACTGCAACTACCTTTTTCCTAATCCCTTTACTTCTATCAAAAGGAGAATGCAACAACCACTTTTGAGCGGCTTCCACATCACTCACATTACTTTGCAATGTAGATTTCGTTGCTTGAGAAATCGCTTGATCAAGGTCTTGAATGATATCTTCTGCAGTTTCTATCCCAATGGACAGACGAATTAATTCCTCTGATACACCACTCTTTATAAGGTCTTCCGCACTTAATTGCTGATGAGTAGTAGATGCAGGATGGATGATAAGCGACTTTGCATCCCCAACGTTTGCTAAATGTGACCAGAGTTCAACATGATCAATCACCTTTTGTCCTACTTCTCTCCCACCTTTGATTCCAAATGTTATAATGGAGCCAAAGCCGCTTTCCAAATACTTACGTGCAAGATCATAGGATGGATGTGTATCTAATCCAGGATAATTTACCCATTCTACAGCTGGGTGTTCCTGTAAAAAGGCTGCAACCTTTCTAGTATTTTCTTGATGACGTTCTATCCGTAAATGTAATGTTTCTAAACCTTGCAATAACAAAAATGCATTTTGTGGACTTAAACACGCTCCAATGTCACGAAGAAGCTGCACACGTAATTTTGTAGCGAATGCCGCCGGACCCACATCTATATAACGGAGATTATGATAAGTTTCATCTGGTTCTGTGAATTCTGGAAAGCGACCAACTCCCCAATCAAAACGTCCACCATCAACGACAACTCCTCCAATCGAAGTTCCGTGGCCACCAATCCATTTCGTTGCGGAATGAACTACAATATCAGCCCCCCAAGTAAGTGGTTTCGTTAATATCGGTGTAGCAAAAGTATTGTCTATAATTAGTGGAATACCTTGTTCATGCGCAATTTTTGCAACAGCTTCTACATCAAAAACATATAAGCTGGGATTCGTAATAATTTCTGCAAATATTGCTTTTGTTTTATCTGTAATCGCTTCTTTAAATGCTTCAGGCTTTGTACCATCAACAAATTTAGTGGTAATGCCATACTTCGGTAAAGTCTTAACAAAAAGGTTATATGTCCCGCCATATAGGTTGCTATCAGCAATGATCTCATCTCCAGCACCCGCAATATTCAAGATTGCTAATGTTATTGCAGCCATGCCAGAAGATGTAGCAACGGCCGCGACACCATCTTCTAGAAGTGCAATCCGCTGTTCAAAAGTATCAATGGTTGGATTGCCAATACGTGTATATATGTTTCCGGCTTCTTTCAAACCAAATAGATTTTGAGCGTGCTCCGTATCACGAAAAACATATGATGTTGTTTGGTAGATTGGAACAGCTCGCGATCCTGTTGTCGGATCAGCTTCCTGCCCCCCATGTAGCAAAATTGTTTCTTGGCCATGCACTTGAAAATTTGACATAAAAATTCCTCCCTAAAATTTTATCGGATTTTGAAAGAGGGGAATAAAAAACACCCCCTTCCTAAGAAGAGGGCGTATTATCTTTACCGTTCCTCCTCTTATCTTCCAGATCCATTATGATCTGTAGGAATTAGCACCTTTAAAAACAAGCAATTTTGCTTTTAGGTTGCCGGGCTTCACAGGGCCTAGTCCCTCTGCCACTCTTAATAAGAGAATTAATTTTTTAAATTTAATGACTACTATATATGGATTTTATGCACTTGTCAAGGGGAAATGGTCATTCTTTTGATATTGTGTTAGAAAACTCACACTATTAATTGATTTAACTTACATTCCAATTAGCTTTATTTAACTAGATTAGTGCGATTCAAGTGAACATGAATGAAACTAGATTTCCGACTTTTCATGCAGAAATCTTCTCGAATACTTGAGGTTTCGGCTTGCAGTAAGTTATCTGCGTTAAATAGAAAAGACACCTTTTTGAATGGTGTCTTCTTCTTTAAAGTTCAATTCCTTTATAAGGCAAAAATGGTTTTATCCCACGCTTATTACCTGGTATAAATCGCATATCCGCGAACAAATGGCTCATATATGCAAGTACACACACCTTAAACAATCCATTTAATGGAAAGTCAATTGTTAAATAATAAGCAATAATACTGTAAAAAGCCACGCCTAGCAATGAATGAGTATACGATCGATGTGCCAACAAGGAAGCAATCATTACGTATATACCAAATAATTGCATCCATATTGCCATCAGTACATACCCAACAAAAGTAATTACCATACCCGTAAGCATTAGCATAAACTTATTTGAAAACCGTGGTAATACAAATAAAAGTATAATAGAACCGATGTAACTGATATATCCCTCACTGCCCTTGGCAAAAAAGTAAGCATAGCAACCTAAAAGAATACCTATCATGCGAACAGCTGTATTTAAGTATTTTTTCGATACTGAAATGCGGTTGGCCAATTTTCCGCCAGTGTCTAAATCCGGCGCAAGTCCCGAAATCATCCCAGCGCCAATTAAAAAGAGGACATCTCCCCCTACTGCACCGGTTTCCTTTGCTACTGCAAAACCTACACTAGCACCAATTACTGCATGAGCTGTACCCCTCATGTTGCTCACCCCTTTTATTCTAGGGGTCAGACCCCTTCAATCTGTTGTTCATCTGCTTTTGTCTTTTGACCACATAGGATGACATAGACAATAAGTGCAATAATGGCAACTACAGCCATAGCCAAGTAAAGTCCTGTATAACCAGTAAATGGTATGACATGACCAAGCATGTAGGGGCCAATTCCGATACCAAAATCAAGTGCGATAAAGTATGTTGATGTAGCTAAACCGAGACGATGCGGTTCACACACTTTGATTGCTATGGCTTGTGCACAAGATTGGAAATTCCCAAATCCTAGTCCAATAATCGCGCCAGCAAAGAGCAGTGTCATACCATGTTCTGCTGCGCTTAATAAAAATAGTCCGACTGCCATCAGAATTAGTGCAGGATACACAATAATATTCGCACCTTTCATATCCATCAGCTTTCCTGTAAACGGACGAGAAAGTAGAACCGCCACCGCATAAACTAAAAAGAAGAAACTCGCAGCATTTTGTAAATGTACTTCTTCTGCAAAAAATGCTAAAAACGACAAGACTGCTGCATATCCTAACGAAGCAATGACTGTTACCAAAGCAATAGGTAATGCTTTAAATTCAATGAAGTTAGACAAGTTGAATCTCTTTTTCACTTTATCTTCTGGCATAATTTCTGGCTGCTGTTCCAAGACTGGTTCCGATTTGACCATCAATCCCACGACAAGACTAAATAGTCCTAAAGCTAAACAAAAGCCGAAGATAAATGAAAAACTCGTATGCTGACTAAGGAATATTCCTAGAAAAGGACCTATTGCCGTAGCCAAAACAGTACTCATGCTAAAATAACCAATTCCTTCCCCTCTTTTTTCACTAGGAATAACTTGTGCAACCATCGTTCCTGTAGCTGTAGAAGCAACTCCCATGCCTATACCATTCAATAAACGGTTAGCAAGTAATAAAGATAAACTATCCGTAAAAAAGTAAAAAACCGTCGTAATAATAAAGAAAATGAGTCCAGACAAAAGAATGAGTTTACTATCCTTTTGTTCAATTATTCTCCCTGTCATCAGACGGCCAAATAATGTTCCTATTATAAAAATGCCCGATACCAATCCTGCAAGACTTGGTGAGGCATGAAAAGCATCCTTTGCATAAGGTCCCATTACAACCATCAATAAATACATCACAAGCATAACAAGAAAATTAATTGATGATACAATCATGAAGTCCTTTGTCCATAATTTTTCAGTTTGCATTGTAAATCTAATCCTTCTTTCTTAAAGTATAATGCAAAAGTATTTCGTTACCCTAATCAAATTTTAAGCAACTTAAATAATATATCATTTTTTATTAATACATCGCAAGTATTTTTGTTTATTAAGTTTTTTATGAGGATTAGAAAAAGTGCCAAGGAATGACAATAGCAAAATATCAGGGTAGATACGAATATAATTGATGTTTTGCTAAATTACAAAAAAGCAGTCACAAATTCATTATGACCGCCCCTTTTTCCCTCTGTACATGGAGATATATTTAAAAGTTACATTGATAAAAAACCATTTGTCATGTATAGCAACTCACACCTCCATCTCTATATCCCGTTAAATTTAACTTTTAATTCAACTACTTCAGACTGACTTCCAATTCTAAATGGGGGACCCCAAAAGCCAAATCCCGAAGTTACAATGGAATGCAAGTTTCCTTTTTGTAAATAACCCCAATCATTCTCATACAACAAACCTGTAATGATATTTGCTGGTGCAATTTGCCCTCTATGTGTATGACCTGATAAAAGTATATCAATCCCATTCTCATTTGCCTCAGATAATGCTATAGGTTGATGATCAAGCATGATAATAGATTGTTGTCTGTCAATACCTTTCATCAATTCTTTGATACTTTTTCTATCATTGTCTGTCTTATCATTTCTTCCTATGATATAAAGACTTTCGTCAATTTGCACCATTTCATCACCTAGCATGGTAATCCCCGCCTTATCCATTTCCACAAATATTTGTTCGATGTCCCCACCATAATAATCATGATTTCCAGATACTGCGTATACGCCGAGTGGTGCTCGTAATTCCGCTAAAACTTCTCCCATATTTTCTTTTAAAAATGGACCAATATTATCATTTATAATATCCCCAGGAATCATAACGATGTCAGGCTGTCTTTCATCTACTATTCGAACTAGCTTTTCGAGATGTCGTTTTCCAATCAACTCTCCCAAGTGTAAGTCTGAAACTACAAAAATGGTAAGTTCATCCATGTTTGCTTTTTTATTCAATGTGATTTCATGTGTACGCACAACTGGAGTCCACGCAAGATATGAACCGTAAGTAAATACGAACATAAAAAATACAAGTATAATAGCGCCTAAGATTCGAACACCTTTCTTTTTAAAAACAAAGTAAATGATATTTATAATTGGCAACAGGATCATACTATAGCCAATGATGACCATCCACATACCACTAACAAAGGCGAGTGTTTTCGTTGTAAATATTCGCTCCATAAATATACTAAGTGATAGGAAGATAAGAATGATGATATAAATCATTTTATTTTTACGCTTAAAAGTACTCTTGATCCAAATCCATCCATGATAACCGACATAAAGGCATAGTAAAAAGTAAATTACGAGTATAATAATTCCAATTAATATATTCCCCAATACTTCGTCTCCTTTTACAAATGATGATATATGTATCATTAACAACTTATGTTTATTACTAAGTATGATTCGTTTACCGTTTTATAAATCCCCTACGTCATTCATCGCCTTATTCATCCCCCCAACAGAGTTCACAACAGCTAGATTAACTATACAATAGCATAGTGATCCAAAGATATATAAACTAATTAACAATTACAAATTCTTAACTTAAAAGTCAGCAATAGAGCAATTTGAAGAACACCTCTCTGCCAGTCTTAAACCAGTAAATTATTTTCAAAAGACTGGCAACATGCTTTATAGCAATGAAAGAGGATATTCACATTGCAATTGTTTGGTTTACACTCCATTTCAATTTACCGGGAGTGATAACCAGTAATTTTTCTACCATGTTTTTTTCTTTCCATTACATGAAATAGCCATTTTAATAAAGGAGGTACAGCAAAGAAAATGAAAAATGTCCGAAATAGCTGATAGCCAGAAACAATCGATAAATCTGCGCCAATTTCATGTGCAATAATACTCATCTGATCCATGCCACCTGGTGCAAGACTTAAAAGTGCTGTAGATTCTGTTACGTGGTGTAAAACGGTCAATAATATACTCAGTAAAATAGAACCTACCATTAGCATGAATCCACTACCAATCGCTAAACTAAACGTCTTCAATTTATGCTCAATTTGATTTGCATGCAACATTAATCCCACATGTGTACCAATTAAAAGCTGTGCTATATTAATCACAAAGGTCGGTAACGTAGGTCCGGATATTCCAGCTAACTGCAAAATAGCTGTCCCAATAACAGGGCCTAATAAATACGCAGTAGGGAAGTGTATTTTATTCCCAACAATCGCAAAAGCAACACAAATCACAGCATAGAATATAATGTTGGGAAACATTCCAACTGTTTCTCCAACTGTAGTTACCGTAACTGAGCTAGCCCCATCTTGTACAACAAACGGAATAGATACTAATAAAGGCATCATGATTACAATGATCATTAAGCGCACCACTTGTGTGACGGTCACTACTGCTAAATTAATTCCTTTTGTTTCTTCCGCTAATAAAATCACTTGCGTTAGCCCACCTGGAACACTTCCTAATAATGCTGAACGGAAATCACTATCAGAGAACTTTGAAACAAGGTATGCAATTCCTACACACCATAACATCAATAAAAAAGTCAGCAAGATCATAGATGGTAACTGCCGGGCTATCTCATGTAGTGCGGCTGAAGTCATCGCCAACCCGATTGTGTATCCAACCATAACCATCCCTGAATCCCGCAAATAATTTGGCCAAGTGAATCTCCATTTTGTAACATTATTTATCATTACCATGACAACCATTGGTCCAAGCAACCATGGAACTGGGATGTGTAAAATTTTAAATATTGCCCCACCTAGCACAGCTATAATACCTGTAATGATTATTCTTTTATCATTCGTTGATACATGTTGATTCATTGTTAGAGCCTCTTTCTAGTCAAAATAAGTTAATATCATGCACATGTCAGTCAGGCGATTTATAAAGCTGAAATAAAACAGCTTTTGTCCACTTCACAACCTTACTATTTTTTACAAGTTCACTCCAGTAAACTGCATGCTTTGAATCATATTTTCAACTTTACAAAACTTATATTCAGGCTCTATGTAATAATCCTTCAGAACTTGAAAAATCGTGTTTATCCTTAACGGTTTTATCACACAGCACAAAAAACTTCTACAAACATGCTTGATTACAATAAGTGATAATTCTGGCAAACTCAGAATATCATTAAATTATAGTAGATTGTACATTTTATATACAGCTTTTAAAAAATAATGATGGATGAGGTATGCCGATGAATCCCTTTTATGAACCATACCGTTTATTGCAAATTTATCAATCTATTTTGTTCAGAGAGAATAAACTTGTCAACTACCCTACAGCACATCAACAGTTTAGTGCCCTGAATTTAATTGCATTTAAGCAACTGCAACATAATATCGATACTTATTTGTTAGAGTTCTTAAAAGCAAATGGACTTATATTAACTAATGTTGACAATATATTAGAAGGATTATATAAAACATTGTTGAACTTAGGTATAGGAGCCCCACCTCCCTTTTTAGCCAACAGACAGCAATACAATGCAGCAAAGCACAGGAAAAGCTCTATTTTCCATTCATACCAAACGAGACAACCCGAAATAATGGTAACACTAGATATAAACGCGTCCAAAGAAATATTAAAAGAACTCTTAGTAAATGGAATGACAATTGCTCGCATTAATTGCGCCTATGGAACAATAGAAGATTGGAGAAGATTAATTCACTTCATTCGAAGTATAGAGAAAGATATACATAACCAACTACCCCATCCGTGTAAAATTTACATGGATTTATCTGGAGCAAAAGTAAGAGTTGGCCCAATCAAAAAAAAGACTTTCCCATTAAAAATTAAAATAAATAAAGATCGTTACGGATTTCCTTTGCATAATAAAAAAGGAATTCTTGTAATGAAGCATCATACACACATTCACGATTTAGATTCATTTGAATTTGTTCTTCCCCTTAACATAAATAAAGACATTCCACAATTGGCTGCAGGAGATGTTCTACATTTTACGGATGTACAAAAAAGAAAAAGAGAGTTTAATATTTTAGCTAGCCATACATACGGATATGTTGTCACTATTAATAAAACAACGTATATTTCAGAAGGCACTCGGCTACTGCATGAACAGTCTGGCAATGAATATCAAGTTGGAACTTTAAAAAGCAGTCCCGTCGACATATATGTAAAAAGTGGCGATTATTTGAAAATACATTTAGCAAAATCAATAGAAGGAAAAGCTGCTACTAAAAATAACCCTGCTGAGATTTCCACCACTCTGCCGCAGATTTTTTCTGATGTTAAGGCCGGAGAGAATATATATTTCAACGATGGAAAAATCCATGGTATCGTGGACCACGTTGATAAAAATTTCATTATCGTGAGCATTATTTACCCAAGCACTCCAAAAAAAGTGAAAGAAAATAAGGGTATCAATTTGCCAGATACTAAAATAAAATTACCTGCTATTACCGCTCAGGACATTCATGATTTACCTTTCATTGTTAAACATGCAGATTTTTTAGGTATTTCTTTTATACAACAGGCTGAAGATCTTGCCTATTTACATCAAATTCTTCATCAATCTCTTCTAGAAAATCTAACAATAGTAGCCAAAATTGAAACGAGAAATGCCATTCATAACTTTTCAGATATATTATTACAGGGATTGCATTTCCCTAAGTTTGCGGTAATGATTGCTAGGGGTGATTTGGCTGTTGAAGTAGGCTTTGAAAAATTACCTATCATTCAGCAAGAAATGTTAGACATGTGTAAAGCAGCCCATGTTCCAACTATTCTTGCTACTGAAGTATTGGATCGACTGACAAAAAAAGGAATTCCTTCGCGAGCGGAATTAGCCGATATATTTATCGGGAGTTCTGTGGACTGTATGATGTTAAACAAAGGGACTTATGTAGATAAAGCAGTTGATTTCTTAAAAGAAACGATGCAATTAATTGTTAAACAACACGAATATTATCATAAGTATGTCCGGGGATTTTGATTACACAGCTATCCCTATGACAATCTTTAATTTCATCTGCAGTTTCGCTGGGATTTTATATATTAGGATGGTTCGAGAAAAATGGAGCAAGTATATCATTTCGACTTTTAATCATAAACGAATTAACATAAATTAAAAAGGATAAATCCCTCAAGCTATTTCAGCTAGACAGGAAATATCCTTTTTATAATGGGGCATGGGGGTCAGAGCCCCATGTCCAACCTCATAATCGGTAATGAGTTCGTTCAAGCCTGTTTTACAGCTGTTTTTCCCTTGCTGATTGCAAACTTAACAAGCATCATGATGACAACAGAAATAATAAGTCCGGCAGCAATTACTGTATACTGGAAACGTATGGTTGGTATTCCAGCCAATCTAGAAATAGAATCAAACACGATTGGTGATAAAAACTGTCCGATATAAATTAGACTTGAAACAATTGCAATTACCCGATCCGTTATGGAGGGATCGACGCTATTTAATGTTTTTACATTGATTAACGGGAAAATAACCCCTTGCCCAAAACCTATTAAACAGACACTAACTAAAACAACTATAATAGAGTTGCTAATAGACAATAAACCAAAGGCAATCCCCATTACAAGTAAGCTAACTAACATGATATAACTTTTAAATAAGTCTTGTAGTCGTACAAGTATAATGCTTGTAATCATTCCACCAACAGTTGTGAATGACATGACGAGACCTGCTACTTTTGAATTTCCTAAATGATTCTGTTCTAAGTATAAGGCCATATTCGTGGCAACCGCATAATACACCATCATAATAACACAAGCTGCAAGAGCTAATCCGTATACTGAAAGTGGAATCCCTTTCTTTGCTTCTCCATCTAAAGGCTTAATTGGTTTGTTTTTAGGTAAGTATAAAAATACAAGAACAAAAATTATAAGACCTATCCAATATACATTAAACGGTACCCGCCAGTTAAACGATGCAAGATATCCCGCTAAAAGCATTGTAACGATACCACCAACATTACTAAAAGCAGTATTATACCCCATCATTTTCACTTGTTCTTTTCCTTTAAAATGATCACTAATTAAAGTAAACGACAGTGGCATGACGAGACCAACACCCGCTCCTAGTAAAAAGCGGAAGGCTAGAAGCATTTCAATCGAATTGGTAAACTGCGCACCAACACCCGTTAGTATGTAGATAGCTAGTCCCCATAGAACGATGGAGCGTTTAGATATTTTCTTAGTTAAGTAACTTGATAGAAATGAAAACGGAATAATAAATAAAGATGGAGCTGTTAACACTAGCTTAATCATTACTGGATCCGCATCAGGAAATTGCGCCGCAATTAACCCTAGAGCAGGTGATATTGCTGCACCAGCCATAACGGTTGCCATCGCAATAGAAATAATCGTTGGTTTAAGCATTCGACTCATAATCAAAATCAATCTCCCTTTATGTATACATGCAATTACGTTATTTATATTTATAGAAATATGTTTATCCCCTTGAATCCTATCCGATATATGGAATCCTAAATTGTTTGGTTGATGATTCAAAAGATAAGGTAACCATGTTACATCATCTCCACCATCTTCTGTATCCTATCAGAAATTTTAGTGATTACCCCCCTTTCGTAGATTATTTATATTTGTTGAAGCTTCCTCTATCATATTAATAAAAAACTCCAAATCCTCGTTGGATAGGTGATTAAACACAACTTTCATAGACTTACGACCTTCATTTTGTAATTCTGTCATCATCTGTTTGCCTTTCTCTGTCATTTCTAAATAAACAACCCGACGATCATCTTGATCACGGTAACGGGATACATAGCCATTTTCAATGAGTTTATTAGACGAAGTCGTCACTGCTCCTGGAGTTAAATATAATAGATCAGCCAATTCAGACATCCTTTTAGGACCACTTCTTTCTAATAAAAATAAAATATCCGACTGTGACCCAGGAAAATGATTTTTAAAAACATCTTTCCAAAAATAAGTCATGTTTCTAGATAAATTCCAGTATAACTTATGAAATTTGATAAATAGCTCTTCATTTTGTTTATTCATTTAGTTAGCTCCTTAGAAAATAGTATAAGGATTTCGAAGACGACAAATTAAAATAAGTAGACCAAATACTTTAATCAATAAATACTTTAACGATTAAAGTAAATATAAGTATAATATTTTCAAGTATACCATGTCAAACATTCTATAAAAGCACCTAAACTTCTTTCAATTATTATTACCCAAATGAACTGCCAATCTTCCTTTCCAAATCATTTTGAACATATTTTCACATTACCATTGACAAGCATGTCCATATCATGGAAAATTGACAATATTAATTACACGAGGAGGATACATAATTTGGAGCAACGAGAGCAGTTTACCACTAGATTGGGATTTATTTTAGCAGCAGCCGGATCCGCGATTGGACTCGGCGCAATTTGGAAATTCCCTTATATTGCCGGGCAAAACGGTGGTGGTGCATTTTTAATTATTTTTCTTATATTTACATTTATATTAGGGCTTCCACTCTTATTGGCGGAATTTACAATTGGACGAACAGCCCAACAAGATGCCGTCAATTCTTTTAAACATATAGCCCCAAAAACGAAATGGTATGGCATTGGAATACTTGGAATGGTAACCTGCTTTATTCTACTTTCATTTTATAGTGTCATCGGCGGATGGATTATTATCTACTTAATAAAAGCGATAACTGGTGGATTGAATGGTCTTAGTAGCCAGCAATATGCTTCTGTCTTTGAACACACGATTGCAAACCCTGTTGTGAGTTTATCTGTTCAATTTATATTTATTTTGTTTACAATTTTTGTTGTGGCAAAAGGTGTTCAAAAAGGAATTGAACGTGCAAGTAGTATCATGATGCCTGCGTTAACTATTCTATTTATTATTTTAGTCATCCGTGCAATTACATTAGATGGTGCTGCAGGTGGTATATCATTTTTATTTCAGCCTGATTTTTCCAAAGTTACTTCAAAAACTATTTTAGAAGCGATGGGGCAATCTTTTTTCACCCTGAGTGTTGGAGTATCAGTCATGATTACATATAGTTCCTATTTACCAAAACAGCAAAGTCTTCCTAAATCTGCGTTTTCTATTGTTGGAATGAATATTGCAATTGTACTTTTGGCAGGTCTAGCCATTTTCCCGGCGGTATTTTCTTTTGGACTTGCACCTGATGCTGGACCAGTACTTTTATTTCATGTACTGCCAACTATTTTCAGTCAATTACCATTTGGGATGGTATTTTTCGTAGCGTTTCTCATTGTCTTTTTATTTGCTGCATTGACATCTGCATTTTCTATGTTGGAAATTATTGTTTCCGTCATTTCAAAAGGAGAACAAGCAAAACGAAAAAAGTGGGCATGGATCATCGGTATCGCTATATTTATTTTTGGAGTCCCTTCAGCATTATCGTATAGCTTATTAAGTGATTTTACTTTATTTGATAAGTCATTCTTTGACCTTGCAGATTACACAGTAAGCAATATTCTCATGCCTTTTGGTTCATTATTAATAGCGGTATTTGTCTCAGTTAAAATGAAAAAGTCAGCTCTTTTTGAAGAATTAAAACGAGGTAGTAAGATAAAATACAGCGTGTTTCATGTTTGGTTTTTCCTGATACGCTATATTGCACCTATTTTAATTGTTGCAGTTATGCTAGACGTATTAGGAGTTTGGTAGGTTTGAAAATATTAGTTTTTTTTAAGTTAAATAGACTAGACTTAAAATGAATATTTACATTATTCCAAGTAGCGCAAGTCAAAAGGATTGTTCACTTTTTGACTTGCGCAATTGATACGAGCTGGGATGTACGCTCAGTTTATCTCATAGAAACAGGTCCAGCATCACTGCCAGTTTCATTGCAGTACGATTCATATGTTAAAACAACAGTCGGTTAAAAATCAACACTCATCATCAACATTATCTTTTAACTTTTAATCCTAACATTCCAGCAAATCCAATTGCTTGTTCTGCTGAAACGACGCACCCTTCTAAATCCTCCAAGGATACAGTAATGCTATCAAACGTTGAACTACTAATGTCAATCCCTTTAAGTGGTGTACCTGAAAAGTTTACTTCATTTATATCACATTCATTAAAACCAACTTTATTTAATTTGCATTCGTAATAATCTGTATTTCTCAGTATGCAATGATCGAACATAACTTGTCTTAGTCTCCCGTAACCATACGAACTAAGATTCAACATACAACTATCAAAGTGCACATTCCTCAAACTAGCTTCTGATAGATTTATCCCTATCATCTTTGATTCTTTAAATACAACCCTATGGATGATACCTTCCATAAAATCCGCATTGGACAAATCGCAGTTTTCAAAAATAACATCGGTTAACTCAATATTTTTAAAAGAAACATCGTCAAATATTACCTTTTTAAAAACAACTTGGGAGAATGCAATGCGATCCATTTCTACCCTACCAATCGTACAACTTGATATTGTACAATGATTAATAAATGGTTCGTCTTTATCATATATATCCTGGAAATGAACATGTGGTAAATGATGTGGAATTTTTGGTTGTTCCATTTTTATCTTTGACAATTTCTCCTCACCTCCGTCTTCAAAATTCCTTATTTCTATGCCATCATAACATAATATTCCTAACGAAAGGGAGACTCATAGAAAAAGCTTGTTGAATCCTCATACTCATGATCTGTAACGAAATGTAATCCATCCCCAATCCTAAATCCAAACATCTTGCCGACTTACTTCCATTAGCCACTCATAGAAAGTGAATATGTGCAAGCAACTAGATGAATCACATCTAACGATACAAAGCTGAATAAAATGTATACTTTCAACCCCCTTGTTACAAGTAAGATAACATGTAGTCAAACATGAAGAACGCCTAGGTACTTTATATACTTAGACGTTAGAATGGGCATTAGTATGTAGCATTTGAGCATACTTATTGTTTATTCATAGTAACAAAATATCTATGTTTGATTTTCAAATCATATTAGTGAATATCATGCTTTTTGAAGTTTCCACCCTTCACTTCTGCTACATCGTATACAGCAACAAAAGCAAATTTATCAATTTCATGTATGATTTCTTTCATTTTACTATCCTCTAAGCGGTTGATGACACAAGTAATTTCTCTGTATTGTTCATTGGAGTAACCACCTTTTACTATGTTATACGTAGCACTCCGCCCTAAGCGATCACGAATTGTTTCGACCATTAATTCGGGTTTGCTTGTAATAATTTTAAATGTTTTTGAACCACTCAAACCTTCTTCAACTGTATGGATTACTTTCGAAGCAATATAATAAGCGATCCCAGATAGGAAAGCGCCTTGAAGCCCAAAGACTGTTGAAACAATAATAAATACAAACAAGTTCAGGAACAAAATTAAATCACTTGTTCCAAACGGTAATTTTCGCGAGAGTAATACTGCTAACATATCAATACCATCCAATGCACCACCGTTTCTTAGTGCTAACCCCATTCCAAATCCAATGATAATACCGCCAACAACGGTTACTAACAATGTGTCCCCTTGAATAATTGTTGGTATATGATGCATAATGCTCGTCCCAAATGCTAAAGACACAATGCCGATAATGGAATTAATGGCAAAGCTTTTCCCAATTTGTTTATACCCTAAAAATATGAAAGGAATATTTAATAGACCAATTAGAATTCCTAATGGTAATCCAGTTAATTGTGAAGCCACAATACTTAGACCTGTAACGCCACCATCTGACACATTGTTAGGAATTAATATCGCTTCTAGTCCATATGCAGTAATAAATGCTCCAATTACAACTGCTATTCCCCGTAACACTTTTTTTAAATCATTCGTTCTTTTTTGGTTCGTTATATTACTCATAGCATGTCCTCTTTCCAAATCGTCTGTTTCTATCCTCACAGCATTAATATTTATTTATCTTATCATATTTTTACAATTTATTACTATTATTAGTACCCTCATTCCAGTATCAGCCATACTCACTTCTTTTATTCTCTATCATGTATACGACACATTTTGTGAACATATTGTGTACTTGAACATTCATGCTTGAACTCTCAATAATATAGGTTTATTCTAAAACTGTAAGGCGATATTAATACTTTTAATCTGGAGGGATCAATATGAAAGCAGCAGTGTGGCATGATCAAAAGGATATCCGTATAGAGGAAGTAGAGCCAAAGGTATTAAAAAATAATCAAGTTAAAATAAGAGTCGCATGGGCAGGTATTTGCGGAAGTGATTTACATGAATACCAAGAAGGCCCTGTGTTCATTCCTATTGATAAGAAAGACCCACTTACTGGTGAAATAGCTCCAATTACAATGGGACATGAATTTTCTGGTGTTGTTGAAGAAGTAGGATCCGAGATTACGAAAGTAAAACCTGGTGATAGAGTAGTAGTAAATCCTACTTTAACTTATGGAAACAAACCTGAAGATATTGATGCATATGATGGTTTTAGCTTCATCGGCTTGCATGGTGATGGAGGTTTTACATCTTACGTAAATGTTCCTGAGGAAAGTCTTTATATACTACCTGAAACTTTAACATTACAAGACGGTGCATTAGTTGAACCTACAGCAGTGGCTGTACAAGCTGTGAAAGAAGGTTCCCTACAATTTGGAGATACCGTCGCTATTTTTGGTGCAGGACCAATCGGATTATTAACAATTGTTGCAGCAAAAGCAGCTGGTGCAAGTAAAATTATCGTACTAGATTTATCACAAACTCGCTTGGACAAGGCTAAAGAAGTAGGTGCAACACATATCATTAATTCTGGTGAACAAGACCCTGTACAAGCTATTAAAGAGTTAGTGCCAAATGGAGTCGATGTTTCATTTGAAGTAGCTGGTGTTTCACCAACATTTAAACAATCTATTGAGGCTACCAAGGCACGTGGTACAATGGTCATTGTTTCTATTTTCGCTAGACCGATAGAATGGAATCCACTTCAACTTACAAATAAAGGTGTAAAAATTACATCTTCTATTGCTTATACACCTACATCATTTAAGCAAACTGTTGATTTAATGGGAACTGGTCAATTAAAACCACAAAGTATTGTGACTAGCCAAATAGAATTGGACAATATCGTTTCTGAAGGCTTTGAAGCACTTACAACAGATAAATCACAGGCAAAAATTTTAGTTAAATTAAGTGGCGAAATGTAATTGACATCAAATAATTATAAAGTAACTACCCATGCTTGTTAAGCTGACGGGTAGTTACTTTTTTTAAAAACCCAAATTGTTTGTTCACCTTTGAATAGTTCTAATTAAGTAGTCTTACAATCATTTACCATTTGCTCTTTAGGCCCATATACGTTTCACATCGAAATCGCTATATGAAATATTCAAATGATAAACGTCTGGATTACTTAGTTTTTTCCATTGTTCAAATCCAAAGTTATCATCATAGTAATTTAATAATAAAGAAATAATGCCTCCATGTGCAACAATAACCGTATTTTTAAAATCATTTACCATAATATCATCTACAACTTCTACAATTCGATTTCTCGCTTCAATACTAGATTCTCCACCTTCATACTTTAATTCCATATTATAAAATGTTGCCTCCAGTTTTTCCATCCAATTTGGCAAGAAGGTAGAACTAAGTACTCGTTCCGTTAAGCGACTATCCGTCTCCATTTTCATATTTTTGCGTTTTACTAAAGGCTCTATCGTTTGAATTGCTCGCAAAAAAGGACTAGAAATAACGCTATCAACTTTTATACGAGATAGAAATGTTGATAGTTCTTTTGCTTGAATGAATCCTCTTTCCGTTAATGGTGCATCAGCGGATTGCCCTTCCGCTTCGCAATGTCTAATCACGTAAATATTTTTACTCATATTTTCTCCTATTCCTTTTATTTTTTAGCTTTTGTTCCCACACTTCACATCTCCGTACATTTCATACCTTTCATCCTAACTACTATACTATCTTTTTCCAAAAATCACGATAATCATTTAGATGAAAGTCTGCCAGTTTACTCATATTATTTTGAAACAAACACGTTGCGATTCCTAATTCTTTTGCAGGAATTATGTCAAGCTCACGATCACCAATTACTAAATCAATCCTATGATTTTGATGAAGATATACATAAGATTCTTTATTAGGTTTCCGAGGAAAACCATCGTCTCCCGCAACAATCTCACTAAAATACTTATTCCACCCATAATATTCCAGTATGTTATGTACATCATTCCTTGGTTTATGTGTCATCATCACATTTTTATTCGCATATTTTAAAACATCTTCAACACCGTCGAAAGGCTTCATTCTTTCTGGTGTAATACCTTCTTCTAATAAAGACATTTCATTTAGCTGTTCCGAAGATAATTTGTAATAATCACTAGCATGTCGAAATGATATCTTTAATTGCGCATAAACTTCTTTTTCACATATTTCTTCATTGTTCAGTATCCTTTTAAATATTTTAGTATAAACAGGGTAAGTATCAAATAGTGTACCATCAAAATCCCATAAAATAGTTAATTTTTCATTATGATTTAGCACCTTCATCATTCCATTCCATTTTTTAATCAATCCTCATTTTCATCATCGTAAACAAAACGTATATAAAAAACTTTTAAGTCGCCTGTTTTCCCTTAACTAGTTTTAATGTCGCTACGATAAGGAAACTAACAATGACGAGTAATATCCATGAACTAACCTTTCCAAGACCTACGAGACTCCATGAAGCAGTCTGATTGGGATATTTCCATGCTCCAAAAAACGTGGCAATATTTTCAGCTATCCAAATAAAAAATCCAATAAGTACGAAAGAAAAAGCAAGTGGCATACGGTAGAGAATACCATTAACCTCATATCTAACCTTAGATTGCCAAAAAACAATAATGACTAGGCCAAATAGCCACCAACGAATATCAATCCAAAAATGATGTATGAAAAAGTTTAAGTAGATTGCCGTTGCAAGAGGTACAACTTTAAAAAACGATGGCCACATAATCAATTCTATTTTTAATCTGCGCCACGCCTGACAAAGATAACTCGCTACGCTTGCATACATAAATCCACTATACAAAGGAACACCTAAAATTTTAACATACCCATCTTCCGGGTAAGACCAAGATCCCATATTCACCTTAAAAATTTCTAAAGCTAAACCAATAAGGTGAAATAGCGTTATCACTTTTAATTCATCCCGTGTTTCGAGTCCAGCGCGCACCATCCACCATTGCATGATTAGAAAGATAAGAAGCAACCAATCATACCGCGGTAAGAAAGGAAATGGTATAAATTGCGTTAAAGCCAAAGAAGCAAAAACCACAACAGGAAACAAACATGACAGCGCTTGTTCCCAACCAAAGTGAATAAGTTGTTTTATTCCCTTTGTAAATTTTATCTTTAGATTTTCTTTTTGCATAACATCTTTTACAGTTGCATTCATCATTAACTCCTTTTTTAAGTTTTTAGTTTTCCACTTCTTTTCGGTATTCTAAAATATCACCTGGTTGACAATCTAGCGCCTCGCAAATGGCTTCTAACGTGGAAAATCTAATAGCTTTTGCTTTTCCGTTTTTCAATATTGATATGTTTGCCATCGTGATGCCAACCTTCTCAGAAAGCTCGGTAACGCTCATTTTTCTTTTTGCTAACATTACATCTATATTAATTATAATTGCCAATGTCATTCACCTCAGACTGTTAAATCATTTTCGGATTTTATGCGAATAGCTTCTTGTAAAAGCTTTTGTAGAACTGCAGCAAAGAACGCAATCACCATCGAAGCAAAAATAATGACCATTCCAAGTACGATAATTCCTGGAGCGTCATCCCTCTCCGCTAAAAGGTAAAAGAGTGGCAGACCAACAACATATAAAGTACTAATCACAATCGCACAATATTTTATATTTTTTAAAGCAGTTACAGAAATAGCTGAAAATGCTTTATTCTTGTCGATATAACTTAAAAGTTTAAAAGCTTGATAAAGCGCAAAATAAAATGGTATTGCCGCTGCATACATAACGATTAGAATAAGATATTTCAAATAAGCAAATTCTGGATAAAGTTCCGCAGCAAATTCGCCTATTCCCGGAACTACGAATATGCACAGTGCAAGAATTGGCATACCAATGACAATTAGCGCGATTTTTAAAAATAATGTTGATCCTCGTTTCACAATAAGCACCTCACTTTATTTATTTGAATTTAAGTTTAATACATTATTTATCGTTTTACAATAAAAACATATTAATATTCACTATTTATTTATCGTGTTACTTGGAATTCTTAGGTAAAGGGGTCTATTACTTTGGAGAATGATTGGTAAGTGGATTTATTTTCACACAGAGAAAAAAGACTGCATCTATAAAAGATCCAGCCTACATTTGAATTTACTATACGAGACATATTTTATTCCTTTATCGACAACTAATTGACTTTCAGCTACCTTAATTCGAAGTTCACTTTCCCAGGCAAAAGAAAAAATGTAGCAATCTAAACTTTTAGCGAGCCACGGAACCCCCTGGAAGCATAGTAGGATTCCGCTCCATTATGATACATAAAGACATGCCCAAAGCGGTAATCGCAAAATAGTGCACCACCGAGTTCTCTTATATCAGCAGGAGTTTGTACCCAACTAGAAGTTTTCCTATCGAAATCATCTAGTTTCTGTAATGCACGGTATTGCTCTTCTGTTAGCAATGTAATCCCCATAGCAGTCGCCATATCGATTACATTATTTTCTGGTTTATGTTTTTTTCTAGAGTCTTGTGCCTGACGATCATAACAAACACTTCGCCGCCCTTTAGGACTTTCAGCTGAACAATCATAAAAAGTATATTCACCTGTATGTTTATCATAATCTACAACATCCGGTTCACCGCCAGTTCTTTCCATTTCATGGAGCGACCACAGCTTTCCAGTATGAGCATGTAGCTTTGCTTCCACTTTATCCCATTCAAGGCCTTCATGGCGGTGCATATTCTTCTCAAATCGTTCTTTTAATACTATCAATAATTCTTCATGTTGTTTTGGTGATAACATCTTTTGATTATTATTTTCTATCAAGTTCATTTTCCTCCTTTGCATGATAAGCTTCTTGCTTATTTTGACAAACCTTTCCATAGCTCATGAATATGTCACAATCTCTCAACCTATATTTTACTTTATCATATCTTTAAGATTAGTATCTATTCATTACTTTTCATTTATAATGCTATTTCCTTTAACCAATAAGCTATGTTAAAGGAATAACATAACAATTTGCTCCAAAATTGGATAGTACCCATCGAACTCCAAGAATTCCTTTTCTAGCCAACTTTTTAACAAGTTTGTTACTAGTTTGAAAAGAAACAGCAAAATATTCCCAGTCCCACCGAGATATGTCAGATTACGGAGCCTGGTATATATTTCCTTATATTTGACAAGACCACTCATGCTCTATATTTTAGAACCATTTCATGTAGCTGCTAAATTTTAGGTAATGATAGATTATGTTACATCTAGTAGTCTAGTATGTAACAAGTTCCACTACGAGGAGGAATGGCATGAGAAAGATAAAATCATTTTTAATAACAACCGCATTATCACTTGCAGTTTTTACTTTGCCAGTTGGAGCACAGGCTGCTTCCTATACAGTAAAAAGTGGAGATTCCTACTGGAATATTGCCAATAAATATGGTGTATCCGTGAAGGATCTTCAAAATGCAAATAATAGATCAAACGCTACGCTTTATGTAGGAGAAACATTAACCATCCCTAATCAGGTTTCATCAGCAGATAAGAAACTGATGGCAAAATTAATACACGCAGAGGCGAAAGGCGAAAGCTATGCAGGAAAAGTTGCAGTGGCAACCGTCATACTAAATCGTGTAGATCATAAAGATTTTCCTAATACAGTCAAAGGTGTCATATATGAAAAGTCCGGTGGTGCCTACGCTTTTACTCCAGTACAAAATGGTTCGATTAATCAAGATTACAACACCGAAGATATGAAAGCCGTAAATGAGGCAATAGCCTTTCGTGGACAAGGTTCGGGCTCGCTTTATTTTTACAATCCAAAAACAGCAAAGAGTACGTGGATTTTATCGCGTAAAGTGACTGTCACAATCGGTAATCATAGATTTGCAAAATAAAAAGAAGAATGGGGCTGGGACAAAACCAGAGTGTCAGCCCTCAACAACTACATTTAGTTTGAAGCGCTAAGTTTTTTTACTAATCTAATAGTTAAACGAGAAGTCAGCTCCTTATGTCCCATCCGTTTTAAATCACAATATTTACTTAATGATTCTAAAAATGAGCGGAATACGGTATCGCTCACCTTGATTTGCTTTTACTAACGCAACGATTAGAAGGATAAATCCAGTAATACCCACTACAAAAATTAGTAAAAATCCAATTAACACAACCATTAATATTGTACTTACCACTACATATATAGTAAAAGAGATTAAATAATTAAAATACTCTTTTCCATGATAATCTACAAAATCAGATTCCTCACGTTTCATCAACCAAATGATTAGCGGACCTAACACTGGTACAAAAATACCTATTAAATAGATTAGCATAGCAAACATTCTTTCATCATTCGTTGGCATTGTTCTCCCCCTTTCCCCTTCTATTTTAATATCATATCTTTTATGGTAACATAATTTTCTGTTAATAAAAGGGACTTTAGTAGTATGTATTAGAAAAATATTTCATACTTATTCGGAAAGAATGTTTTACAATAAATCGGAATGGTTCTTATTTACAAATCGGAATGATTACGATAAAATCTATTTTGTACTGTAATTTAGGAGGAAAATATGAATAATCATATAAAGAAAACAATACTTACCATTGGATTGACATTACTCGTTGTTTTAAGCGCATGTGGCGCAGAAGATTCATCTCGTGATAGAAGCGAGAAGTTAATGATTTATACAACACTTTATCCATTACAGGATTTCACTGAGAAAATTGGAGGGAAATTTGTTGAGGTTAAGACAATACTTCCTCCTGGTGCAGATGCTCACACGTTTGAACCAACATCAAAGCAAATGGTTGATATTGCAAAAGGAGATGCGTTTTTTTATAACGGTTTAGGTATTGAACCATATGCTGAAACAATTGCGTCTGCTTTAAAAAAGGAAGATATCACATTAGTTGAAACTGCAAAAAATATACCATTACTTGAGAATCATGAGCATGAAGCTCACGATGATCATCATCATCACGGTGACCATGATCCTCATGTTTGGCTAGACCCAATACGCTCTATCCAAATAGCTAAAAATATTAAAGATACACTTATCTCTTTTATGCCTAAGGAAAAGGAAACATTTGAGGATAATTATCAGGAACTAAAAAGTAATTTAGAGAATTTGGATTTAGCATTTCAAAACTTAGTAAAGACGAAAAAGAATCCTGAAATACTCGTATCACACGCCGCTTATGGTTATTGGGAAAATGATTATGGAATTGAGCAAATTCCGATTGCAGGCTTGTCTTCATCAGAAGAACCTTCCCAAAAGGATTTAGTAACCATCATTAAACAAGCCCAAGAAAAAGATATTAAATATATCATTTTCGAACAAAATATTACACCGAAAGTGGCTGAGATTATTCAAAAAGAGATTGCAGCCGAACCTTTATATTTACACAATTTAGAGGTTTTAACGGATGCAGATATTGCTAATAACGAGGACTATTTTAGTTTAATGTATCGAAATATAGAAGTTTTAGATAAAGCATTGCAGTAACACAACTAAAATAAAATAAGGGACTGGGACAATCTGACTTCCTCGTCCAACTACTATAATTAATAAAAATTTCAGTATATAATACTAAATATAGTAGTTGAGAGGTCTGACACTTTGGTTTTGTCCCAGCCTTTTGAAAAATCATCCATTATCCACATGCCACTCATTTAATAGGATGCAATTAGTTTCATTTCTTTCAATCTTACGCCTTATTTATTTCCATAACACTGGAAATCTCAATTCTCTTAAGCGCCTGTATTGCTAATTGATCCGTTTCCTTGTTCTCATTTCTAGGAATTAATTGATACGTAGCCTGAATCCCAAGCTGTTCTAGTCTTTCGTCGATTCGGTCAGCCCATTTTACTAATTCAACCTCATAACACGGCCACTCGCCGCTCATTTGTTTTATAACGACCTGAGAGTCTCCAAAAAACGTTACAGGCAAATGGTGAACACCAAGCTCCTCTAACTCCTGAACAGCTAGATGTAAGGCGGCATATTCTGCCTCGTTGTTATTTAAAATTTGCTCAATACGTGCATTTTTACGTTTACGGTATGTCTTTTGACGCTGCTCATAATAAATAACAATGCCTAATCCCGCTAGTGACTTATCATATCCTCCATCAAAGTAAACTTCCACATCATGCGGCTCTTCCTGTATTTCTTCTTGTTGCTTTTTAAGTTCTTTTAACGTCCATTTATTTTCATGTGTGTCAATAAAAACAACCGATTTTACTCTACCCGTTTTTTGTAAGTCGCCTATTAGAAGGATTGCCTTCTTAGCCAATAGATCTTCAGAAGTAAATGTTGCCTCTGTTCCTTTTTTCGTTTGGTAGGTCAACTCCAATCTTCCACGCAAAAAATTTCTACCTCCATTCATGATGACCTAAATTTAGCATTTCATTACCTCACATTCACACAATTTCTTTTCCCTCCGCACCATTAATCGAATAACTTGCCGTTATTTCAGCATTTAATGAATGGGCAACCGTGCAATATTTATCTTTTGATAATGTAATCGCCCGTACAACCTTCTCTTCCGGTACATCCCCTTCCAGTGCATAATGAATATGAATTTTTGTAAACCGTTTCGGATGTGCTTCAGCACGTTCTCCTGCTACTTTCATTTCAAAACTCGTAGGATTTAGACGCATTTTGGTTAATATGGATATGATGTCTATCCCAGTACATCCTGCTACAGCATTTAGCAATAATTCCGTCGGTCTGGCACCTGTATTTTCTCCCCCCACTTTTTCCGACGCATCCATTTTTATATCATGTCCTGATGGTGTCATGCTTGAAAAAGCCATTTTTTTATTCCATTTTACTGTTAGTTCCATTTTTGTTGCACTCCTTCCTCATCGTTATCAACATAGTATTAAATTACCACTTAAAATGACAATTAAACAAAATCACACTAGGAATAAATAGGAAAAGGGGGTCTGACCCCCTTAAATGAGAGAGCCAGCCCCTTATGTTCACTTTCATTACTTTAGTTGTTTTTATTTACATATTGGCGTTTATTTTCAGTCACTCCAGCAAGGCAAATTATTGCTGGATCCTGATTAATATCTAATTCCACTGTTGATCCATCAGTTGGGAGTGTTTGTTGGAATACTTCTTCATATTCCGCAATTGATAACTCTTTACGATTAGCTAATAGTTTTTCATGCTTGTCCCTTTGTACATGTTGCTCAAAGTTTGGTTGCAATACCCCTGCAAAGAACTCCCCTACTGCACCAGAACCATAACTATATAGTCCAATTTTTGTACCTGCCTGTAAATTTTGGGCTTGTTCTAAAAATGAAAGGAGACTTAAATAAAGTGATCCCGTATAAATATTTCCGACATTTCGATTGTATGTCGTACTAATTTGATAATGGTTTAACAAACGCTCTTGCACGGCTTCCGATGTTTCATCTAAAACAGTGCGTAATGCTTTAAGGCCCATTTTCGTATAAGGAAGGTGGAAACAAATTGCTTCAAAATCTTCTAATGTTGCCCCCGTCTGTTCCTTATACTGACCCCAAACTTGATTAAAAAATGCAATATATTGTTCATTAGAAAATTTACCATCAACAAATGCAGTATCAGAGTATACTGGACGCCAAAAATCCATAATATCATTTGTAAAATATGCACTTTCACTTTCTAATTCCATAATGCTCGGATTGGCGCTAATGACTATTGCAACAGCACCTGCACCTTGTGTAGCTTCTCCACCAGTATTTAAACCATAGCGTGCAATATCTGATGCTAAAACGAGCGCTTTTTTTTCAGGATGAAGTGCAATATGTCCTTTTGCTAATTGCATCGCTGCTGTTGTACTGTAACAAGCCTGTTTCATTTCGATGCTACGCGCATGTGGATTGATTCCTAGTAAATGATGCACATAAACTGCGGCAGATTTAGAATGATCAATGCCTGATTCAGTTCCAAAAATAACGAGATCAATCTGGTTTCTATCTTCTTCATCCAAAATTTCTAGCGCTGCATTAGCTGCCAACGTGACGGAATCCTGTGTTAACGGAGGTACAGCCATTTGGCTTTGACCAATCCCGATTGTAAACTTTTCAGGTTCAACATGACGGGCAACTGCTAATTTATTCATATCTACATATAAATGTGGGGTATAAAACCCAATTTTATCAATACCAATTTTCACGATGATTTGCTCCTTTTTTAAAAAATCCTATTACTTTCTTCATATGTTTGCTAAATTGTGAGTCCATTCACATAAATACTACTTCACTATACCATATTTAGCAATGATATTTCTAAAAATATAACGTTTCAATGATTGAAAAGCCTCTGCGTTCTCTATAAACATTTTCTCATTTATAAAGAGAAAAACATAATAATAGGGCTGGAATATATCCAGCCCGTAAATTTAACTATAAATGAAAAATACATTCATACTTATTCTTTTTCAGACATAACAGTATTATCCTGTTTTCTCCACAGTTTTCCAGGCCAAAATGCATATTTTCCAAGAACTGTTGTAATTGCTGGCACAAATAACGGCCTAATAATAAAGGTATCTAATAAAATCCCGATAGCTGTAATTGTACCAAACTGAACCAACACTTGCATCGGTAATACTGCTAATACAGCGAATGTCCCTGCCAAAATAAGACCTGCTGAGGAAATGACATACCCAGTTTCTCCTACACCTTCTGAAATTGCTTGTTTATGTGGTAACGTTTTTCTTTTTCGCCATATACTCGACATCATAAAGATATTGTAATCACTACCAAGTGCTACTAAGAAAACAAAGGAATAAAGTGGGATTAAACCTTGCATGGCTGGTTCACCTAAAATGTAATGTATAACAATCCACCCAATTCCTAGTGCTGATAGGAATGAAAATACAACAGTTGTTAACATATAAAGCATGGCTGGAAGGGAACGGAAATATAGTACCAATAATAACGCCATGATGCCTAACACAACTGGCATAATGATGTTTTGATCCCGATTGGTTGTTTTTTGAGTATCATAAAGTGTCGCTGTTTCTCCTCCAATCCAAACCTCACCTTTAGAAATATCTGCTTCTTTCATCGAATCTTTCGCTAACGATTTAATCGCAGGCACATGGTCCACCGCTTCTTGTGAATACGGGTCAATTGCTAAAGTTACTTCATAGGATAAAATGTTCTCATTACTTTCCCCTATCTTGCCATCACTTACTGCACTAACATAAGGTAATGCGGCTAATTTTTCTTTTAAATCAACATCCGACTTGCCAACAGTTTCTAAAATTACATACATAGGAGCTACTTCTCCCGCAGCATAATGTTCTGAAATCAAAGTATATCCTTCTCGTGAAGGCATATCTTCTGGAAATGAATCAAGCAAACCATACGTGTATTCTATTTTTGGTACAAATAAGGCTAATCCGCCCAATAGAATCATACAAACAACAATAATCGGGATTGGCTTTTTCGTTACAAGTTCGCCCGTCATCGTACGTAAGCGACTTTTCCCTTTTGAATCGCGTAGCTTTTTCCCTTTCTTTTTCTCAAGCTCTCTTCTCATTTCTTCTGTCCGAGGGATAAATGGATAAAAAGCGACTCTACCAAACAACGCCAATAATGCTGGGAGAATTGTCATCAATGCAATCGCCATAACAAAAATAGCTAAACTAAATGGTACTGCAAAACGGTGATAAGATGCATAATGTGCTAGTGACAACGTGAATAGCCCGAGTACAGTTGTCATTGCACTCATCATAATAGCTCCCCCGGTTTTACTCATTGCCCTGCGAAGCGCGGTATATTGATTCTCAACCAATAATAATTCGTCACGGTACCTTGAAATTAAAAACAAACAATAATCCGTTCCAGCTCCAAATAATAAGACGGTCATTATCGAAACAGCTTGAGCATCAACTTCTATCCAGCCTTTGCTTGCCATCAGTCCCAACAATGGATTAATTAACCCATAAGCAAAAGCTACAGCTATTAACGGAATAAAAGCCAATATTGGCGAACGATATAAAGCAATTAATAAAACCAACACAATAACAACGGTTGCAATTAACAACTTAACATCCGCTTGACTAAATAAACTTACTGCATCTATTTGAATGGACACTGGACCGGTATATTGTACCTGTAGTTCAGATTGGTCCGAAATCCCATCCACCATTTTATTTAAATTACTTACAGCATCTTTTAACTGATCTGTTTCTGCCCGTTTACTAAAAAATATCGGAGTTACAATTGCTTCACCATCTTCTGACGATGCGGCAGCTAATGCCTGAGCTGGCATTTGATCAAAAGGTGGAATTTCTGATTGATAAGCTAACGGTTTTTCTCCCAGTACTTTATATAATGATTGTATTGTTTCAAAATCCGCCTCTTGTAAGCCACCATCTCGTTGCCAAACGACTAATAAAGGTACTCCAGCATGATTAGGAAATTGTTCGTTCATTATTTTATTTGCTTCAATGGACATCACATCATCTGGCAAAAGATTATTTGAACCAACTACCTCTTTATTTACAGACGGCCAAGAAATTGAAAAAATAGCAATAATCACAACCCAAATAATACTTATAAACCATCTACTTTTTGAATTAGCCACGATTTGGCCCCATTTATTTAAAAAACTTTGCATGATTTCACTTACCTCCTCTTTTTCTACAAACACCCTTGATTTAGTATGTAACAAGTTGTTGATTATACCCCTTCCAAACCCCGTGCATGGAGATATGGTTTCTTGTAAACTTCGCTAGTAAATTTCAATACAATTAATTATATATACTGGTTAGTTAATTTTCAATCATTATTTCGTAATTATTAAATTTCCTATGGTATAATGATGTATTATACCAACATATTGGGGGGATACAGATGGCTAGTTATAAAAAGTCCCTAGGCCGACCTCGTGCAAATGATTTAAAAAAACCTACTGAGCAAACAATTTTAGAAGCTGCTACTTCTCTGTTTTTAAATCAAGGTTATCAAGAAGTATCAATAGATGAAGTTGCTAGCAAAGCGCACGTTACGAAAGCTACTGTTTACTATTATTATGCTAGTAAAGCAGATTTATTTACAGAATCAATGGTACAAATGATGTATCGTATACAAAAACAAATCGACACAGTTTTAAATAGGGATGAACCATTACAAGTCCGCTTAAAAGAAATTACAAAAGCACATTTACAAGCTACAGTTCATATCGATATGAATGGTTTTATGCGTGAAACAAGGAGTGCTTTAACAAAAGAACAAATACAAAGCATACAGCAAGCCGAGGAAAATATGTATTCTTCTATTGAGATAGCGATTCAAAACGCAATACAAAAAAATGAAATACCACATCATATTCACCCAAAATTTGTAGCACATACTTATATTGCCCTTTTACAAGTAGGTAATTATCGCAATGCTAATAATGAACCAATATTTTCATCTGTAGATAAAATGGTCGATCAGATTTTACAATTTTTTTGGAATGGGCTTGATCATAAGTAATCTTTTTAGCTGTTCGACTAACTATTTTGCAGAATTTATTCCTACTTCATACCATTTAAAAAAGGCTGCTCATTTAAATAGGAGACAGCCGCTGTTTTTCCTTATTTACTTGTCTTTCTTTTTACAGTTTGTATCGTATGGAAAAACACTTTTTTCCTTTACAACCGTTTAAACAATATATTGTTTTCTAAGTGAATATGTTCAAACGTATTTGACTCCATTTCAGCTAGACGTGCATATGTGACACGATAAGTTCCACATGCAGTTACAGGTGGTTCGAAACCGCTTGTGACTTGCCGTATTTTTTTTAATAAATCTCCGGCAAATTCATGTTCAGCTTCTAAACCACCATTTGCTATTCTAATTCTTTCCAAAAGTTCTTCACTCGGTTTCACTGCATATTCTTTTATTAATGGAAAAACTTCCTCTTCTTCTTTTATCGTATGTTCTGCCATTTCCTGGCTAAATTCATCATAAAGGCGATGTAATTCTCTCAAATGGGGTTGATTACTTCCATGGGCATGAAATACCCTCGTAACAAACTTACTTAATGCGGGTAATTCTTTCTTCAAATAACCATGATGATGATCCACAATATAATCAACCAAATTGGAAATAGATACAGAATCCCAATCCTTCGCTTGATGACCATTCTCCAGCCATTTTTCATAGCGTGTATTTAATTCAAATAATATTGTATCGCCTGCAACTTGATGTTCTTTAAATTGATCTCTTAATATTTTGTCACCGCCACAACAAAAGTCAATGTGGTTTTCCTTAAACAAATCACTCGCATACGGGAAAACCTTTACTATCTCAGCTGGTGTATGTTCTGCAGTAAATGAACGCATATATATAGCCTCCTTATTGTATGTATATATATGATAGTCATTTATTGCATCCATTGCAGTGACCCACATCACTTTAATGAAATCTATCCGCTATACTTGGCTTGTCTATTTTCAAATTCTTTCATCAAATGAATGAGGTAATTCGTGACTTCGTACAACAATCACGAATTGCAACCTTAATAAAGAGGCGGGGACATAAGCGTCTGACACTTTGGTTTTGTCCTAGCCTTTTTGTCATTCTATTATTTATCAATTAGCGCTTGTACGACTTCTTCTGCCAAAAGATGTCTTCGTAAGTCTTGTTCATAGTCCGTTACGTTCATTGTGTTACTTTTTACCTTTTCTAAAAATCTTGCAATGATGGCATGAAAACCTCGCTTATGTAATGTTGGTTCCCAGTCATTACTGCCTAACTGAACGACATCTTTATTTTGATGACTACTCACTTCATTTACATTTTGAACCGTACGTGTTTCGTTGGAACTGAACACTTTCACATGTTCTTCTGTCGTCCCCGAATCTCGATTCATGATTCCGATTCCAGTACCTTCATTTGCTTCAAGCTGTAAGACAACATGATGGAGGCCCTGTTCGTCTTGTTTGCCACGAACATGCATTTGTTCAATGGAATACGGAAATAAATATAGTAACGTATCAATAACGTGAATAAAGTCATCAAATATAAAGGTCCGGATATCATTGACATGATGTGCACGATTTTTTTGAACGATAACCATATTAGGATTCGGTAAATCTGCTAATTTCTCATAAGGTGGTGCATACCGACGGTTGAATCCAACCATTAATAGTAATCCCTTTTGCTGCGCCTTTTCTATAAGTCGCTTCGATGATTCTCCATCATATGTGATTGGCTTATCTACATACACATGAATATCGTGGTCTAATAATGTATCAATAATTTGCTCATGAGATTCAGTCGATGAGTGGACAAAAGCAGCTTTTATCCCACTTGCAAGCCATTGCTCCATATCATCATACGAATGTTGCAGGCGATATTTTTCAGTAACCTCTTGTAAAGTAGCTTTATTTCTAGTACAAATATGTAATTCAATCCCACTTAATTGTGTTAATACTGGTAAATATGCTTTCTTAGCAATATCTCCAATTCCAATCATTCCTATTTTCATGACATTACCTCTCCATTTAGATTTTCTATTTATTAAAAGACATGGTTTTTTTTAAAAACATGTCTAAACCAATCATATTCTATGTAGTCATTCTTCATAACTATTATCAGATATCATTCACAATTACTAATCTATCATCATTTCTTTAAAAGGATCTTCCGCAAATGCAAACATACTCTTTATTTGCGACATCGTATTTCTACCGGTAGACAGTTCAGGTAAATGCGCTTTAGAGAAAAACTGTACATCATTTGTTTCCATACCGATTGTTGCTTCTCCACCAACAATTTCGCACTGAATAAACAACTTATAATAATGGTGTAACTGTGGCGTATGTGCATGAATATTCATATCTAATAGCGCTAACGGCCTCACAGCTTTCACTTGAAATCCTGACTCTTCTTCGACCTCTTTGATAGCATTCTCTAACGGAGATAAACCTACTTCACAAAAACCTCCAGGTAATGCCCATTTCTCATCATTTCTTTCTTTTACTAATAAGATTTCTCCATTTTGAAAAACAACACCTCTTACATCAACTTTTGGTGTTGGATATCCTGATTCTTGTAGAAAGATATTCTGAATTTGTTCGAACTCCAGTTCCGTATATGTTGCGATTATATCAGCACTAATCTCTCTAAGTTCTTCATATCGCTCTATATCAAACGGATCCTTTGAAAAAGTTAAACCAGCTTGTGATAATGCTTGTATTCTTCTCGCCCACTCCAGCCATTTTAGATTCATCAGACTACCTCCAAAAACTGTCTTAAACTTATTCAGAATCTTTATATAGTGTAGCATATACATCGTTCCATTTCATAGCAACCTATTGTTTTAACCTATCAGACTGATAGGATATTTTGTATTGTTTTGTAGCGCTACACAGCTTATGGTATAGATAAGTCAAGTTTAAGGAGGGAATAAAAATGAAAAAGGCAATTTTTTATCATGCAGGCTGTCCTGTCTGTGTTGACGCTGAACAATTGATACTAACATATTTAGATAAGTCAAAGATTGATGTAGAAGTCGTACATTTTGGCAATGATGCTTCTCGAATAGAAGAAGCTGAATCTTTCGGCGTCAAATCTGTACCTGCTTTATTAATTGATAAACAAGTTTATCATATTAATTTTGGAGCAAGCATGGAAGATGTAAAAAATGGTTAGTTCATATACAAACAAGGGGCCGTATTATTTTGCCTCTTGTTTGTATATATTTAAAGACTTACTTATATCTACAAGCTGATTTATAAATATTTGCGTTGCTGTACACATGTATTTATCTTTTCTGTACAAAAGTCCAATTTGTCTCATTGGTGTTGGGTTGACAAGTTTTACCGTTACAATCTTATCATTATTAATAAAATCTAAATATGGTACAGGTAAAATTGTCGCACCAATTCCTTCTGAAACCATTTGCACAATAGACTCCAATGTCGTCATTTCCAGAGTTGGCTTCAAATAAACTCCCGCTTCATTACAATATGATTGAATAAGCATGCGCAAATAATAATTTTCAGGTAGTAATACAGTTTGTATTTGTTCTATCACCTTCCATTCTATTTCTTCTACATTTGTAAGCGAATGATTTATTGGTAGTGCCAATGCAAGTTCTTCTGTAAATAAAGAAATCGTTTCAAGTTCATCATTTTCTATTGGTAAAAAAGTAATACCTAAATCTAGATTGTTCTCAAGTATTTCCTTTTTAATTTTACCTGTTCTCATTCCTAATACAGTTAGTGCAATATTTGGATACATTTTTTTAAAATTAAAAATGACTTGCGGTAGTAAATAATGCGTAGTTGTTAGCAATGAACCAATTGTAAGTTTTCCTCTTTGTAACCCATTTAAATCTTGTAGTGCGGACCGAGCTTGTTCTAGTTCAAAGAAAATGCGTTGACTATGGTGTCGTAATATTTTCCCTGCCTCGGTTAATGCCGTTCTTTTTCCGATTCGGTCAAACAGTGGTACACCTACTTCAAACTCTAAATTCTTAATTTGTTGGCTCAAAGACGGCTGGGAGATATTTAGATTTTCCGCAGCTCTTGTAAAATGTAATTCTTTACAGACTTCTAAAAAACATTCTAATTGTCTAATCTCCATTTCCTCATCCCCCATAATAATAGTCTATTACTATTATTATGACTATAATGATAATACTTTTCAATAATAGGAATAAAAAAGGACCTCACATATGCTCATGTGAAGCCTTTCCTTTCATTACGTTCTATTCCAAAATCTTTGTTGTGCAATCGCACCTACAAATTCTTCGCCAAAGTTTGGATTGTTTGCGGCAAATACAACACCTAACAAGTTATTATTTTCTGATGGCTGCAAATATCGTTGTCCTGTTGTAGCGACACCAATTGGCTTATAATGCTTATATTGTTCATAAATGAATTCCATTAAATCTTGATTAAATCTAGCTTGATTATCCGCTCTACCTCCAACAACATAAATAGAGTCGTACAATACTGGATATTTTGTAGTAAATGTCCCATCTACTTTTAATTTCGTACCATCAGACCCCGTGACATGACCAAGCTTTTCACTAATAATATCGATAAATACACCATACTGTTTCAGCGTGTCTAATGTATTTCTTACTTCTTCACTATTAAATCCATTTTCAATTAAGACACCTACTTTTTGTGTATAAGCGTAATGCGGAGTGTTTGCTTCACTTATTGCTGGTGAGCTTTTCGTAACTGGTACGTTCGTTGCCTGTGGTCGATCTACCCCGATATTATCAGCAATGATACAGGCCATTTCCCTATCAACATGCGCCCACATCTCCACGTTTTGCTGCCTAACTGATTTACTTTTTACATTTTGCAGATGATAAATAAATGTATCAACAAGGTCTTGTTTTTCAAAAGAAGTAATACTGTTCCAAAATAATCTTGCCTGTGAAAAGTAATCATAGAAAGAATCACTAGGAAGTTCCCTTGTTACGTGCCCTTGAACCTTTTCTGGATAATGAACAAATCCACCTTCTTCAAACGTAGATTCAGCAGGCGTATTGTCTGCTAACGAATTATTATGATAGGTTACTGCGTCAACATCAATACGATGTCTCTGATAACTATCACGCAAATTATAGTTTCTTTCTACAAGCGGTCTGTTAACCGGGATATCCTCAATGTTCGCGGAATTTTGTCGATATAATTCTGTATCTCTATAAGCAATTGCCCTCCCCTGTAAGACGGGATCATTCGTAAAATCAATTCCTGGAACGACATTAGAAGGATCAAATACCGACTGTTCTTCCTCGGCAAAGAAATTATCTACAAGACGATTCAATGTCAATTTTCCAACAGATTGCACAGGAATTTCTTCCTCAGGCCAAAGTTTCGTGTCATCTAAAATATCGAAATCATACTTAAATTCATCTTCTTCATTAATCAACTGTATCCCTAATTCATATTCTGGGTATGCCCCTTTTTCAATCGCTTCTATGATATCCCGACGGTGGAAGTCTGGATCGACCCCGCCGATTATATTCGCTTCATCCAGCAACAATGAGTGTACACCAAGCCTAGGAATCCATTTAAATCTAACGTATGTTGACTTTCCTTGTTCATTGATAAAACGAAACGTATTGATTGGCCAACCAGCCATCATACGCCAACTTCTTGGTCGTCCTCGTAAAGACATAAGCCACATCACCATATGTGCAGATTCCTGATTATTTGCGACATAGTCCCAAAAGCTATCATGAGCTACAGTCGCCTGGGGAACGTCCGTAATCGGATTTGGCTTTACTGAATGTGTAACATCCATAAATTTCATTGCATCCGCAAGTATAAATACTGGAAACTGAAGCGCTAACATATCATAATTTCCTTCTTGTGTATAAAACTTTGTTGCAAAGCCACGTATATCAACTGCTGTATCCTTTGATCCTTTACTACCAATAAAATTAGAAAAGCGAACAAATACAGGTGTTTTACGTCCTGCCTCACCTAAAAAATGTGCTTTTGTGAGATGCTTGAGAGATTTGTATACTTCGAAATCTCCATACACACCAAAGCCTCTAGCATGCACCACTTTTTCAGGAATACGTTCCCTATTAAAATGGGTTTGCTTTTTATAAAAATGAAAATCCTGCAATAATGTTGGACCGCGTCTTCCCGCTCTTAATGACGTCTGGTCATTGGAAACCTTTATTGCATTTTCATTTGTCATTTTCTTTCCCGGTCCCGTGTTTTTATGGCGATATTGTTCTAATTGCTCATCTTTTTCATCTTTAAAAACTCTTTTATCATTATCAATGTGATCTTTATCGACACTTTTTTCATCTTTACGATCCATGAAAACCACCTATCCCTTCCTAATCTTTTCAGTCCCATATATACATATGCAACAGTTAAAAATCCGGGACATTTTCATTAGTTTCGAGAGTATTTCACGCAAAAAAGATGATATTCGTTGTACATTTTCAAACTAACATCACCATCAAACTTATTTGAGGAAGATATGTGGCGTAAATCTATCATTTTAATATTTATATCCTCAACATATTAGTCACTTTACATCTATCATTATTGGTAAAAATATGTATATTAACTATGTATTTTTTCACCCTTCTTAGGACTAGCCTGATTAAATATCGTTTCTCTCTTATGCTTGGTTACTTCTTCATCTCTTTCCTCAAACTTTTTATATGCTAAAACATATAGTCCACTAACGAATACCGCACCTCCAACTGCATTCCCTAGCCAAACTGGAATGATATTTTGAAGAAACGCTAACCATGTTAATTTTCCAGCAAAAATAGCAGCTGGAACAATAAAGAAATTTGCAACAACGTGTTGAAAACCAATCAATACAAAAGTCATGATTGGAAACCAAATTGCAAGTATTTTACCGGCAAAATCCTTTGCCCCAAAACAAAGCCAAACACTAATACCGACCAACCAATTACAACCAATTCCAGATATAAATGCTTCTATAAATGAGGAGTCCACTTTTGCCTGTGCAGTCATCACTGTTTTTTCTAGAAATTCCCCTTCAGTTAACCCAACAACATGTCCAAACATATAGGCAACAAAAATAGCGCCTAAAAAATTAAAAAACGTGACTATCCCCCAATTTTTTAGCAAGTTTAAAAATGTAATCTTATTTGAAAACCATGCTGCGGCAACTGCCATCATGTTGCCAGTAATTAATTCACCACCGCCTAAAAGTATTAAAATGAGCCCAATTGGAAAGACACTTGCTCCTAGAAAATGAGGTAAGCTTCCCCACTCACTCGGTAAATTACCTGAAACTCGTACATAAGCTAAATAGCCTAAAGCAATAAACGCTCCCCCCAAAAAGGCGAGTACTTCAATCTTTTTTCTTGGCATTTGCGATTTTTCGGTTCCCTTTTTAATTGTAATATCAATAATTTCATCTGGACCAAAACAGTTCATATTTTCTCTCCACACTTTCATTACCTATCTATCACTGTTTTTTAGCGTCTAACCAACTACTTTGATGTCGATATGCGCAAAAAGGATTGTTAATCATTGAGCATACTACTACAAAAAAATATTATCACTGCGTATATTTACATAGAAAATAGCGGTTTCATTTCTTACTCCTATTATACATGGATAACATCAGCTATCAAACGCTATTATTAGTTAAAGTGAATAAGATCTCAGCAATCTTCATAAAGTGTTCAAGAAGTGACGAACAGGCTTTTCATCCTTCTCTTATCATACTTTAACTCCCCCCTCTAATTTTGAAGTGGATGTCTTATAGCACCACCTGTGCCCTTCCTATTGCTACATTAATTCTTTCGGGGAATTGTGTTGCAAGTAATTTATAGCATTCTACAATGTTGAAAGGTTTATAATGTGGTAATAACGTAGCCACTGCACTGAGTCGAAGCTTATTCGTTTTCGAACCAATATAAGCCAAGCTTTGCATATCGGGCCAGGTAAGCTATTACTGGCATACGGTGATACACTGCCATTCAATAACGAACATACCCCCAAGTTGGTCACATAGTACTGCAAGCTCAGCGGAAGCTTTTCGTCATCTTTAACCGTATTTCCAGTCGAAATTGGGGGTTGGTCGAGGATATTTCATTTCACCACTCCCCTATTATTTAACTAGTTCATGTTTAAATGCATAAATAACCGCTTGTGTACGGTCTGAAACCTGTAGTTTTGACAAGACGTTACTAACATGAACTTTAACCGTTTTTAAAGCAATGAAAAGTTCATCAGCAATTTCTTGATTTGATTTCCCTTGCGCGATTAATAATAAAACTTCCATTTCTCTATCTGTTAAATCCTCGTATAATTCGGTTGTTGACTGTTTTCGCATGCGATTCATTAATTTTCCAGTTACTTCTGGCTCTAAGACTGGATGTCCCCCATACGTTGCGCGGATTGCCTCTGCAATTTCATTTGCTTTCGAAGTCTTTAACATATAACTGGTAGCCCCAGCTTCCAGAGCCGGATATACCTTTTCGTCATCCAAAAAGCTCGTTACAATAATAATTTTTGCTTCCGGCCATTTTGCCATAATATTTCTAGTAGCTTCAATTCCATCCATTTCCTTCATTACGAGATCCATTAAAATAATATCTGGCCGCAAAGAAAGTGCGAGGTCAACAGCTGCTCCACCATCATCAGCTTCCGCAATTACTTCCATGTCAGGCTGTGCAGAAAGATAAGATGTTACACCAATCCGAACCATTTCGTGATCATCCGCAAATAAAACTTTAATCATGATTGACACCTCCGACCTTGGGTACTTTTACTTCCAACCTTGTTCCTTCACCTGGTATGCTTATAAATTTCATTGTCCCGCCAACTTCAATTGCGCGTTCATTCATGTTACTTAAGCCATACGAACTCATTGTTCTCGTCTCTTCTACATCAAATCCTATTCCATTATCAACAATACGCAATATAATTGTCTCATCCCGCTCAATCAACATCACATGTAACATCGTAGCTTTTGCATGCCGTAGTGTATTTGAAACTGCCTCTTGTAAGATACGGAATAACTGATCCTCCACACCTTTTTCAACTTGAAACTGTTCAATTTTCCATTCAATCTCCATTGGTACTTTATGAGTAAGTTCCATTAAAAGCTCTTCCATTCCATCTTGAATTGACTTGCCCTTTAACGGTACTGGTCGTAAATGAAGCAGTAGTGCCCTCATTTCTAATTGTGATTGATGAATCATCTTTTCCACCATTTGCAACTGTCGTTTGATAGAAGTTCCCTGAGGTGGATTCGTTTCATTAATTGTCGACATCATCATCGATGCAGCAAATAACTGTTGGCTAACCGAATCGTGTAACTCCCTAGCTAAACGATTACGTTCTTGAACAACAATTTCCTGTAAGCTTCTTTCTCGCTCATTCGCCCGTTCTGTTGCCATTTTTTGCACATGCTCTGTCTGTATGCGTAGTTTTTCTTGGACTTTATCAATTTGCTCCTCTATCTTTGCAAGTTCAGGATACGTATCTTCATCTTTTGAAATTACTTGTCCTGCAATGACATCATCTAGCTGGCGTCTCACGCTTTGAACTCTTTGTTGCCAATATATAGCGGACGATACCCCATATATAAATCCTGCAAGCAATGGCATAAAAATAATAATGGCAAGAAAAGGAATGTCACCAACTTTTAAATCAAAAAATGTTGTCCAGTTTTCAATTGGAAAAGCAATCAACAAAGCACCTGTCGTCATTGCGGTTAGTAAAATGCTGTATAAAATTGCCGTAAAGATCTGTTTCAGAATTAAATTCATATCCGTTTCACCTCGATATCTCCTGAAAATAACGAGGTAATGATTTTAACACGCGGATTTGCCACGTTATCATATTCTTTTGTTTGATAGATGAGTGATTGATTCATTAATTTCCAATGTTTTTTACCAAAAATATTTGCCCGTCCAAATACAGCACTATGTTGAATACTAACTTCAACCTCATACGGAACATAGACCTCAATCTTACCTAGTACATGTCGAATTGAAACAACGATAGTATCATTTGGCAATACAGTGTTACTCAGATCAACGATTCTATTTCCAATACCACCGTGAATATTAATATCACGCCACTTATATACACGCTCATCTGTTTTTTGATCACCAAAAAGTTGATGATTAAACAGTGGTTTGATTTGCTCTAGTGGCTCTTCTGGATTATCATCATACGTTAATATTGGCTGAATCTGTGTGACATCATGTCTTGTCTTCCAATAATCATGGATAAATAAAACAATACCTGCCACTAATAAAAAACGGACTGCCATCATGTTTAATATGGAAAATACGAGACTCACGACACCTAGCCAAAATATAATTTTTCCCCACATTTGATAAAAATACTTCCGACCTACATAAATCATCAGTACAGCAAATAGCGCTGGAAAAAGCATTCCACCGTGAAAAAAGGCAATCTCTATAATAAATAGGGCTACCCCAATTATCATGATTAAGTTTAGCATATCAGTTGAAAGTCGATGAAACACGGGACTAGCCCCCTATATATATAATCAAACAGGCGTAAGTATTACGCCTGTTCAGTATAACATGATTGTTCTTTTTCCTGCATGTAAGAAATAAATGTCATGCTCTATTTTCACTACGTTTTTGCATTTCCTTCTCTAATTTTGAGATTTTACTATCAAATGTACTACGATAATATGCACTATTCACCTTGTATTCCAATCCCTCAATGTAACGTTCCATCTCAGCAAATTTAGAAAATGGTTTATCAGATATATTTTCCATAATCCGATTCATTTGATGGCTCGCATGGGCAACATTTTCTCTTCCCATTAATTCCATACGGCGTAAACGCATATCTTTTAATTTATGTTTCATTTCCTCGTATTTTTGTTCTAATATCTCTAATTGTTCTATGGATTCTTCACGAGCTTTTTTCATACGCTCTGCACGAGTTTGATATTCTTCATACTCCTTCATTGCAAATTCATACATCTGTATTTCTTCAGCTTTTTCAGCAATGGCAGCTTGTTTCAATCGCTTATCTGCTAAATCCTGTGCTTGATGATATTCCTTTGTAAACTCATCTTTCAAACGATATTGTCGCGCAACGAGTTGTCTTACTTTTTCTGTTTCTCGCTCACTTTGTCGTAAATACTGATTTAAGGATGCTATTGGATTATTTTGCTCCTTTTGATCCATCAAATTGTGTAAATCAGCTGAAACTGAATCCTTAATACGTTTAAAAATATTTGTCATTTTATATTCTCTCCTTTTTCGGGATTACACCCTATGTTTAATAGAACATAATTAATGGTTCATATCCGCCCATTGGCGCTCAAAATTTTTAAATGGGTCATCATCCTTATCAATGATTGTCACAACTGGGTCATCTGATTTTCCCCAGTGCTTATAAATCCAGTACAATCCAAACGCGGCTGCAATACCAATAACTGAATAAATATTAGATAGGGCAATACCAAGTACGATTAATCCGGCAATGATCCATCCTACTTTGCCTATAGTAGATGTACTTTTTATAAATTGCTTGAAAATAACATAAAGTAACCAAATGCTAACTCCCAATAAAACCATTGGACCAAGATTAATAAACAAAATCATTAACGCAATTAATCCTGCAATAAATAGCATGAATTTCTTCATATAAAATGCCTCCTTTCTTGATCTTACATTTATTGTACTAGCTATAATAAAATGAGGTAACGAGCCTAGGAAGTATTTTCATATAGGTCTTGAGACTTAGTATTGTTAGCTGTTTCACAAGAATTGTTAAGGTTTGTGAAACAGCATAGGGTTTTTATATTATATAGAGCACCTAGCGTATTTTTATAAAAGCAATCAAACATAAAGCTTGTTACTCACTCATAATGTCCATTCAACATGAAATAAAAAATTGCATAAGAAAAGATGTCATGCCCACCTCTTTTTAAGTAGTAGTTCATGACACCTTACGTGTAACAACATCTTTTTTTAAGTTCCTGTTATAAAATCTAGAAAAAAAATTCTTGGCTCTTTATGATCTGTTTCTACGGTGCCTTTCTTTTCCACCTTTCATTTCATTTAATTCCTTTTTACTTTTGTTTTTCTTCTTTTTATCTTTACTCATCTGTATGACCTCCTTTACAAACAGTGTTTGTCAAACACCAAAAAAAATGTATAAAAAGGTGAGCCATGCTGCAATATTCAACAAAAGTAATTGACTTATATGAAAATCCGATTTATAATATAATTTGTTGAATAAAATAATACATATGATTCCGTAGCTCAGCTGGGAGAGCGCTACCTTGACAGGGTAGAGGTCGTTGGTTCGAGCCCAATCGGAATCACTAACTAAAACCTTGTAGTATAGCGACTTCTAGCTTTTTATTAGAAGTCGCTATACCATTTTATTTTTTCATTCACATTGCCGATATGTTGATGCCGAACTCCTAAAACACAGTATTTCTTTTTTTTTAGTGTGGCCTATTGTTTCTTAGTGGTGTCAGATCACCCCCCCTTCATAATGTTTCATACAGAAAAATTACATAGCAAATTCATTACTCCATTTTACATTAACCTGATTTCGCTATAAATTATAGACTGAAGAGGTGATACCAAATGAATAAAATTGTTAGTGAAGATATTTATAAAATTATTGATAAGGAACGTATTAAGTCTGCATTAGATAATGGTAATCTTAATGAGGCAACAATCTTACTAAAATATTCGTCATTATCAAGACAAGAATTTGATAATATACTACTAAATCATCCTTCTGCTAATAAAAGGTCGTATGACGATATTTGGGTACAAATTTTAGATTTAATATCTATCAAGGTTTCTGTTCCCCAATATAATACATGGTTTGTACATACAAATGGGATAATTAATGAAGATACATTGATAGTTTTTTGTAAAAATGAATTTCAACGTTATTTTCTAGTGGATCAATATCAGGAATTTATTGAGGCTACTGTAGAGGAAGTAACAGGTATTAAATATAGAGTAATTTTTGAAACGGAGTAGCATACTTCGGTTAATTCTTTAGCATAATAATTCTAGTAATATAAATAGAAAAGACCATGTATACGACTTTTAAGATGTATCATGGTCTTATTTTTCATTTCATTGCTCCTTCTTGCTTCTTCTCTTGTTTTGTACTTATTCTCCTTGAATTTTTTACCCGATTGTGTAAAGTGTGTTTTGAAATATTTAACTCACGAGCTACATCAGCATCCGCTTTCCAGCCGTCACTATGCGTACTGCATCAAGTTTACATTCACAATCGCCACTTCCTCTTTTCATGTTAGGACACTGCTAATTAATAAAGTGTTATAAATATTATCAACTAGTTTTTTCAATTTACTATGTCCATTTTTATACTAACATCGGAATGATTAACTAAAAGAGCCCGTAACCCCTTAATCTAAGAAGATGCAGGCTCTTTTTATTTGGAAAGCGGATGAGGGAAATTAGGCTTTGACTAAACTTTTCGCCCCCTCCCTCTCCGCTTATTTCCTATCCCAAAACCGTTGCTGTGCGATTGCAGAAACAAACTCATTTCCAAAGTTAGCATTGTTTTTGGTATAAATTACTCCTGGTGAAGTGCCGATGCCCAATGTTTGCATATACGGCTCTCCTGTTGTTGCAACACCTATTGGTTTATAATGTTCATATGCTACTCTAATATATTTGCTTATGTCAGTCTTAAATTTCGCCTCATTTTTAGGACTCCCTCCGACAACATAAAGAGTATCAAGTAAATAAGGGCTTGATGTGAGAAATGTTGCATCAACTTTTAAATTAACACCGTTATCACCTGTAACCGTACCAAGTGTTTCACTTATGATTACAAAAAATACACCATATTCTTGTAGTAAATTGAGTAGATTCGTAACCTCATTTCCGTTAAACCCATTGCTAATCAGTACACCTACCTTTAATGAATATGCATATTTAGGCGTATGATACTGACTAAGGGAAGGGTAGCTTGTAGAAACAGGTACATGGCTACCTGTTGGTCGGGCTACACCGATATTGTCTGCCACAATACATGCCAGTTCCTTATCTACTTTAACTAGTAAATTAACATTTTGCTGACGAACAGACTCACTTTTTACTTTTCCAAGTTGATAGCTAAATCCTTCAATTGTATGTTGCCTTTCTATAGGTGTCATACTATTCCAGAATATTCTTGGTTGAGAAAAGTAATCTTTAAACGAATCACTTCTCGCACGTATAACGTGTCCTTCGACCTTTTTTGGATAAGATGCATAGCCGCCTTCTTCTGGAGGTGTTGTGAATGGGGTGTTATTTGCTAGAGAATTTTCATGATAGTTTACGTTATCTACATCAATACGCTGCCTCATATAGCCTCGTCGCTGATTATTATGAAATGGACAGAGTGGTCGATTAATTGGTAATTCTACATAATTAGCACTACCAAGTCGATGTTGTTGTGTATCCCGATATGCCATTAATCTTCCTTGTAGTACAGGGTCATTGGAAAAGTCAATCCCAGGGACGACATTCGCAGGGTTAAATGCAACTTGTTCTGATTCTGTAAAGTAATTTTTAATATTTTTATTTAGTGTTAACTTACCAATAATTTGAACCGGTATAAGTTCTTCAGGCCAAAACTTTGATGGGTCAAGCACATCGAAGTCGTATTTAAATTCATCCTCCATCGAAATTAACTGCACCCCTAGTTCATACTCAGGGTAAGCACCTTTTTCAATCGCTTCTCGCAAATCTCTCCTGTGAAAGTCTGGATCAAGTCCCCCAATCTTTAGTGCTTCATCCTGAAGTAACGAATGGACACCTAAAAGCGGTTTCCATACAAATCTAACAAAGGTTGCTACACCTTTTTCGTTAACAAATAGATACGTATTAATGGACCATGATTCCATCATCCGATAACTTCTTATAATGCCTCGATCAGACATTATCCACTGTACCATATGAAGAGATTCTGGATTATTGGCTACATAGTCCCAGAACCGATCATGTGCACCAGACGCTGTTGGTATATCATCACTTTGTTTTGATTGGTACGCGTGCATTGCATCGGGGAATTTCATCGCATCTTGATTAATTAAAACAGGCATCGCAATCGTTGTTAAATCGTAATTACCTTCTTCTGTAAACAACTTGACACCCTTACAACGTAAATCTCTTGCAGTATCATAGGAACCTTTAGGACCTTGAACAGTAGAAAAGCGAACAGTTACAGGTGTCCTTTTACCAGGTTCTTGTAAAAATCCTGCCTTCGTTACTTGCCGCATCGATTGATAACATTCAAATTCTCCATGGGCACTGTAACCCCGAGCGTGAACGACCCTTTCTGGTATTTCTTCATGATTAAAGTGGGACATTTTTTCAAAAAACTCATAGTCTTGGCGTAACGTAGGACCGCGAATGCCAGCTTTTAATTGATCCTGGTCTTGTGAAATCTTTTTCCCTTCCTGTGTCGTCATTGGTTTTCCTTTGTTTTGTACACGGAATTGGTCAAGTTGCGCTTGTTTCAAATTCTGGCCAGTAGGCTTTTGGTTTCTTGATGACTTCTTATCCAATGTAATCACCCATCCCAAGGTATTATTTTTTATTCCATTTATATACCTATGCATTTAATCTGGACTTATAACAGTTTTCGTTCTATTTATGTGTGTTTTGTCATCAATTCTTCTTAAATTAGGAAGTTGCAGTATGGTTGTGTTACCTGAAAATATCAAAAGGTTCATTTTTATACGACAGTCCCTTCTGATGATCAGTTGAACGAGCTGTGCTTTTACTCCCGAAAAGTAAAAAGAAATATACATAAGCTATATATATTTCCACTCCCGAAATAAAAACATGGATTTGCAGAATATTTTCTATTATACTTATTATTAATGTTAAATAGAAATCGTATATGGAGGTCATCTGTGAAAAACATTTTATCCTTTTTAAAACCTTATAAAATTTCGATCATCATCGCCTATTGTTTAATGCTTACTGAACTAGTTATTGAACTCTTGCTCCCATTCTTTCTCGGTAAAATGATAGATTCTGGTGTAATGCATGAAGACCTAAATAACATTATCATGTGGGGAAGTATTATGATTGGGTTGGCATTTGTTTCTTTTATATGCGGTATCGTGAACTCATTTTATGCCTCTCACACAAGTCTGGGATTTTCCTATGATATTCGCAAAAAACTGTTTGCCAAGGTGCAAGCTTTTTCATTTGCAAACTTAAATGAATACCCTACATCTGGCCTTGTCACTCGATTTACAAATGATGTTCGACAAATTCAAAATACTGTTTTCATGGCTTTAAGAATTATGTCACGCGCTCCATTGCTTGTACTAGGTGGGGTGATCATGGCGTTTGTTGTAAATGCACGACTTGCCCTTATTTTTCTCATTACAGTCCCGCTACTAGTTGGCTTTATTTTATGGGTATTAAAAAAAGCATCCAAATTATTTAATTTACTGCAACAAAAAGTTGATAATGTAAACCGGGTCATGCAAGAAAACTTGGCGGGTATGCGTTTAATTAAAGCGTTTATGAGAAGGAAACATGAAAAGTCTCGTTTCCATCAAACAAATAAAGATTTGGCAGATGTAACAAGATTTACGTTTCGATTTGTTGAATCCTCCATGCCTATATTACTTTTCGTCATGAATTTAAGTTTAATTTTTATTTTATGGTTTGGAAATATGCAATCTATTGCAGGTACGACTGAAGTCGGAGATGTTGTAGCAATTGTAAACTATGCGATGCGTGTAGCAATGGCAATTTCCATGTTTACCTTTATCATTATGGCGTTTTCTCGTGCAAAAGCATCGGCAGACCGATTAAATGAAGTATTGGTTGCAGAAGTAGATTTAATTGATCGAGAAGATGCAAATGATATGTCTACTATTAAACAAGGTAAGGTTGATTTTCAACATGTTACATTTACCTATCCAGGTTCAGAAGAAGTTATTCTCCGTAATGTAACCTTTTCAATCAAACCGAAAGAAAAACTAGCAATTATTGGTGCAACTGGTTCAGGAAAGACTTCCTTGTTTCAGTTAATACCTCGGCTTTATGATACGTCAGATGGCAAAATTACAATTGATGATCGCCCTATTACACAATATAAACTAGATGCTTTACGAAAGAGTATTGGTTATGTCCCACAAAGTCCGCTACTATTTAGCGGAAGTATCGCCGATAATATCGCTTGGGGGAAGAACAATGCCTCAATGAATGAAATTGTGCAAGCAGCAAAAGATGCGCAAATTCACGAGACAATTGTCGGATTACCTGACCAATATGAAACAAAAATTGGGCAACGCGGCGTCAACCTTTCCGGTGGTCAAAAGCAAAGACTCTCGATAGCACGGGCACTCATTCGACATCCAAAGATTTTAATGCTTGATGACAGCACAAGTGCATTGGATTTGACTACTGAAGCAAGACTACTCCAAGCGATGGCTAAATATGAAACAACGACATTAATCATTACACAAAAAATATCTACTGCAATGAACAGTGATCGTATTTTATTGTTAGAACGCGGCAAATTACTTGCAATTGGTACTCATGCGGAGTTATTACAAAGCTCAGAACTATATAAAAAAATTGTAGTTTCTCAATTTGGAAAGGAGTATTCACATGCTACTTGATGAACTAAAACGTCCTTTTCAATACAAAAAGATAGCCTTAGATGATGTTTCATTACAAAAAAAGAAACGTGCTAAAAATACAACAGGAACGATAAAACGTATATGGGCATATTTAGCGAAAGAAAAAGGAAAGTTATCACTTGTGATTCTAATGGTCCTCATCAGTACTGTACTTGGATTAATGGGTCCATTTATGATTGGAATGGCAATTGATCATTACATTATAACAAAGGAAAGTTCTGGGCTTGGTATGCTACTCATTTGGCTTATTATTATTTTTCTTTTTAACTCATTAGCCATTTTTCTACAAAACTATTGGATGGTTGGCATCGCCCAAAACACTGTATATACGCTGCGTGAACAATTATTTCATCAGTTTCACCAACTGCCTATTTCCTATTTTGATAAAAGGCAGCACGGAGAATTGATGAGTCGTGTAACAAATGATATTGATAATGTTAATAACACGCTAAATCAATCAGTTATCCAAATTTTTTCAAGTGTACTTACTTTAGTTGGTACTGTTGCAGTCATGTTATATTTAAGCCCTTTACTTACAATCGTTACCATGTCCATTATCCCTATCATGTATATTGCGATGCGTTGGATTACAAAAAGAACTGGTCCTTTATACAAGTTACAACAACAAGATTTAGGTGAGTTAAATGGATATGTCGAGGAAATTGTTTCTGGGCAACATGTCGTCAAGACTTTTTCCCAAGAAGAACGTGTAATAGGAGAATTTGATGTTCGTAATGATCATTTAAAACTATCGGGTTTCTGGGCCATGACGATATCTGGATTTATACCGAAAGTAATGAACATGTTAAACTTCCTTAGTTTCGGACTAATTGCCCTTGTTGGTGGATTACTCGTTATATATAGCGACGGATTAGTAACCGTCGGGATAATCGTCATTTTTGCAGAGTATTCGCGACAATTTACACGTCCACTAAATGAATTATCGAACCAATTTAATATTTTATTATCAGCCGTGGCAGGAGCAGAGCGTGTTTTTGCCGTATTAGATGAAGAACAGGAAGAAACAGACGAAAAGGAAGCAGTAGATATACCAAACACGAATGGGAAGTTTGAATTTCATCATGTGTCATTTGCATATGAAAATGAGCTCATACTGAAAAACATCGATTTTACTGTAGATGCTGGAGAGTCTGTTGCCTTCGTTGGACATACTGGTGCAGGTAAAACAACCATTATTAATTTAATTTCCCGTTTTTATAATTATAATGACGGAGAAATCCTACTTGATGGAATTGATTTAAGGAAATGGAAACGTGGAAGTTTACGCTCCCATATGGCATTTGTTTTACAAGACTCTTTTTTATTTCATGATACAATTCGGGAAAATATTCGTTACGGCAAACTGGATGCAACAGATGATGAAGTTTTAATAGCAGCAAAAAATGCAAATGCACATGACTTTATTATGGAATTACCAAATGGATATGACACGGTGTTAGATCAATCTGGCAGTGGTATTAGCCAAGGACAAAAACAATTACTTGCAATTGCACGTGCATTTATTGCTAAACCATCCATTCTCATATTAGATGAAGCAACAAGTAATATCGACACGATTACCGAAGTGAAAATACAAGAAGCACTTGAGCAACTCATGAAAGGTAGAACTAGTTTTATTATTGCACACCGACTTAACACGATTCAAAAGGCAAATAAAATTATTTTATTAAAAAACGGGGAAATTCAAGAACAAGGTAACCACGAACAATTACTGCGTGCAAAAGGACAATATTATAATCTTTATCAAGAACAATTGAACGCTACGAAATAATACGATGTGTAGTGTTTATTGGGGTCAGACCCCTGATTTGGGGTTGACCCATTCTTTTCATTTCATTTGCATGATCTGTTCATCATGTAGCACGTGAAATCACATTTTTTTTGATATACTCAAAATAAAAAAGGCCGATTAAATTTGGACGTTAAGACTTATTAACAGCATGCTTTACATTGAAACTTCCTTCACTTTGGAATGTAGAAATGGTACGCTATCCATATAAAGTAAATGAGGGGTGTAAAGATGGCGAGAAAAGGAAAAACAATTGATCACGACATACAAAGTCGCTATTTAAACGAGAAAATTACATTACGAATCTATGAGCCGGAGTCTTTTTCGGAGCTCTATAAATACCACATATGTATCATGCAAGATGGTAATGATTATTTTCAATTAGGGCGTGTTGCTACATTTAGTGATCGCCTCCATGAAAAGGTGGAAATTGAAAATACAGTATTTGTAGGGATCCATTATCAAAATCGACAAGACCGTTGGAATAAATACCACCCTAACGGTAAACAAAATGAAGCATACATGAAGTTTCTTGTTCAGGAAGTAGTCCCGCTACTTGATACATTACTTCCTTCATATCATATGGGACAATCACGCGCCTTAATGGGAGATTCTTTAGCAGGTACACTTGCTCTGATGACTGCCATTCAATATCCACATACATTTGGAAAAGTGATTATGCAGTCACCATATGTAAACGAAACCGTTCTAAATGCAGTTAAGAATGCTACAAATCTTCAATCCATTGATATTTATCATACAATCGGAACAGCTGAAACTGCAGTAAAAACTTTGGAAGAAGATCAAGCAGACTTTTTAACGCCAAACCGAAAATTACAATCTTTACTTGCTGAAAAAGAAACGACATATACATATAAAGAATTTGAAGATGGATTACACACGTGGAAATATTGGCAAAATGATATGATAACCGCTCTAACGACAATGTTTAGCAATTAATTATTATATTTTTTATAAAACTTTCACATTTGCTATAAAATAATTTGTAATCTTTGTTATAATAAAGGATAAATTTACAAACTGAAAATGGATGTTTATATTCTTTCCTCGAATGATGAACATCCTTCAACTTCATTTAAAGCCCAAAACTTATCATTAATTAGGAGGTAATATTCGATGAATTATGGTATCGCAATTTTTCCAAGTAGAGAAATCCAAGATTTAGCAAATTCATATCGAAAACGATATGATAGCCGTTACAAGCTAATCCCACCTCACCTCACGTTGAAAGCAGCATTCCAGGCGGATGAAGCAGTAATTGACGAGCTTGTTCCAGAATTAAAAAAAATTGCCAATGAATTAAAGCCTTTTTCTATCAACATAGAAAAGGTAAGTTCCTTTGTCCCCTTATCTAATACGATATATTTAAAAGTGAACCCAATCGATGAACTAACATTGTTATATGAAAAGTTACACTCAGGTAAATTTCCAAAAGATAGTGAACATCCTTTTGTCCCTCACATTACAATTGGCCAGGACTTAAAAGATGACGAGTTCTCAGATATTTATGGCAGTCTTCGAATGGAAAAATTTAATTTATCAGATACGGTAGATCGTTTCCAACTGCTCTATCAATTAGGCAACGGTTCATGGACAGTACATGAGTCATTTGTTTTTGGTAATGAAAAACTATGATAATTAAAATTGCAAGAACAGAACAAGAAAAAAATGATGCTTTTCATGTCCGAATGACCGTTTTCGTTGAAGAACAGCATGTGCCTAAGGATATAGAACTAGATACATTTGATCAAACCGCCATTCATTTTATTGGGTATGAGAATAAAAATCCAATTGCAGCAAGTCGGCTAAGATTTGTTGATCATTATGGAAAACTAGAACGTATTTGTGTACTACAAACAAAACGCGGTAAATCATTTGGGAAACAAATGATTCAAAAAATGGAAGAAGAAATAATGAAACAAGGAGTTACACTTGCGAAATTAAATGCACAAGTACATGCTATCTCTTTTTATGAACAACTTGGCTATCAAGTCATTTCAGAAGAATTTATGGATGCAGGGATTCCACATGTTACGATGACAAAAACAATAAATAATTAAATCATAACCATCAGTATGCATATTGCACTATCTGGTGGTTTTTTCCATACATGAATACCTTTATCTTGGTAAGCATAAGCAATAGCTTAGGCAAGGATGGTGTTCTATGTGAAATATTTATTTATGTTCATAGATACAATTTTTAGCTTTATTGCTTTATTTATATTGACGAGATTACTTGGTAAGACTCAAATTTCCCAATTAACAGCGTTTGATTTTATTGCAGCAGTAGTTTTGGGTGAGCTCGTCGGGAATGCTTTATTTGATAAAAATGTTGGTGTCACCGAAATAGGCTTCATCATTATTCTTTGGGGTGGTTTACTTTATTTAGTAGAACTGATTGCACAAAAAAAGAAACGATCTCGTTATATATTAGAAGGCAAGCCAGCTTTAGTCATTCATAAAGGAAATATTATTTATGAAGTACTTAAAAAGAATAAACTTGATATTGATGAATTAAATCAATTGCTACGTCTAAAAGATGTCTTTTCCGTTAAGGAAGTAGAATATGCCGTATTTGAAACAAACGGAGAGTTATCCGTATTAAAGAAATCACCTTTTCAACCGACTACGAAGAGTGATTTAAATATTAAACCTTCCCCTGTTTACTTACCTACAACGCTTATATCTGACGGTGAAATTATTGAAGATAACCTAAAGGAAGCAAAATTGACAAGAAAATGGCTTGATGGTGAATTAAAAGTTCAAGGATTTGAAGATGTTGAAGAAGTCTTATATGCCGAATATACAGAAGGAGAAACACTGGTCGTCCACCCTTACACGAATAAAACTGAAAGGGAAATAGATTAACCGGGCATATCACCCGGTTATATTTTTTTATCAATATATATCCCTTTGTTTATTTTTTGCTCGGTAGTTAACATACGATTATAAAGTGAATATTCAGGTGTATTTTTATTCCATTTTTCATATTGCGCTGCAGCTATTATTTTAAATGGTCTTTCGATAAACATCGTCTTTCGTGCTTTCTTTATTTCCCTTACTTGATAATCAGCGTACTGTATATGATTCACTGGTAAAATATACCCCATCAGATCCACTCCCGTTTGTCTTTAACCTTTTGATTTCATTATAAACTATATTATTATTAATTTTCCATCTTTTTAATTAACTTATCCATCACTTTTTCTACTTCACTCATACTCTTTAGAAACTCTTCATTCCATGACGCCAATTCATTCTCAAATTCATACAACTTTTCCTCGGGTTTTTGAAAGAGCGATTCATTTTTTTCTAAATGCTTTGCAATAATATCCAATTGCCTCTTTAACGTGTTTTTCTGTGGCATTATCCTTACACTCCTATCCAATAACTTTCAATCCATTCGTTTATAATGAACCAACTAAGCTCACCTACACTTAAATGGATGAAGCAAAACTTCAATTCATTGGGATTGTCTCACTTCGCTCATTGTTAGCTAATCGAATCGGGCTATTACTGCAATTGATCCCTTTATCTTTCTATCAATTCCCCCTCGTATTTTTAGTACGAGTCTTATATCCAGTTAATCTGTGATAAAAAAAATGGCAGCTACTTACGCATAGCTGCATCCCCCTTTTATTTATATCCAAGAAAATGGTCGGTAATCTTTGTTATCTCCATCTTCATCATGGTTATCCTCTTCTGTATGTGCAACTTTACCATCGGAGATTTCTTCTCTTTGTAACGGTCGTCTTCCGAATAACGGCATACCCATCCTTGTTTCGCCGTCTTCCCGAGCATCCCGCAACCTCATTTGTTGATGTTCTCGTCGTTGCGGATGTTCACGAACAACTTCTACATGGTCTGCCTTAATAATGAGATTATCAACATGTAACACTTTTTTCTGCCCTTTTGACATACAATTATCACTCCTTCTCACTTTGAATCCATATTAGTCTATGTTCTATCCCTAATTTAGGTATGGACAAATGCCCTAATTTTGCTGGCTCTTTTTAGGTAAACATATTATACGCTTTCAAGTTACGAATCAGTGGCGGAATCTAAAAACATGAAATGAAAATGTCATCTAAATTGAAATGGAATCATAAGTGCTATAGAATACCACAAATAACTATCTAATTAAAATGTAATAAACTTTAATGGTTAACAAAAAGATAAACGTGTAATTTTTCAACGCCTGCCCACACCATATACCCTAAAGGACATATTCTAGTAGAGAATAAGGTATTAAATACAGAAAGGAGAATTCATTCATGGGTTGTGGATGTGAAAAGGGAGTTCATAGAGAAAATTGTGTAGTTGGTGTTATAGAGGAAATAATTGATGCACAAAATGACATTGTAGAAACTTGTTGTACAACGAGTTGTGAACAATCAATAAATGATTTACTAGGAGAGAATGAACCTGCTACTGGATTAGATACAGTCCCAATTATTTTGTACTGTAAAGATAGTTGCAAGCCGTTCCAAGGATATGGCGCCTTACCTGTAAATGGTCAAGATTTAGATGATATTGGTAAAATGAGATCTAGCTTTATTTTCCGCCCAAAAAAGATGTTAAACGACCACTGTGCCGTATTAGAATTAGTTATCTCCAAACATGATCATGATGAATGTAATTTTGAAAGTCCATGTTGTCAAAAGACGAAAAATCTTCGCGCTACAGGAATTTGTATCACAGTTGACCTAAATTGCTTCTGTCATGTGACGTGCTTACCAGCAGTATCATTGTTTAATAACTAATAACGTATAATAATGTGACAATTTAGGAAAGGGGAACCACCACCTTCCCCTTTCTTTTACATATTTTTTAATGTCTTTTAATACTTCGCAATCCAAGCAAACGAATATCCTCCACTTCGTCCGCATGTAGTGTCTGCTTTTTCCTGCCTTCATGGACTTGTATAACGTTATCTTGATATGCTGATATAATACCCCGAATCGTTCTTTTATTTATCGTTTTGATTTCACAACGTAACTTTGGCAAATAAAGCGAATCCTTTGCCAAATATACCAACTTTTCATGTAATGACATATCTTTAAATGCAACTTGTTTCGTATTTTCCTGATTGTCTGTTGTTTTATTGATGTCATCTTTTGAGTCTGTTTTTTCCTGCTTTTCTTCGTCTTCTCCAACAACTTCTTTCTCCTCGGTTTTAAATGGATCCAAGCCATCACGTTCTAACCTAGCAAGCTGCGCCCTTCTTCGATCCGTTATCTTTTTTAGTGCTGGAGACTGAATGGTTGATATTTCTCCCTTATTTTCTTCGATATTTTCCTCGATATTTCCCTCGATATTTTTTTCTCCCGCTTTCGATGTCATGTAATCATGCTGCATACGGGCTTTCGGTATCGTAATATGAGGTTGCTGAATATACATTAACGGTTCATGAGCAAATGGTTTTTTTCCCATATGTTTCTCTCCCTTGCATTTCATCATCACCACAGTATATGAACTCCCCTTGTCTTTTGTGTGTTAGTCTAGTTTTTCTATAAAAAAAAGCTAGGACATAAGGTTCTATCCCTTGTCCCAGCTATTTTTATTGCCTTATTCCAACAGTAGATTCATAAAGGCAGTTGCCATTCCAAAGTAAATTAATACGGAAATAATATCATTTATCGTCGTAATAAATGGACCTGACGCTACAGCCGGATCAATATTTAATTTATCCATAACAATTGGGATTAACGAGCCAGCTAAAGTAGCGATGGTTAACGTTGTTACTAATGTAACACCTACTAAAACTCCGAGGAAAAATTGCCCTTTCCATAAAAAGATAACGAGAAAGATGGTTACTCCGCAAACAGTTCCAGTTATTAAACCAGTTCCTGCCTCTTTCAACATTAATTTAACTTTCCCACCTTTTCCGTATTCACCTGTTGCAAGCCCACGAACTGCAACAGCAAGTGCCTGTGTTCCCGTGTTCCCAGCCATACCAGCTAAAACAGGAATAAAAGCAGCTAGAAGCGCAACCTTTGAGATTGTTTCTTCAAATTGATCAATTAAACTTGCTGTAAATAACCCTAAAAATAAGAGAATAATAAGCCAAGGCAAACGTTTTTTTGCTGCTATAAATGGATTATCATCATGATGGTCTACGTCTGCTACAGCAGCAAACTTGGAATAGTCATCACTTGCTTCTTCATCCATTACATCTAAAATATCGTCTACAGTAATAATTCCAAGTAAATGTTTTTGGAAATCTACAACAGGCAAAGCAAGAAAATCATAATCTCGAATCATTTGGGCGACTTCTTCCTGGTCTTTCCCAACAGACACATAGACAACTTTTTCTCCCATAATTTCTTCAATTCGCTTATGATCTTCCGCAACAATCAAATCACGTAATGATAAAACACCTACCAAATGCTTTTCTTCATCAACTACATACAAATAATAAATCGTTTCCGCCTCAGGTGCTTCTTCACGAAGCTGTTGCATCGTCTCTTTTACAGTCTGAGATTTATTAATTGCGACAAATTCCGTCGTCATAATACTCCCAGCGGTTTTTTCCTCATAATGTAATAATTGCTTAATTTCATTTGCGGCTTCTTTATTCATAATGGTTAAAAAGCTGGCTACTTTTTCTTTTTCCATTTCATTTAATATGTCTACCGCATCATCAGTCGCCATTTCTGCTAAAACAGATGAGGCAAAACGTGGATCCATTTCCGTGAAAAATGGTTCAATATCCGGCAGCTCAATATGCTCCATTACGCCAGCGATTTCCGTGGGTGACAAATACGCATATATACGCATTCTGCTATTTTCCGATCGTTCCATAAAATAAAGCGCCTGATCATAGGGGTGCATATCTAAAAATCCATCTCGGAATGCTGTAATATTCTCTTGATCTAACGCTGTTGTAATTTCTATAATATGTTCTTCACGAGTATTTTCCATCTTCATGCCTCCCTGCGCTCTTCACAATATGTATCATTTATATCATATTCCCATATAATTTGGTAGAAAAACCTATTCTCATCCCGTCTTTACGAATTTTCTATTTTTAGTTACTGTCGTATTTTTTGTAAGTCATTTTAGCGATTTTATATCCCGCTTTTAAAATTTGGCAAACATGTCATACTATACACATAACCTATTATGTATAAGGATGATTTTTATGAAAATTGATGTTATAGGCGATATTCATGGATGTTACGATGAATTATGTTCTCTTTTTGAAATGCTTGGATATCGTTATGAAGCTAATATGAAAACTTATATCCATCCCGATAACAGAATTCCTATCTTTCTAGGTGACTTAACAGATCGTGGCCCACATTCGCTTCTTGTCATCGAACTTGTGTATCATATGACCATAAAACAGAAGGTTGCAAAATATGTACCTGGCAACCATTGCAACAAGCTGTACCGCTATTTTATTGGGCGCAATGTAAAACAGCAACATGGGCTTGAAACAACGGTAGCAGAACTAAAAGCACTTCCTAAAAAAGAACAGGAGAAGATTGCCCAAAAGTTTATTCACCTATATGAACACGCCCCCTTATACCTACAATTGCCAGAGCTCCAAGTAATTATCGCACATGCTGGAATCAAGGAATCTTTAATTGGACGCCATGATAAAAAAGCTGAAACATTCGTTCTTTATGGAGATATAACTGGTGAATTTGATATTTCCGGAAGACCCGTACGTAGAGATTGGGCTAAACATTATCAAGGAGAAGACTGGATTATTTATGGACATACTCCTGTATTAAAGCCACGCACAATCAACCATACAATCAACATAGATACAGGTTGCGTTTTTGGTAACGCATTAACTGCTTTTCGCTTTCCTGAAAAGCAAACAGTTTCTGTCCCATCACAACAACCATTTCAAGAGAACCACTTTCGGTCATTTACTGATTCTGAATAAGTCGTTGCATATCTTTTGGTAAAGTAGAATGGAACACCATTTCTCTATTTGTAAATGGATGAATAAATGATAATTGTGAACAATGAAGTGCTTGCCTATTCAACAATGCTTGTGATCCTCCATATAAATCATCACCAATTAAAGGATGTCCAAGCCAAGAGAAATGAACTCTAATTTGATGCGTTCTACCTGTTTCCAGGCTTACTCGCACAACGGATAATTGTTCTTTCTCTTCTAGCACTTCATAATGTGTTATCGCTTGTTGTCCATCTAGACAAACTGTTCGTTCAATAATAGAATCTGCTTTTCTACCAATTTTTGCATCAATGGTACCGATTTTCTTTGTTAATATTCCTTCTGTTAAGGCGGTATATGTTCGATTTATCTTCCTAGCCTTTTGCGATGCAGCTAATAAGGAATGACTATAACGATGTTTAGCTACTAATAGCAAACCAGATGTATCACGATCAAGTCTTGTTACAATGTGAACGGTATATGGAATATGGTATTTCTCATAATGGGCTAGTATGCCATTTGCAATCGAATCATTTGAATGATATAAGGATGGTATTGTTGTGACACCTGCCTGTTTATCGATAATTAATACCGCATCATCTTCATATACGATGTTCAATTGGATAGGTGAAGCCTTTAAATTCCCCTTCTTTTCTGGAGGAAATGTGATACTTAATGTGTCTCCTACAGTTAATCTGTCTCCAACTGTACATTGGCAACCATTCACAAAAATTTCTCCTCCATCAAACTTAATTGCTTTCACAATACGTCTTGAAAAGGACTTTTCTTCACGTAAATAATCAACAATTCGTTTTCCATTGGCACTATCTTCTATGATCCATTCCATTTCAAGTCACCTTCACTATACTTTCTAATGATTGATTCAATCATTTACGTTCGGCATTTTAAATAAAATTTAAAAGTCCCCTTCCGCAACAAATGAATCTCTAACACGATCCCAAAATGGAAACGGTCGAAAACGAGCAAATCTAATTTTTTCTTTTGCAACGCGGCATTGAATGGATTTCACATTTTCATATGTTTTCGTGTAATGATCAATCGTAATAATTAAACTTCGGTCATTCATCGGTTTTAACATACATGTATGATGTTTAGGTAAAATCAAAGGTGAGCCAATTGTACGAAATACCCGATTATTAATGGAGGCCATTTCGGTTAACTGTATCGATGGCAATGATGGATGTATAATACCACCACCTAATGCTTTATTATAAGCCGTACTACCAGATGGAGTGGAAATACAGAGGCCGTCTCCACGAAATGTTTCAAAGTGATCTCCTTTAATTTCCACATCCATGACAACCGAACCTTCTAATGTTTTAATCGTTGATTCATTTAATGCTAAAAAGCGACTTTCATTCTTATCTAGTTTAGAACGAATAATGACTTCTAATAATGGATATTCGACAACTTGATAAGGAGTCTTTGCTATTTCTATGATGAGTTTTTCTACTTCATCCGGTAACCAATCTGCATAAAAACCTAAATGTCCTGTATGAACACCGATAAATGCTGTTTGATCTAGACGATGAACATACCGATGAAATGCTTCTAAAAATGTCCCATCTCCACCAACAGAAATTACTAGATCTGGCTCTTGTCGACAATACTCCAAATCAAAGTCTGTCAAATATTGCTTTATTGTGGATTTGATTTTATTTGAGCGTTTATCTCCTTTAGACACAATTTTAAACTTCATTTTTTCTCCCCTCCACTATCTATTAACCATACGCGCATATTACTTTCGATGAAAAATACGTTGTGCTTCCTGCACTTCTTTTCTAATTTTAGACATCTCTTCGTCTAATCGAAACGCTGCTTCTGCTGCTATTTTTAAACGTGCTTTTATTTCTTCTGGTATTCTACCTTTATATTTATAATTTAATGAGTGCTCATTTGTTGCCCAAAAATTCATTGCTAATGTACGAATTTGTATTTCAGCTAAAACCTTTTTCATACCATGAATAGTTTCTACTGGATATTCAATAATCATGTGGAAAGAACGGTATCCACTCGCCTTTTTTTCTGATACATAATCTTTTTCTTCTATAATTGTTAAATCTTTTCGTTCCCTTAACATATTTACAACAGTATATATGTCATCTACAAACTGGCAAACTACGCGAACACCTGCGATATCTTGAATTTCCTGTATACGATTCAACGGTATTTGTTTTTTTTCTGCCTTTTCTATAATACTCTCGACTGGTTTCACTCGTGCGGTAATAAATTCAATTGGAGAATGCCTTGATTCATGCTCAAATTGTGCACGCATTCCTTTAAGCTTTACTTTTAGCTCTTCAACCACTTGTTTATATGGCGCAAGTATTCCTTCCCAATTCATCCACACACCACCTATTCGTTGTTTTCAATTTTATTTTACCATATTCCTCGGCAATGGATAATCTTTGCATATCTCCTTATTATTCGCCATAATCAATATTAAACAAAACTCAGAAAGAATGCACCTTTTTTCCTAGTGGAGGTATCACATGGCACAAGAAATAGAACGTGAGTGGAAAAACTTATTAACAAAAGAGGAATTCATTGTATTACATCAAACACTCCCTTTTCCAAAAAATGGTCAAAGTCAAATAAATTATTACTTTGAAACAAATGATTTTCAATTAAAACAACACGCAAGTGCTTTAAGAATTCGTGAGAAAAATGGTACATACCAACTGACTTTAAAACAACCACATCCAGAAGGAATTTTGGAAACACATGATGCATTAACAAAAAAAGAAGCCATGTGTTGGATGGATGGACATATCATTCCAAAACCTGCTATAGCAAATGAATTAAATAAAATGAACATTCCTATAGATTCACTAATATACTATGGAAAATTAACTACCGTAAGATATGAATATAAGGAAGAAGATTTAATTTTTGTACTCGATCATAGTACTTACAATCGACACGAAGATTATGAGTTAGAAATAGAAGCATCTTATCATGAGATTGGAATGAAAACATTTGAGCAAATTTTAACACGTTATAATATCACAAAAAAACAAACTCCAAATAAGATTATGCGCTTTTTTAAAACGTTAACATTCTAGTCTCTTCTGCTCGTAATAAGTCAGATAATTTGCCCAAGGTCACTTCCGTTGCTACAATGTAGACAACTATTTAATAAATCAAACGAGGAATCCTTTTAATAAATTTGATAGGAGTAAATAATGGAACAGCAAAATAGAAATTATCCAGGGACTATATTCGAAGCTATTGGTGGGGCCGATACAATCGCACAACTTGTTCACCATTTTTATAAACGTGTAGGAGCTCATCCAGATTTGATACCAATTTTCCCAGATGATTTGACAGAAACAGAACAGAAGCAATATTGGTTTCTTACCCAATTCTTTGGTGGCCCCGCACTATTTACATTAAATCGTGGGCATCCGATGATGAGAAGAAGACATTTGCCTTTTGAAATAACCCCAACAAGAAGAGATGCCTGGTTACAGTGTATGGATAAAGCGCTTGACGAAACGAACATTGATGAACCATACCGAACAGCCATGTTTGAAAGGTTAACAATGACCGCACACCATATGATGAATACACCAGAATGATGAAAGGAGAATCGATGTGAGCTGGAATCATACGGAGTTTCTTGACTCAAAGGACTCGAACACCCGGTCACAATATAGCTACTTTGACTTTGTCCAAAAGCCAATAGAAATGTTCGTGTTTATTGATCCTTTGTGTCCAGAATGTTGGTCTCTTGAACCATATTTAAGAAAATTATCATTAGAATATGGCCGATTTTTTACGATAAGACCAGTCCTAACCAATTATTTAGTTCCTTTACAAAATGAGCCATTCGATACTCCGCGAAAGATGAAGGAGATTTGGGAAAGAACTGCTAAGCGAACTGGCATGAGCTGTGACGGTGATTTATGGGATGAAAACCCAATTCTCACACCTTGGGCCGCCTCACTTGCTATAAAAGCAGCTGAGCTTCAAGGCAAAAAGTCTGGTCGCGTATTCTTAAGAAAATTACAAGAAAGTTTGTTTTTAAAGAAGCAAAATATAACAGAAAAAGCAGTATTACTAGCCTGTGCCAAAGAAGCGAATCTAGATATCGACGAATTTAAAAATGATTTAGAATCTACTTCTGCTAGAAACGCACTTCAATGCGACATTAGATTAACAAAAGAAATGGAAGTTGATTATATTCCTACGATTGTATTTATTAATCAACGAACAGAAGAACAGGGTATAAAAGTATCTGGTTTATATCCTTATGATATTTATGTACGTGTGTTAGAGGAAACTTTAAAAAAATATTTAATACCTTCAGAAAAGCCACCTTTGGAAAGTTTTATCGCCTTTTATGGTGTTGTGGGTAGTAAAGAAATCTCTGTTGTCTATGATTGGTCTATCGCGACAGCCGAACGAGAAATGAAGAAATTACAATTGAAACAAATCGTTAAAAAAATGCCAGCAAAGCATGGTAACTTTTGGAAGTATATAGTGGAATGATATATTATTTTAGATGCTAACTACGATTTTACTAAATGTCGTGGCAAAGCATCTTTTTTTCAAAGTAAAAAGGATATACGGGGCAGCGTATATCCTTTTACTTCTCATTCTTTGTATAAACAAAGGGGGATGGGAGAAAGATTCATGATCAAACAAAGGGGTTTTGTTTGTGATTCATCTCACATTTATATAATAACAAGTTGATTCGATAATTACAATACCTTGTGCCTATTTTCACAAAATCGTCACTTCTAATTCACGAGTTTGCAACATATAAATAATAATAAAAATCATATATATATTTAATCTTGACATTTTATGCGCTTTATAGTCGGAATTGATAAAGTTGAAGCTACTAAGTTTCATTAGGACTTCAAGATATATGTATATTAGGGGTTGAAGATGAATGAGAGAGATACTTCCTTTTTTATTTCTATCTTTGGTAATTGTTGCGTTCTTTTTAAATATTTTAGGACTCATGCGTTTAATACCACTTTATTTTACATTACCATTGTTGTTCTTCTCCATCTATTTCACCATTTTTTCGTTTACCCATCGAAAAACTTATAGAGGAAGAATGCGCTAAGATATTAAAAAACGTAGAGAGTAATGGGTACCCTCCCCTCGAAAGTTAGCGTAAGAAAGCTAATTTTTTGGGGAAAGCACTCCTCTCTACGTTTTTCTCATTTATTTAGAAAGTAAAAGTTTTTCCATTTCATCTAATTTCTCTTCAAATACATCTAATGCAGCTTGGACAGGCTCTTTTGATGTCATATCAACTCCTGCACTTTTCAACACTTCAATTGGATAATCACTACTACCGGCTTTTAGGAAATGATTAATGTAACGCTCAACAGCCCCTTCTTCTTTAGCAAGAATTTTACTTGCGAGAGCAGTTGCTGCAGAATAACCAGTTGCATACTGATAAACATAATAATTATAGTAAAAATGCGGAATCCTAGCCCACTCAAGGCCGATTTCCTCATCAGATACGACATCCTCACCAAAATACTTTTTGTTCAAGTTATAATAAATTTCTGTAAGTTTATCCGCAGTTAATGCCTCACCATCTTGTAAATGCTTGTGAATGTCATGTTCAAATTCAGCAAACATCGTTTGACGGAACACTGTACCACGAAATCCTTCTAAAAAGTGGTTGAGTAGATATAACTTTTGTTTCTCATCTTCAAGGTGGTTGAGCATATAATCACTTAATAACGCTTCATTGCATGTTGAGGCAACTTCTGCAACAAAAATAGAATAATTACCATAACGAAATGGTTGAGATTTTCTTGTATAGTAACTATGAACAGAATGGCCTAATTCGTGTGTCAAAGTAAATAGGTCATTTACACGATCCTGCCAATTTAGAAGAATATACGGATTCGTTCCATATGACCCAGAAGAATATGCGCCACTCCGTTTCCCGATATTTTCTTCTACATCAATCCAACGATTTGCAAATCCTTCCTTTAAAATGCTGTTATATTCTTCACCTAATGGTTTTAAACTATCCAATACATATTGTTGTGCTTCCTCATATGTAATTTTCATATCCACATCTTTTACAAGCGGAGTATAAACATCGTACATATGCAAATCTTCAAGACCGAGTACCTGTTTTCTAAGTCTCAAATAACGGTGTAATAAAGGGAGTCTATCATTCACTGCCTCCACAAGATTATCATACACTGATTCAGGAATATTGTTATCATCTAATGCGGCTTGTCTTGCAGATTCATACTTGCGAACTTTTGCATTAAAATTATTCACTTTGATATTTCCTGTTAATGTAGATGCAAATGTGTTTTTAAACTTACCATATGTGTCATACATCGCTTTAAACGCATCTTCTCTCACACGACGGTCTTTGGATTCCAAGAAAGTACCGTATCTCCCATGTGTTAAATCAACTTCCTCACCATTTTCATCTTTAATTGTTGGAAACTTCAAATCTGCATTATTTAACATACTAAATGTCTGTGAAGGACTAGATAATGCTTCCGAAGCTTCCGCTAAAATCTCCTCTTCACGTTCCGATAAAACATGTTCTTTTTGACGTAAAATTTGATTTATCGTGTGTTCATAAAGCTTTAATTCTTGCTTTTCCTCTAAATAACCACGAAGTTTCGCTTCTTCCATACTTAATAGTTCTGGAACAATAAAACTCATCGCACTAGATGCTAATGTTAATACCGTTTCTGCTTTTGCATTTAAAGCTTGATAAGTAGCATTCGTTGTATCTTGATCATAACGCATATGTGCATATGTATAAAGCTTACCTAGACGCTCGGAAAGTTCATCTTGCAACTTAAACATGTTATAAACTTCTTCGGCAGATTGGGCTAACTTACCCTGTAATTCTTGGATTTTCGGAATATCCTGCCGTAAACTTTCTAATTCTTTTTCCCAGTCATGATCTGTAGCAAAAATATCTTCAAGACGCCACGTTTTTTCTACTGGAATATCGCTTCTTTTTTGTAGTTCTTTCGTCGCTTTAGCCAATTTAAAAACCTCCTTCATGAATATAACATTTATTTTACTGGATTCGAAACATTCTTTCAAAGTATAACACTTCGTAAAACGAAATATTATAACAAGCGCATCATCAACTAGTATGGTGAATTCATAGTGATTTATTCTCACCATGATTTTTCCTCAATCCAGATGGGTTTACCAGTTCTATCTGCTCTATCCGCTAGTAGAAGCTGATCACCAGCTAATGCATGTTCAATATTATGATATGACTTAATAATTTTTAATATTTTATAGTGGTGACGAGAGACTTTCATCAAGTAGTTAAAATAGACAAGCCATTGAAGATATTCGTGTATTGGATGTCTAGAAGATTCAATAAGTGGATGGTGCTTAGTCATACGTTGGTGATTTTGCAATAAAAATTCGCATGACTGAACGGAAAATACTTCCCCTACATGTAACGGAGCCAAAATATCAACATAAATGCGACTTTGCCAATTCCAAAGTGGCGTTATCATTTTATGTTGGGATTGTACAGGTAGATAAACAATAGATGGTAAAGTTTCAATGTGGGTCTTTCTCAAATAAAGCCATTGTAGCCACTCTCTTTCTTTTCCATATGCACGTCCTCGTGGCTTCATACGAAATCTCTTTTTCTCCCTTTTCCATAATAATCGCTTCTCCACATCTTTTAACGTACTTAATTTAAATAATGCCGAAAAAGAGACTTGGTTTATTTTGAAAAAGTGTAACTTGGCAATCGCCTTCTGTGGTGTACAGATTAAGATATCGTTTGCAACTACGACTTGTTTAGACTTAGGGCAGTAAAAATAAAGTGAAGGCGGAAACGTAGAATGAAATTGATGAATGAATTGCAGAATAAATGGACTGATTTTAATGTAATTGGGCCCAATTCGCTTAAAAAACATGGCTCCCATTATCCATATTGGTTTAATACCTAATGATTGGTAGCTTATCGTCCGAGTTCTTATTTCAGAAACAGATGTAGTCGCGCATTGAAATTCTATTACAATCTTACGCTTATTTAAATACATCAATATATCGGGCCTTTGATTAATTTCTCGTATGTACGGTTCTAACAATACATTGGAAGTTTGCTGTTTTAGCCAATAATACAACTGTAGCTTCCCTGCCAAATGGTATGGACCCTCTCCCCCAACCCGTGCTGGACAATCTGATTTAGGTAAATGCGCAAAATGCGGAATCTTTGTTTTTCCTGCTTTAATTTGGACCTTTTCATGACAAGTTGGGCAAAAAAATTGAGATGTTTTTTTCAACACTGCAATCTTTTCCTTTGTTAATGTAAAAAGTGTAACAAATTCTCCTTTTTCATTTTTAGCTTGCAACATTACTCTTTAATCCTCTCCTTCCCTTGTATATCATATACGACAAGGATAAGGAGAAATCCTGCTAAAAGTGAGGAATTTATTATGAATATATAAAAAGCAAGATGAAAGAAATCTTTCGTAAAATTCGTCACCGAAGTCAAAGGTTCCCGCAATTTATCTATGCCAAAATCAAAAATAAAACCAAACGCTACATAACATAGCATTTGGTTTATGCTGAAAAGTAATTTCGTGTTTGTTTGAATACGTTAGCCTCGAATACTTTCTTCCCATACTCCTCTAGTATGTGAATGGTCATATCGGAGTCATTTCCGTATTCAAAAATCCGACTAATTAGGTTTTCTTGGCGATTTTCTTCAATTAATTCATTCATAAATTCTATATATAAATAATAAGAACCTTCATATGCATATAAAACAGTATTCATATCGTCTTGCACATCTTCTAAATAATGACTTAACTGAATGACATCTTCAAAGTCTTTAAAACTAGCAATAATCCAGAAAAAGTCTTCTTCATCTTCTAGTTTCTCTATTGCATCTGGCTCAGATTCTCCAAATTTAGACTCTAAGAAGTTTTCAACTTTTTCTTGAATAGATAAATCTTCTAACTCTGAGTCATTCGGTATTTCAAGTTTCTCCCCATCTTTTGAGAGTTGCGCTTTTGTTACAATGATTTCCAACCCTTTTTCCAATGCTTGAACTTGAATCCATAAAGGTCCTTCCACATTGAAATCTTCCTTATAATTAAGTTCCTCCATCATTTGCCAAAAGAGTTGCTCACTTCGTTCACGATTATACCAGATTTCTTCTTTCTGAAATCCACGATCTTCTATATCTACATATGAAATGTAAAACTTAATGGTGTTTTCATTAATTCTTTCAATTTCCATACATACTCTCTCCCTTCATTATATTGTTTTTGGGGAGTCAAATATAACTTTGAACAACCTTTCATTTTGCTTACTTCTATCCTATGACAAATTATTTCATTTGGAAATATAAATGCCTATAAATACTGTATAAATATTTATTCTAACCTATTACAACAGTTTTGTCATTACTTTACCAAGCAAAACTTCAATCATTGTTTTTTTCGTGCACTGATTGTTAGTTGTGTGTTTTAGGCTATAAAACCCCGCCTCGTATTATGTGTGTAGAGTCGTGTAACTAGTAAATACAATTTGTATCATGTTATTTGAAAATTCCATCTTATAAGGAAAAATAAAAACGGTAGACCATTAAATTCGATCTCCGCTTTTATCGTATCGAAATTGCGATTAATTCACCATGCGCTGAGCTTCACGTAATTGGAACGTCCGAACTGTTCTAGGTAAGAATCGTCGTATTTCATCTTCATTGTACCCAACTTGGAGTCTTTTTTCGTCCAATATGATTGGTCTTCTTAATAACCCTGGGTTTTCTTGAATTAATGAAAATAATTCTTTCAAAGGTAGTTGCTCGATATTCACATCAAGCTGTTGAAATACTTTTGAACGAGTAGAAATAATTTCATCTGTCCCATCCTCAGTCATTCGTAATATTTCCTTGATTTCTTCCAATGAAAGTGGTTCAGAAAATATATTACGCTCCTTATATGCTATGTCGTGCTCCTCAAGCCAGGCTTTCGCTTTTCTGCAAGATGTGCAACTTGGTGAGGTATAAAGTGTTACCATGGTACTTCACTCCTCATTCTGTATCTATATTTACTACACATGAAAACAGTACGATTATTAAATAATATTTATTTTAATGTACTCTATGTATAAGTATACTATAATTGTCAAGTAAAAGGTAGAGCTACGACGAAAATATTATATTTATTTTTATGTTATTTTCAATATCGTCATATATGTAACATACCCATTAAATACCTTCTATAAACGGTAAAAATAAAATTCATTTATAGCTCTGAAATATGATTGTGGTTTTATCTCAAGCGAACATGCCATTAGAAAAAAACGACATTTGTCGTTTTCTTGTTTACACGAATTAATTTCATAGGCCAAAAGTAGTTGTTTGAGGATGAATATTAAATGGCGCGTACATACCGTTGTCCTACATGAAAATTGACACGCTTTCCGTGGGCACGGCTTCAGCCTCCTCGGAAGCAAAATCCGCTTCCTGTGGGGTCTTCAGACTTGTGCTGTTTCCACAGGAGTCGGTCACTTTTCATTCCGGACAACTAGTATTGTGGGATGATGTTTATGAAAATGATTTATAAATAGAAAACAAGTGAGATTCCCTGTAGAATTAAAGTCGACGAAAACCAATTCATAGGAGGGAACTCACTTGTCTATATCAAATGATATAAGAAATGTGCTAGATATTCAAGATAAAAATATTTATATAAGCGATAATGCAGTAACATATGGAATACATAAAGGGAAAGCTTGTAAATTTAAAGAAAACAATGTCCAACTGATGCATCCACTTATTAAAGAACAAGCATGAAAACATTAAGAAAGCACTTACCCTATACGAAAAATAGCTTCCAATACACCTATAACAACGGCCGAATTGAAGGTATTAATAATAAGATCAAGGTACTTAATCGAGTCGCATATGGCTATCGGAATTTTAATCATTACAAAAATCGAATAAGAATACATTTCAAGTTGAAACCATTAGTCAAAACACCAAATACATCTGATAAAAACAAATCACACGCTAGGGCAGTATAACTTCCCTAGCGTGTGATGACCAAATACATTTTTTGAATTGACTAAAAATCAATACCAACGTTATTTGAAGTAGATCCGAAAAAACCGACATTTGTTGGTTTCTCATACGTTAAAGTTATTCGGTCATTTCTACTTCTTTCATCAAATTATTTATCGCACGATTTTCATCTAACATCAGGACATCATCCACTTCAATTTTTGACTTTCCATATATCTCTTGCGCCTTATACATATGAATTTTTTCATACATCATTTTTACCTGATTATAAATATCTTGGTCTGTTTCTTCATTGTTTGGCGACCAATATAAAATTTCCATTGGATTTACTTTATTAGTTTCGAGAGATTTCGGTTTATAACCAATTGCCTGTGCGTGGACGAAATTCTCGCGATTATAAAATCGTAATCTTTTCTCGGTATCTGAATCGTCATAATCAATTGGCTCCACTTCAAGAAGAATTGGTTTTTGCTTTTCTTTCATCTTTTTAAGTAATAGATGACCAATTCCTTGTCCTCTTGCCTTCGAAGATACCCATAAATAATCTACAAACGTAAAATCGTTAAATTCTGCGTATATCATGACATGATTTGAACCTTCATCCTTATGGTATATGTCACCTTTTTCTTTTAATAAAATGTCTATATGTTTTTTTGACTTCATTTCCTCTGCTGGAAAATAATCATTTAACTTATCATACCAATCCATTGATCTACTCCTCAAATCGAATTCATTTTTGTTACAAGTGTTAGTATAACGATTTGAAAGCCCCCATGCAAAATGGAAATACTACGATTTTAAACATTGAAGCTGGATATTTTAGGAAAATGGTACGTGTTCACATCTTACTCTCTAAATTATGCGTGTTTATTCTACATAGCTTCATTATTTACAGTTAATGAAAAAAGGAAAGTTTATTTAATTGGTGAACAGAGGTTTCACTATATTATGGCTTATAATCCACATTTTTAGTATAAATGTTTCCTGCATTCCAAAGTAAATATTCATCGATTCCATTTTCTTTTAGCGCTTTTATTTGGGCTTCAACTTCATCCTTGCCATATTTCGTTGGAGATCCATTGTATAGCCATGGCGCCTCAAAGTCTTGTAACCACGGGCGCGATATTGGTGGGTTGTCTAGCTTACCCAATACATCATTTTCAACTTTGGCATATTCCGCTACCAGTCGATAAGGCTCCTTGTCCGGCATTGGGATACCAAAGTAATTATTTCCCCAATGACTTGGATATATCATAGAAGAAATAACATCTACATTTTCGGCAATTTTTGAGAAGTTCTGTCCAATTCCAGGTGTTTCAGGAATTGTTGCAGCGTAACCAAAAATGTCTACTGACACGTCTACGTCATAGTATGCTAACTCTTTTTTTGCAAACTTTACAAAATCAGTGACAGCTTCCACCCTTCGTTGAACGTTATCTAATTTAGAATTCTTATAAGTTCCCTCTGTATATTCCAAACGTTCATCTCTTGTTTCAAAGCCTTCCGGAAAACGAACATAATCAAATTGAATTTCTTTAAAACCCATCCTTGCCGCTAATTTCGCTATTTCCACGTTGTATTCCCATACCTCTTTTAAAAATGGGTTTACAAATGCCTCACCACGTCTGTTTACCCATACTTTACCATTTTCTTTAAATGATAAATCCGGTCTCGCTTTAGCTAAATTTGTATCTTTAAATACCACAACTCTCGCGATTGGATAAATTTGTTTTTCTTCCAACGTTTTCATCATTTGTTTTGGGTCATTTATATAATTTGTCGCAATATCTGTAAATGGTGATCCTTTTTCGGGCACAAAAGTTAAATTTCCATGATCTTCCTTTATATCGATAACCATCGCATTTAAATCCGAATGTTCCACAAGGTCTAGTAATGATTCAAATCTGGCCCCACCGGCAGAATTTCCAGTTACGTAAATTCCTCTCACCGCATCTGGATATGAAAAGTCGTAATCAGTTGAAAACATATAACGACTAAACTTTTGTTCTACATCAATTGGTTCAATTTTACTCATTCTAAGCTTGTGTAACTTCGCGAGTACAACACTATCTGCCTGAACAGCTTGGGGTGTAGTGAAAATTGTCAAAAGTAGTAGAAAAATACCGATAATTTTAATTGAACGTACATGATTTTGCTCCATCCCACTGTCTCCAATCCTATAGTCTTTAATATATTCCATTATATAGGAAAACAATTGTTGTTTAAATGGGTATTAAGATAAATGTCGAAATATCACCTTTATCAAGTAGTCCATTTTTCCATACGCTAATAAAGCAATAAATAAATTTTATTCGTAAAAATACAGGGACAGGGCCGTAGATGATATACCAGATAGGCGATATTAAAAAAGATGATTTCAAGTTATATAATTGGAAGTCTGATTCCCAATTTTACTATTGTATATAATTGAAGGTGCTGACACCTATGCTTATGCCAAGCACCATTTTTATAATGAATATATCGCTTGAACCAACGACCTAATCGTAGCTAATTCTAATTTTGCTTCTGTTTGCTTCCTCATCTCAATGGCTGCAATAAATTTATCAATACTTTCATCCAGCTGTTCATATTCCCCTTCATCCCCAATGAGTTGGATTTTCCATTTATTTTTATCGTACAGATCCTTTAATTCCGTTGCTTGGTCTTGTAAAGGTTCCCAATCCTGTTTGTTTAACGCTTCTTCCAATTGATCAATATGTGCTGATAATGCTTTTTTTCCGGTCACGTTGGAACAACCTACCAACAACACGAGCATACATAATAATACCCATTTTTTTCTGAACATACGTTATTCACCCTCTTATGCATGGTTGTGCTTAGATTACCCCATAATAAAAGAGCTACACTAGGAAGATTATAACTATAATTTCAGTTGCAAGGTGAAAAACCTTTACAGACAAAAAGGAGATAATTGTATATATATAATGGAGGGTAAATCATGCCAGAGCTTGTATTAATTCTTATTCGTTCCATCGCTTCCTTTCTTTTATTACTTATCATGACACGTATAATGGGAAAAAAACAATTATCACAATTAACCTTTTTCGACTATTGTGTCGGAATTACTATCGGATCTATCGCAGCTTCCATGTCCGTTGACCAAAATATCAAAATAGCAAATGGTCTCGTTTCCCTACTCATATGGGGGCTATTTCCCCTAGCGCTCGCATTCACCGGGTTAAAATCAAGGAAGTTCTTACGGATGACTGACGGTAGACCGGCAATTGTCATTAAAAATGGGAAGATACTGGAGAAAAGTATGAAGAAAAACCAATTAGCAATTGATGAATTAATGATGCTCTTACGTGAAAAAAGTGTATTCAAAGTAACGGACGTGGAGATGGCAGTGTTGGAAACGAATGGAGAATTAAGTATCATGAAAAAAGCAGACCAACAACCGGTTACACCAAAAGTGTTGGGAATGGTAGTCCAACAAGAGTCGTCACCTAGCTTGCTTATAGTAGATGGGCATGTGTTGGAAAAGAATCTATCTCGTTTAGGGTATACGAAAAATTGGTTAGAAACTGAAATTAAAAACCAAGGAGCGAATTCCGTACAAGAAGTATTTTTAGCGCAGGTTGATGCGAATGGAAAACTTTATGTGGATGTGTATAACGACAAAATCTAGGGGAAGCGAAATGCCTAGCAGAAAATTTCTCGCTAGGCCTCCACTCTATTCTACCTTACTATTCCGAATGATCATCATGGAAATAACGTACAATACAATTGCAACAACCATTGTAATAGGCACCGCTTGATACCATACTTGATTGTTTTGATACAAAATAGCATCGGCTGGCAGCATAGACATAAATGGATTCACCCAAGCTAGTGATTTCCATGGTAAAAATGTAGTTAACGCATACCCCGCCAAAAGCGTACCAATTAAAGTAAATAATGTCGGTAATGTTTGTTTTATGAGTAAGCTGAAAAACAAATATAATGTTGTAACAAAAATAATTACTATGATATGGAGGATGATAATTTTTTGCATATAATCATAAATAGTCATTAATTGTAAATTTCCGTCTTGTTCGAATATGACAGGATATTGAAAGCTTCCGTCCGTACCAAGCAATTTACCAATACTAACTGATGCCCCAATTAAACCGATGAAGACTATAAAATAGCCAAGTAGTGCACTCCCCATTTTGGTCGTTATAATATGTGCTCGGTTCAGCGGCTGGGTAAATAACAGTAAAATCGATCTTCCCTCATATTCTGTGGCAAGCATTTCACTAATAAGCAAAATCAAAATAATTAAGGCACCATATGTAACAAATAAATTCACAGCTTGTTTTAAAAAGTTCGGTAAAGCAATACTGTAATTTTCAAATTCAGGTGGAATATTTTCTGTCAATAACGTCTCATTTTTTAGAAGTGTATACGTAATCTCCTTTTCCGACAGTGAATGTTCGCCACCAGCTAGTTTAAATTCTTGCGTTTTTTGTAAATAATCACTTTCTAGTTGAAGCCATTCCCGCCAGTTAGTTGGTGTGAACACATTTCTTAACGCAATTGCCATGTTCAGTAGTTCCATATTCATCTCACGTAACTGTTCGATTTCCTCATCTTTTCCGACTCTTTTTAATTGCAATTCATAGGAAGTTTCATTCATTTCACTTACCTTAATATAAGCATTGTATTCCGACCGTTTTTCTTCTACAGCGTAATCTTGTAATAACATATTACGTACAAATAAACCTACGACTGCAACAATACATACGGAAAATATAATCCAATATTTTTTCGTCCACATCAACTTTTTGATTTCAAATAGAAATAACTTCATGTGTGAACGTTCCCTTCAAAAAGCTCTCGATATCTTCGTTCCGCACCTACTCGCTCACTTTCAATCTCTTCTATCACAATATTTGCTTTGTTTAGTGTGTCAATAACGGTTTGTAATGCGACATCTGTTTCCATGAATTTAATTTGTGAATCGTAATAAGTTTCAAAAGAAATGTGATGTTCTGCTAAAACATGCTGTGCTTTTTGTAAATCGGAAATAGAAACATAATATTCCTTTGTTGCAAATTGTTCCAATGACTCTTGCAGTATTTCGCCGTCTTTCATAAAATATATGGTATTTGTGAGGCGGTCTATTTCATCTAGATTGTGAGACGAGACAATAATCGTTGTACCTTCTGCAGCTAACTCAAGTAAGATTTCGCGCATATTAATCGCACTTGTCGGGTCTAAACCATTTAATGGTTCGTCCATCAGCAAAAGTTTTGGCTTATTTAAAATGACCATTGCTAACAATAAATGTTGTTTCATCCCAAGTGAAAAATTTTGCACCCGTTTTTTCAGGTAACTTTCCATGCGGACACGTTTTGCCACTTCATGGATGCGTTTTCGGGGCAGTTTTTGCATATCACAAACAAATTTCAAATGGTCGTATGCTGTTAAATTCCCATATAGAATTCGATTATCTTGTAAATAAGACACTTCTTTAAACAATGATGTATCGTGATTTCTTTTGCCTAATAATGTAACCGTCCCTTCATTAATAGATACTAAGTTGGTCATACAATTTAATAATGTTGTTTTTCCCGATCCATTTGGACCAACTAATGCAATAATTTGTGGTGTTTCAATCTGAAATTGTACACCTTTTAAAACCCATTCTTTTTTATATTTTTTCTTGAGATTTTTCACTTCTGCAATCATGTTACCACTCCCTCCCTTTTATTGGGCATGTCGCCTCGACATAAAATACGTAACGAGTAAAATGAGAAAACTAGCTAAGCCAAGTACCCAGAAGCCATTATAAATCGATAAATCAAAGTTTTTTTGCAGGGCTGCAACTTCCATGGAGACGATATCTGCCACATGAAAATACATAAACGGATTAAAAGCTACAAAATTTGTTTGCACAAATTGCCCACTTAATTGGACACCTATAAATAGAAAGGCAACTGTTAGACCTATGGCTATTGCCGTACGTTTTGTCAAATATGAAAAGAAAAATAAGCATGCATAACAAAACAAAAGTACCATATAAAATAAACTTGCTGCTAAAACAATAAATTGCCACATCGACATAAAATGAAATGCCATCTCTGGTTCATAAATTAATACTGGATATTGTAATTCACCAAATCGATCAAAGA
>NZ_JBHLWL010000022.1:242903-324681 GCF_042432965.1 Paracerasibacillus soli | reverse complement strand
TGATAAGTCTTGAACTGGCACTTTTATAGGCATTGATGAATTTCGATAATTCACTGTTGGGTTGTGCTTTGAACAAAATATGAATATGATCAATATCGTGATTCCATTCAACTAATGTGATATTATATTTTTCACTCAACGACACAAATTTATCTTTAGCATAATCTGAAATAGTATCATCTATTACTTTCCTTCGATACTTTACGACTAACACAAGATGGTAATACATCGAGAACACCGAATGGTTATTACTGTCCAACTCCATTACAATATAAACTCCTACACTTTATACGACTGATTATACCATATTGAGCAAAGAGGCAAAAGAAAAAGACTTTGGGCTGTCACCCAACCGAAATTCATCTCCCACTTACCGTTGGGCTACGCCCTTCACACGCTTGAAGAGGGAGACTTCTTTCGGAAGTACGTTAAATAGTAATGAGTACCCTTTTATGATTGCTTCCGTTTTACTTTTAATAATTGATTACCACTAAGCGTACAAGCTGCATTTTTAAGCACACACTCTACTATACTTCCTATAAACTAGCTACCTACTTATGTTGTAGATGCGGAGGAAGTGGCCGCCTGATCAGCTTTTACACAATCGATGGCAACAACGAGCGCAATCAATGTCTTTTCCATTTCCTCCTTCATAATCTGAACTTTGTAACTATCGCCCCAAGTAAACCATTTTTTGCTCACTTCACCGATTACTTCTCCGCGCTGGAAAATTTGGAAATCCATATCCCACCAATTCCCCCGGACATCTATGCCTGCCGCTTCAATAGAATAACGGGCTTTTAGGAAAGAAAGCTCCTTTTTAATCGTAATGACTTCGTGGCCGTCTACTTCAACGGAAAACTTCGGTAAAAAACTGAACACCTTTTTGGTCACAAGCCCTATTTCTTCACGTGCCGCATTCATAATGGTGAATGACTTTGGTATTTTCATAAAGCTACCTTCAACATAATAGACGTCATTTTGTTCCGCATCTTTCACCGTAAATTTTTCTTTTAAACTGAATACCTTTTGTTTTATAAAAAGTTCTCGCATATGGTACCTCCTGCTATTATTTTTCCCTTTTGACAAGGCTCACTCCCTGTTGATAAAAATGAATTTATATATCCTAGCGTTACGAACTTATTACTTAAACGGAACCTTCACTTATTTGTTCAAAATAGAAAACAAAACAAGTTTAACCTTTATTTATTATAAGCCATTTACAAATTGTTTTCATAAGTTAGACATATTAAGTCAAGAATATATCCTATTCATAATGTCGATTATAAGACACTGGACTTTATGAAATTAAAAGTTCAAAAAACGGCATCCAAACCTTATTGGATGCCGCCTTCCATCTAATTTGGGATTCTAATCCCTACTATTTTATTACTATAACAGTCAATTAAATCATCGTTAAGCGCTTCGTCCTTTTGCTATTAAAAGCGTCCCCAGACCAAGGAATAATACACCAAGGAATAATGAATCATAAATATGTGTTGCTGTATTTGGTATTTTACTACCATTAATAGATTCGCCTTTTCCATCTACCTGTTGATTATGTGATGGTCCGTCTAGTTGAGTTGGTTGTTGTTCAACTTCCAGAACTGATTCGGAATCATTTAAATCTAGTCCAGCAATCGCTGCCTGCAACCGTGTGATTGCATCCGTTATTTCACCTTGTGTTTTCGCACGCTCCATCACTTTTTCAGCGTGACTTATTGCCTTTTGCAATGAAGAAAATGATGCTTCTGTGTAGTTCTCTTTTTTATAAGATTTTGCTTTGGCAATTATATTTTCTAGCACCGTTGTATCAAGCTCCGGTTTTGGTTCCGGATTAGGAGCTGGACCTGGTTCCGGATTAGGAGCTGGACCTGGTTCCGGATTAGGAGCTGGACCTGGTTCCGGATTAGGAGCTGGACCTGGTTCCGGACTTGGGTTTGGAATCGGGTCTGGTGCTGGTTCCGGACTTGGACCTGGGTCTGGACTTGGCTCTGGCTCTGTTAATCTCTCTAATCCAGCTAGTGCCTTTTGCAATTGTGTTATTGCTTCTGTCACTTCTTCTTGTGCTTTCGCATTCTTTACTACCTCTTCTGCATGACTAATCGCCTTTTGCAAGTGGGCAAAGGATGTTTCCGTATAATGCGCTTCTTCATATGTTTTTGCATGGTCAATTAATTTACTTAACTCTGTTGTATCTACTTCTGGTTCTGGATCAGGAGCCGGGATTCTCTCTAATCCAGCTAGTGCTTTTTGCAATTGTTTTATTGCTTCTGTTACTTCTGCTTGTGTCTCCGCATTTTCTACTACTTCTTCCGCATGACTAATCGCCTTTTTCAAGTGGGCAAAGGATGTTTCCGTATAATGCGCTTCTTCATATGTTTTTGCATGGTCAATTAATTTACTTAACTCTGTTGTATCTACTTCTGGTTCTGGATCAGGAGCCGGGATTCTCTCTAATCCAGCTAGTGCTTTTTGCAATTGTGTTATTGCTTCTGTTACTTCTGCTTGTGTTTCCGCATTTTCTACTACTTCTTCTGCATGACTAATTGCCTTTTGCAAGTGGGCAAAGGATGCTTCCGTATAATGCGCTTCTTCATATGTTTTTGCATGATTGATTAGTTTTTCGAGTTCTGTTATGTCTATTTGTTCTGGATCAGGAGCCGGGATTCTCTCTAATCCATCAATTTCCGCTTGCAATTGCGTCATTGCTTCTATTACTTCCTCTTGTGCCTTCGCATGCTCTGCCACTTCTTCCGCATGGCTAATCGCATCTTCTAATTGCGTAAATGATGCTTCTGTATAATGTACTTTTTCGTATATTTTTGCGTGTTCGATTAGCTTTAATAACTCTGTTATATCTACTTCTGGTTCTGGATCAGGAGCCGGGACTCTCTCTAATCCATCAATTGCCGCTTGCAATTGTTTTATTGCCTCTATTACTTCATCTTGTGTTTTCGCATTCTCTGCCACTTCTTCCGCATGGCTAATCGCATCTTGTAAGTGGGCAAAGGATGCATCTGTATAATGCGCTTTATCGTATATTTTTGCGTGTTCGATTAGCTTTAATAACTCTGTTATATCTACTTCTGGTTCTGGATCAGGAGCCGGGATTCTCTCTAATCCATCAATTGCCGCTTGCAATTGTTTTATTGCCTCTATTACTTCTTCTTGTGTTTTCGCATTCTCTGCCACTTCTTCCGCATGGCTAATCGCATCTTGTAAGTGGGCAAAGGATGCATTCGTATAGTTCTCTTTTTCATATGTCTTTGCATGGTCAATCAGTTTCTTTAGCACTGTTACATCTATTTCCGGGGCCTCTATTACTTCTACAACTACTTCATCCAATACTTTGCCAGTTTTATCTGAAACAATTACCTTTAATTTTGTTCCAGCAGCTTGTACTGGTATTTCAACCTCAAAGTATCCTGCTTCATCAACTGGTGCTTCGCCAAGGTTTGTTTCTACCTCATCTTTTACAGTTACAGTTGTATGAGGCTTCGTTATTCCTGTCACTTGATTACTCTTACTGTTTACAGGATCTACCATTGTGGTAATTTGCTCTTCACCAGCAAAATGTAATTTGGTATCTCCCCATGTTGCATGGTCAGACCCATTACCATTACCACCGTCCGTAACGACTATTTTTAATTCTTTTCCTCCACTAATATCTACCTCAAAGTATTTTTGTGGATCTTTAGAATTCATTAAACCACTATCAAACTTTTTAAGTCCATCTACGTACACTTGGAACACGACCGAGCCAATGGTACCGTACATTTGGCGATCAACACCTACATAAGAACTAAGATAAGCAGCTTTGATTTCTGTTAAATCATAAACAATGGTGGAGTTAGCATGTGCCCCTATACCTTTCTTGTAAGCTACTTCATTACCATCTTTATCTGTTAGCCTCAATGGATTACTGCTTATTGAAACATCTTTGTTAGGTCCAGCATAATTATTTTCAGTATGTATCCAATCGTAATCAGATAAATAAGTAAAGTTATCCATATCAACTACAGAAACGATTCTCTTTTTAGATGCTTTGTTACCATCACTATCTGTTACAGAATAAATAATCTCATACTTACCAGGCACATCGAAGTTTACCTTTTCGATACCCGTTACTTTTACAGCGTCAGTTAAATCACCATCTTCTGGGTCTTTTGCTTCATAAGTGTCATCCAAATCGATTGGAACACCGACCTTCGTTGCAACAGATGGAGGTATCGTAAGTTTTGGTTTACTACTTTCTAAAGTGAATTTAGCCTCAGCCCATACTGTGTGATCCGAAGCAATTCCATTTTGGTTTGCATCTGTCGTAACAAGTTTTATCTCTTTAGCACCTGTAACAGGGACGCGAATAAACTCGTGTTCCGTATCTGATTTAAATACACCGCTCGTAAATTCTCTTTTGCCATCAATCCACACTTCAAATGTTGCCGAGGAAGGTTGGCCTTTTACTGCTTGATCGATGCCAATGTAACTCTCAAAAAAGTCATAACCTACTCCTTGAACATCGTAAACAACTTCCGAGTTCGCGTGTGCACCGATTCCTTTTGGATAGGTAACATCTATTCCTTGTCTAATCAGTGTAATTGCACCACCGGCAGGCGATAAGTCCTTTTTCAGACTACCCCATTCAATTTCAGCCGACTTTTCATTTATATCTGAGAGATAGGTATAATCACTTGTCACCGTTACATTGGCGGTTTTTGTTTCCTTTATTCCTCCATTGTTCACTTCATAAACAACTTTATAATTTCCCCTTTTGGTAATGTCGATGTTATTTGACTTTACCGTTACATCCTGTGTTATATCATCACCTAAATACGAGGATGCTTTGACATAATCCATGGGATCATAATCTTGTCGTAATTTTAATGTTACAAATTCCTCTACAGATAAGTTTGGTTTTTTTGAATTCGCCTTTTCAGGTTGTATACTATTTAACTTTTTATCGTAAGCTACCACTTCATAAAGATAAGATTTACTCGGATCTATATCGTCATCAACAAAGGAGGTGCTAGTTGTATAGCCAATCACCTTTCCATCCCTTGAAATCTCATACCCCATTGCAGCATCTCTATTTGTCTTATCTATACCAAACGTAATCGTATTTTGTTTATTCTCTGTATCTACTTTTATGGTATTTATCGTTAATTTTGCATCCTTTGAAAAACCAGTACCATTATAATCTCTTCCTAAACTATGCATGTATTCTAATTTCACGTCAGGTTTAGGTAAATGGGCAACTTTCTCTTTCATTTTTTCAGTAGCCTTTACATATCCCCAGTCATCAAAAAATGTTGTTAAATCGGTTTTTGTAGCTACCGAAAAGCCGATGACTAATCGTTGTAAATGATTATCTAATCCGTCCATAATGCCATCGGGATTTGTTCTTGCAACACGAGAGGCTTTCCCATAACTATCTTCTCCATAATAATACTGGATTTGTAAAAGCACACCTAAGTAAGTAAAGAAACCATGATTTACTTCTTCACCTTGGAATCTTCTGTATAAGGAATCCCAATCTGCTCGATCATCATAATTGTTATTCATCTTTTTCCGCATGATCACGGCGTATAAATTATTTGTTACCTCACCGTGTTCCATAATGGAATTATTAATATTATGACCCCATTCATGGTAGTAAGCCCAATCGTCATTTCCTGGGAAGCTAATCGGTTTCACTATTTGTTTAAAGAAACCACCATCTCTTTTAGGAGAATCGCCTCCGTTATACCCAGTGTAACCCCAGTCAGACCAACCATAAGGGCCTTTTGTAAATACTCTTGATGTAAACTTCGCGGGGAAGTTTCTATTTTTAGGGTCTGGGTCATCTTCCACATTACCACTTATTTTTTGGAATTCTTTCCACATTAGTTCCCATTCATCCATTGTATCGGAAACTGTTTTTCCTGTTGAACCTAATTCCTGTATCCCTTTTAAAGCCCCAGCAGCACTCGTTGAAATTGTGTTATTTTCCGAAACAAGCTCTGCAACATTATATACAACGTCTTTTGGTTTTCCCTTAGAAAAATCAGTATCATCTGTACTAATATTCTTGACGTACTTTTCTAAATCCCTTTTAAACTGAGCTGGGTCCGTTTTTCCGTGATAATAAACAGGAAAATCAGTCCCACCTACTAATCTAATTTTAGGAGCATAGGCTTGTTCGCTTGGTAAAGCCGGATTCTCCACATAAATTATTGCAGGATTCATTGATTCAAAGTTTGGTGCAGTAATTTTATTTAAACCTTGTTGTAATGGATATCTTCTAATCCAGCCATTCTTATCATCAGCTATTTGTCCGAACACTAAATTTGGCATGATACCATCTTTATCTGCATCAACAAATACTTGAATCGTTTCTCCAGGTACTATATATCTTCCAAACGTATCAAGAGAAAATGAAGTTCTTGGAATCTGATGCACCGATGCAGTTGAACCAGAGTCTCCCCGCTGAGAGGCGGTTACCACAACTTCTTTTGACTCATGATCGCTATCTAGAATATCTTTGGCGATATCTATCTTTATTTGTAACTGCTTTTCTAGAGGGTGCTTTGCAATCTTTTTCTCTAATTGCTCAATTTTACTTTTCGAATCATATTCTGGCTTTAATTCATTCATTAATCCATTTGTAAACATATCATCTATTTGATCTGCTACAACGTCTTCCTTATAGAATGCTAGTTCAGATAAAGTAGCCCAGTTCTGATTTGATTTCTTGAACGTAAATTTAACTCGCTTCATTGTAGTTGGTTTAAACTTTGCTTCTACTAATCCACTTACTATCTTATGTTTTCCGGTTGATAGAAGTTGATATGTATCCCCTTTAGACGTTTGGGAAACATAGATTTCAAATTCCTCAGCAAAACCTTTATTATCTGATGGCCTGGCGCCGTATATAAGTCGATTGACTTCCACAGCTTCTTTAAATTCTACTTCCACTTCATTTGTGAAGTCATTCGCATTGGCCCTATTCGTTTCCCAATAAGTTTGTAAGTCACCATCAACAGCATGTTCGATTACAGCGCTACTGTAGTGTCCCGCGTTATTTCGGATACTTTTGATATTTTCGTAATCCATCTGAAATAACTGCGTATATGGTGCATTGGCATAATAATTAAATGCCTTTGTTTCAGCTGTAGTGGCTGTTATCTTGGAGCTATTTAATAAAATCCTCGCATTATCAATATCTTCTTTAAATTGTTTGTATAGCGGATGACCTTGCGCTTCCTTTTCTAGTTTGTCTAGTGCCTCGATTGTACGAAACTCTTTACTGACGGAGCTAAACGTGTCATCTGTAAATAATTGCTCCATCTTTTCAGAAACGATATCTTCTTGATAAAATTGAAATTCCGCTGCACTTGCCCATTCTTGATGCACATCTTTATATACAAATTTCAGACGTTTAAATGTAGTCGGTTCAAATCGAATTTCTATGGTGTCTCCCGTAGAACCTAAATATGAACCTGTTGAGACAAGTGTGTAATCATCGCCAGTATCTGTTGTTGAACCATAGATATCGAACGCTTGGGCAAACCCCTTCCCCTTTGCACCTGTTTGTCTAGCAGTATATACAATTCTATTTAATGTTGTTGTCTTATTTAACGTAAATTCAACCTCATTAGAGAATATGGCGCTATTAGGTTTTCCTGTTTCCCAGTGCGTGTTCATATCACCATCAATGGCATTTTTAAGTGGTGATCCTGGATAGTCCCCACCGTTATTCGTAATCGACTGGATATTATCCATGTTCATTTTAAATTCCTTATTATAGTCATCTAGTAAATCACTGTTATATAGATGAAACTTCTGTACGATTGCTTGATTGGATTGTTTAACACCTCCTTCATCATCCAATTGCATCGTCAAACTCTTAACGCTAAAGTCCTGCGTTAAGGCATTAACTGGCTCATTTGCACCAGTCAATAACATGGCCGCTATAGCTGCAGCCGCAACTACCTTCATACCTATTCCTCCTCATAGAATTTCCCAAGGAGTACACAAAAAAAGTTACCCTTATGGAGAGTAATTTACTTTGTCTACCTTTTAGACAAAAAGTAATGGTGTACTCCCTGGTAACTGATTGACACATTCCTAAAATCCCTAAACTTCATGGGGGGTCGCTAAGAATGCGCTATAATTATAATGGGCTTGTATGTATTTTACAATAGTGCTTATAGCCTATGATGAAGCAATGCTGATACGGCATTATTGCATATAAAAATGATTTATCAGTCATAAAGTTAAATTATAGTAGGATAAAAATAATGAATTACACATTTTGTATAATAGGCTTTTAGTGCTTACTTAGAAAAATCAATAAAAATAAATAGGTCTGATGTCACGTTCTTGAATTATATAGATTTATCGACAAATATGGAGGTATGGGTCTTATAGGCGATGACTTTATGGATAGGGTACATCCTCATCCGGTTCATAATACTTTTGATCAGATAAAAAGGACCCGCCACTTTCTCCGCCCATCTGCTTTGTCGACCCATCTTTATATACATAATAATAATAGATATTGCCAGGGTCATCCGAAAATTCTACAAGTAAATAATACGGATTCTGTGTTTTATTTCCTCGAAAATTGATTGCGGAGATAGTCCAAGTAGTATCTGGATATTGCGCTTGCAAATATTCCTCTAAAGCTATGGATTTCTTATTAATTTGATGTTCTATCCAAAATGGACGAATGATAAAAAAGGTTATAACTCCAATTAAAACAACAGTTGATATGTAAAATCCAAACTTTAACTTTTTCCCCCAATATAAAATTGCCGCGATAATAAGCAGGAAAAGAATCATCCCACCCGCAATCATATATTCGATAACTTCATGAGGATATAGCCTCACCTTTTCTCCCTCCTATTATTAGTACCGGATATGCCCATATTATTTTCTAGTAAAGATTCAATATAGCTAGCTTTAATATTAAAAAAATATTGTATATATGCTTATTATATAATACTATAGAATTCAGAATGAAAGGAGGTTTGGTGTTGATGAAAAGGTGTTTGTTGTCTAGTATGCTACTAATACTGATTTCTTTCTCGGTATTCATAGGACCTTCAGAAAAAATGGCACAGTATTCCCTTAATCCTACAGATGAACCCGTTATCTCGATGGTTAGTAAAATTACAAATTCTGATGTAATAACGGAATCGGTCCACACTATCGTCCAAAAGTGGCAGATTGAAGTTCTATTTCCCCCTACTACATCTACACAGACCTTATTAGGAAAATCTATTCCTTTTAAGTTTATTAACCATGCATTTTTCTCTAGAGAAATTGCCGGTTTTCTCACTGTAGTGCAGCATCAATCTAATTATCTCCCCTAATACATTAAAAATCCCATTTATCAGGCTATATTTAAATATTTATACTTCGTGATATTTCCATTTACAAATAGATGAGAAGTGTTTTTCCTATGCCTTTTTATATAGGAGTAGGTCCCTGACACTTATTATCTATTCATACAAAGAAATACAATTCTACAACAAGGGATAATGATAGCGTCCATCGCTTGTTTATGTGAACTACAATCAATCCGGGTGATGTTGGTTTGTACCCGTAATTACGATATTAAATACCTAAGCGGTAGATATTTATAAAAGATGACAAGGAATCAAAGTAATTGAAAAGGACTGATTTCATGACTAAAAGCAAAGAAAAAATTAACAATAATCATGATGAATTGAATAAAAGAGATCTTATTTCAGCGAATATATTTGTCGCCTTATTGGCAATAGGGATGTTAATTGCTGGAATTGTATTAGTTAAAATGACATACTAACAACAAATAAACTTGGGAGATAAATATGGAAAATTGGTTAACTGAAATGATGAATGAATTTGGTTACATTGGGATTATGGTTCTTATTGCAATTGAAAATATTTTCCCACCTATACCTTCCGAAGTCATCCTAACGTTTGGAGGTTTCATGACAACTACATCTCAACTAAGTATGATAGGTGTCGTTATATCAGCGACAGCTGGCTCAGTTATGGGGGCTATTGTTCTATATATCATTGGCTTGCAACTCGATGTAACAAGGATGGAGAAAATCGTAAATAAGTATGGGCATATCCTCCGCATAACAAAAAATGATATTCATAAGGCAGATAATTGGTTTGATAAATATGGATCTTGGACAGTCTTCTTTTGTCGATTCGTTCCAGTAATTCGTAGTTTGATTTCCATTCCCGCCGGTATGTCACGTATGAATTTGGGATTATTTCTCCCTCTTACAACATTAGGAACTGTCATTTGGAATATTGTTCTTGTATACTTAGGTGCTTCAGTTGGTGCTTCTTGGGAAGTAATTGTATTATATATGGAAATGTACTCCAAAGTCATTTATGCAATATTACTTTTATTGATTATTGCTCTCGTTATAGTCTTTATAAAACGAAAGGGTAATCGCGGTAATCGCCTTTAAACAAAAGTTTATTAAAAACGTTTTTATAAAGCGTCCTATTCCATCATAAAGGCTTTTATTTCTGTTACAGAACTATGAAATGAGGAAAAGGTATTAGTGAATTAGATAAAGAAGCAATACCGTACCACCTTTATGACGTGCTCTAATGAAGTAGATTTTAAGAAATGATTTCGATTAGCAAATAAAGCCATTAAATCCGGTTATATTCAAAATCATGTCGTAAAAGATATTCATTGATTGATAGAAATCAGCAAACAAAATTTTTGTACAAACGAATTAGCTCTGCTATAATCGTCTGTAATTCAATAGGATTTCCTTCGGGGTCGGGTGTAATTCCCAACCGGCGGTGATGAGGTACACCTCTTAGCCCGCAACCCGTATTCATACATATTATGAATACGGTGGATTTGGTAAAATTCCAAAGCCGACAGTAAAAGTCTGGATGGGAGAAGGAAAAACAAATTGTTCAAAAGTACTGCTTTTTGACGTTTATTTGTTACTGCTTTTTTTCTCCCTTACTAAAATTAGTAAGGGAGATTTGTTTGTATGGAGAGTTTAATCACGAAAGGGGAGTATCTTTTTGAAATGAATGATAGTGAATATATGAACCTCGCACTTTTACTAGCGCGTTCTACTTTAGGTCAAACGAGTCCTAACCCAAGTGTAGGTGCCGTGTTAGTGAAGGATGGCCAATTGGTGGGAACCGGCGTGCATTTAAAGGCTGGCACTCCCCATGCAGAAGTCCATGCTATAAACGAAGCCGGAATCTCTGCTAAGGGAGCCATTATGTACGTGACGCTTGAGCCGTGTAATCACCATGGAAAAACACCTCCGTGCGCTGATTTTATTATTAAAACAGGTATTCGAAAGGTCTTTGTAGCATCTTTAGATCCAAATCCTCTTGTTGCAGGCAAAGGCGTTGAGAAGTTAACAAGAGCAGGTATTGAGGTTGAGATTGGTTTATGTAAAAAAGAAGCGATGCAGCTCAATGAAAAGTTTTTTCATTTTATTCAAACAAACACTCCATTCGTAACAATTAAAGCAGGCATTTCACTAGACGGTAAGATAGCAGCAAATTCAGGTGACAGTAAATGGATTACCTCTCCTGAATCAAGACAAGATGTACATCATCTTCGTCACGAACATGATGCAATACTAGTAGGTAATCATACCATCCTACAGGATAACCCTCTTTTAACCACCAGAAGACCCCGTGGTGGAAAAAATCCCATTCGAATTGTATTGGACACGAACTTAAAAATTCCAGTGTCTGCAAATGTTGTGCAAGATCGTTCTGCGACAACCATCATTTTTACAGGAAGCCAGATTGATTTAAACAAGAAAATAGAACTTGAAAGACTTGGTGTAACAATTATTTCTCAAAACAGGAAAGCCATCTCATTGCAAGAAGTTTTGAAAAAACTAGGTGACCTAAAGCTTATTTCTGTCCTTGTAGAAGGCGGATCGGAAATTCATGCGTCATTTATTGAGGAAAATAATTATCAACAAATTATTACCTACATTGCACCAAAAATTATTGGTGGCAAGGATGCTATTTCATTTGTTGGAGGAATAGGTCCTAGTCTTGTGAAATTAGGAAAACAACTACACTTTACAGAAATCAAACAGTTAGGGCCGGATATTAAAATTACGGCAAAACCACTTCATAGGGAGGAAAATGAAGAATGTTTACCGGAATAATTGAAGAATTAGGGGCCATTCAAAGAATAGAACCCCATGGGAACACACTCGTCCTGAATATTAAAGCAAAGAAGGTCCTAGAAGATATAACACTTGGAGATAGTATTTCAGTGAATGGCGTTTGCTTAACTGTAACGAATTTTAATCATGATTCATTTTATTTGGATATTATGCCGGAAACCTTTCACAGCACTTCACTTTCTGAGTTGAAACAAGGTTCACTAGTTAATCTAGAAAGAGCTATGAACGCTAATGGTCGTTTCGGTGGTCACTTTGTTACGGGCCATATTGACACTGTTGGAAAAATTTCCAAAAGAGAAACAAAGGAAAATGCTATCTATATCTACATGCAATATCCTAATGAATTCAATCATCTTTCGCTATATAAAGGTTCTGTCGCAATTGACGGCACTTCCTTAACCATATTTGGGGTATCTGCTACTACATTGACCGTGTCCATCATCCCTCATACCGCAAAGGAAAGTGTTCTTGGTTTGAAAGATGTAGGAGACAAAGTTAATATCGAATTCGATATGATTGGAAAATATGTATATTCCTTTTTTGAGAGGAAGGCTTCACACAATTATAAAGATAGTATTTCAATAGACTTTCTCAAAGAAAGCGGATTTATGTAAACAGAAGATAATCTTCTACACGAAACAATAGGAAGGGGTAATAGAAGCGATGTTCCATAAAATAGAGGAAGCATTAGAAGATTTAAAATCAGGTAAGGTTATTATTGTTTGTGATGATGAAGACCGTGAAAACGAAGGAGATTTTGTAGGGCTAGGTGAGTTTGCAACGTCAGAAATGATTAACTTTATGGCTAAAGAGGGAAGAGGGCTCATTTGTGTACCAATATCTGAATCAATTGCAGATACCCTAGAACTTAAACCAATGATAGAAGTTAACACAGATAGTTACGGAACAGCCTTTACTATTAGTATTGACCATATTGAAACGACAACAGGTATTAGTGCATTTGAGAGAGCTTTGACCATTCAAAAATTACTTAATGAACAGACTCTACCAGGTGATTTCAGACGACCCGGACATATATTCCCGCTTCTATCAAAGGAAGGTGGAGTGTTACAACGTCCCGGTCATACAGAAGCTGCCATCGATTTAGCGCGACTAGCAAACTCAAAAGAAGTAGGTGTGATTTGTGAGATCATGAATGATGATGGAACAATGGCACGAGTTGACGACTTAAAAGAGATTGCAAGAAAGTTCAATCTAAAGATAATTACCATCAAAGATTTGATAGCATATCGACTCGAGCATGACACATTAATAGAAAGAGAAGTGGAAATTAACCTTCCTACTGAATTTGGGGATTTTAAAGCTATCGGTTTTACCAGTAAAAGTGATAACAAGGAGCATATTGCACTTGTAAAAGGGGAAATTTATGCAGATGAACCTGTTCTATTAAGAGTACATTCAGAATGCTTAACAGGGGATGTGTTTGGCTCGAACCGTTGTGACTGCGGATCTCAACTTCATGCTGCTCTTTCCCAAATTAATCAAGAAGGGAAAGGCATCCTTCTCTATATGAGACAAGAAGGAAGAGGAATTGGGCTCATCAATAAACTAAAAGCATATAAACTTCAAGAAGAAGGCTACGACACCGTGGAAGCTAACCATAAGTTAGGTTTCCAAGCTGACTTACGCGATTATAAGATTAGCGCCCAAATATTACGTAACCTTGGTGTGAAAAAGATGCGTTTGTTAACGAATAACCCTCGAAAGATGACAGGCCTTAGTAGATACGGTTTGGAGATAGTCGAAAGGATTCCTCTACAAATGCCACTAAAGAGGGAAAATAAACAATATCTAAAAATAAAACAAGAAAAACTCGGACATTTATTAACTTTTTAAACGAAGGAAAGGAAGATATATGATTATGAAAAAAGTACTCGAAGGAAACTTAGTTGGTACAGGTTTGAAAATCGGAATTGTAGTTTCTCGATTCAATGATTTTATTACGAGCAAATTACTGGATGGGGCAGGAGATGCTCTTAAGAGACATGGAGTTAATGAGGAAGATGTGACAGTCGTGTGGGTACCAGGAGCTTTTGAAATCCCACTTGCAGCAAAGAAATTAGCAGATCAGGGTAGCTTTGACGCAATTATTGCGCTAGGAACAGTAATAAGAGGAGCTACACCACATTTTGAATATGTAAACAGTGAAGTTGCAAAAGGGGTAGCAAATCTAGGAATACAAAGTGGAATACCTATTATGTTTGGTGTACTAACAACAGAGTCAATTGAACAGGCCATAGAACGCGCTGGTACAAAGGCAGGGAATAAAGGCTATGAGGCAGCTGTAGGGGCAATAGAAATGGGGAACCTTTACAAAGACTTTAACTAAAGATATATAAACATAAGAATATATTGTAAATAAATATGCATAGCATTAGTAAATATTGATTAACTTTAAGAAGACAGCCATAAACCCTATCAAATTTCTGTTGTTTAAAAAAACACTTTTTGACACAAAAGTCCAAAAAGGCTTTTGTGTCATTTTTTTGTTCAGAAGTTTTGTGTCTCTCGTCGGTCTACGCATACAACGTATAATGATAGGATATGCCCGATATTCATTAAGCAATCAACACGCTTGTATGCAGACAAAGCTATAACAAGTCTAAACTTAAAGTTAGAGGTTGAAGTATTTAGTTCATATTAGAAATAAGCATCGAATGTTTTTATTTTACTTCAAATGAAAACCTTTGCTCTCAACAAACCCTCGCATGTGCACTCTTCCTTTTTCCTTCATAAACTCAGTCATGGATTTAGTTCATGTAGTTTGTTTGTTATGAGAAGAACGTTGTTGATAATAGATGCCCAATGTCTGATCATAGTCATCAAGTAGCTTTTCGTACTTTTCCTCGTTATACTGATTTTCATGAACAATAGCATCCAACGGGAGGCTTGGCTTTACTTCTGTTTTTTTCAGTTGGGATGCCCAAGCATAATTCAAATAGAGGAGACACTTTGTCAGGTAGGCCTACAATCCTGCTAATAGGATCCGGGTTATTGCGTACACCCCCGATATAACAGCCGCCATAACCAAGTGATTCCGCTGCGGTGATGACATTTTGAGCTATAAGAGCAGTATCGATGGTTGCGATCAAGAAATTTTCTAGATTATCATGTTCAATGACAATACCGTGCTTCTTACCGGTAACCTCGAGGCGTTTTAAATCCGCACAAAATAGAAGGAATTCTGCGGCATCACTTATATGGGTCGTAGTTTACTTATAACATTAGTAGAAATTGACATCTAGTAGTCAGTCTATTAAGGAAATAACTACCTTTGTGCTATGGAGTATCTTTCCCCTTTACAAGCTCAACAAATTGACTTAGCCATCAAGAACCTCCCACAATCTGGCGTAATTGAATAAAAGGTTGAGAAAGGCTATCCCATCCCTAATTTGGAATGGCCTTTACGATGACATTTTCTTGTTAGAGATAACCTCACCTTACTAATCGTTTTTATTTTTCTTCAAAGACATATTTTTAATGGTTTCTTTCAATTCTAGTTTGATTTTTATTTTAGAATAAATCGATTTGCTTTAGATTCATTCCTCTATATATACGACGTTAACAATCCACCTGCTGCACCTGTAACCACAATAGTCCATGGTGGCAATTTCCAATATACCAACATACTAAATAGGATTGCTGCTAGCACCAAATCTATTGGTGTAAGAACTGAGCTAGTCCAAATTGGATGATAAAGCGCAGATATTAAGATACCTACAACAGAGGCATTTACCCCCATTAAAGCACCTTTTATTTTAGGATTACTCCTCAAGGCATCCCAAAATGGTAATGTGCCTAGAGTAAGAAGAAATGCTGGTAAAAAGATTGCGAACATAGCAAGCAGACCACCTTTCCAGCCGTTAATCACCGCACCAATATATGCTGCAAACGTAAATAGTGGTCCAGGAACTGCCTGAGCAGCACCATATCCTGCTAGAAATTCCTGTTCATTTAACCATCCAGTAGGAACAAATTCCTGTTCTAATAAAGGTAAAACAACGTGCCCCCCACCAAATACAAGAGAACCAGAACGATAAAAGCTATCAAAAAAAGCAATCCATTCTATTGATGTAAGGTTACGTAGTATAGGAAGAAAGATCAACAAACCAAAAAATAAGGTTAGACAAGAATATCCTAAACAACGTGAAATAGGAAAATGGGCTTCCGATTGTTCCTCCTGAATAGTTTCCTGTCGATATAGATAAAAACTAACAATCCCCGCTATTAAGATGGCACCTATCTGTGTGTAAGCTGTCTGCCATAGTAAAGTGACGACCAATGCAAATAATGCAATGGCTTTTCTTTGAAGGTCGGGAGTTAACTTTTTAGCCATACCTAAGACTGCATGTGCGACAACTACAACAGCAACGATTTTTAATCCACTAATCCATCCCGCATCTTCTATTCCAAAAGTATGAAGAAAGGTGGCAAAAATAATAAGAGCAACGACGGACGGGAGTGTAAAGCCTAGAAACGAAATGATTCCTCCTAATACTCCGCCACGCATGACACCAATACCAATTCCAACCTGACTACTAGCAGGACCCGGTAAAAACTGACAAAGGGCAACTAAGTCTGCATAGCTTTTTTCATCCATCCATTTTCTTCTTCGGATATATTCTTCATGAAAATAACCTAAATGTGCGATAGGTCCTCCAAATGAAGTTAGTCCAAGTCTAACAGAAACTATTAAGATTTCTAGCCAAGTTTTTAGCTTATTGTCCTTTTTTTCATTCATATTTTCACCAACTTTAACTATTTAATTTCTTTAAATAATTCATAAGCCTTTGCCCTAGCTTGATTGAAAACTTCTTCACCTTTGCTAGTTGCCGTGTAATATTTCCTTATTCTCCCTTCTACGTTTCGCTTTTCTTTTAATAAAAGTTCATCTTTTTCCATACTGTGTAGAATTGGATACAAGGTTCCTGAACTAATTTCATATCCGTGTTCTTGCAGTTCTTCTTGCATCCAAGCACCATAGATAGGATGTTCCATAGCATGATGCAAAATATGTATTTGTATAAAACCCAAGAAGAGTTTTCTTAGTATTTTATCTTCCAGTTTATTCACCTCTTATCGCCATATTATCGGAATACAATATCGGAGTTCGACATTATAGATGATATTAAGGTAACATATTTTATTTAGCGATTCAACAGGAGGAGTACCGATGTGTGAATGAATTGACCGTTATTTTCGTAATTTTTGAAGGATTGCTTTCAGATATATATCTGCAAGATGAGGATAAGCAAAAGTTTATCTTTAGAATATCGAGATTAGACAATGAAGGGAAACGGTTGGATATGGCTAGTTTTTCCATTGATACAGGCGATATGAACTCACTGGTGATTTTTTAAGACTAGGTAATACTAAATTACTCTTATAACCCTATAGAAGAGCCGGAAGAAAAAAAGAGAAGCGTTTGGCGAGGTATTAAAGCTAGTTACAGGGAGAACCTAAAAAGACATCAGCAAAATGCTGATGTCTTAATATTAATTTGAACTAACTTGAACCAAAAAGGCTCTGTAAATGTTGGTATATTAACAAAGTGATTAACGTTTTGAGAAATACAAGCATCTGTTTTATACATACTCAGGATTCAAATTGAGCATGAAGAATCGCAACTTTTAATAAAGGATGAGTAGTTTCGTCTAAAATAAATTCATCTTTCGAAAGATGAGTGGTATCCATCGTTTCTCCATAAGGATGTTTATTAGCGAAAATTCCCCAATTCTCCATATGGTTTTCAATTTCATCAGCATCTACAGGAACATAAACTGCATCTTCAAATCGTTTTGTGGGTCCTATCCAATTAGGAACTTTTCGAAACTCTCCACTACTTGCATGCGTCCCCCTAGCATCTTTCATCAACACCTTATGAAGATCTAAAATGAGACGAGTTTTAAGAGGATAGCCGTTTTGAATTCGTTCTTGTCCAAGCGCTAACGCTTTACGATAATTTAGAACTTCTCTATGTTCTGCTTTTTGTTTAGATATATGTTTGTCATTAATCATATCTGTGAAGGTAACTTGAGTGCCTTCAATTTTGGTCGATTGAACAGATTCTTTTAAAGCGAGTGTATTAACTAAATCACTTTTTACAACAGAATGTCTTAGTTTTTCATCTAATCTACTTATATTTGACGACACGAGCGCTAACTTTATAAACAGTTCTGATGCTAACTCTTTATTCACACTAGCTGGCAACTTTTTAATTCCTCTGATTGGTGACATCACACCGCTCCTAGTAAGAATCGTTTTTCAATAAAATAATCTTAATGTATCTAATATACACATATTAGTTAAATTTAGTACTTTTTATCCTTAATAACTTTTAAGACACAAAAAGGCACCGACATTCCTGCCAGTGCTTTAAAGTAAATTTATACGCTATATTCAAATTTGCATCAAAAAGCACATGCTAGCCGTTGATACGACAGCATTTGTTCCAACGTTTTGGGAATTGTCGTATAGATAAAAGTGTATGAAAAAGGATTGGAATTGACACTACTTGAACCAGTTCGAACCAACACGATAGATGTTAGTTGAATACATTTTGCTAATATTATTCACTGCTTGTGCACATTTAAATCTTTTAACGAAGGGTGCTTATTATAGTAAATACATAGTTAAAAAAAGTTTAAGAGATAAGATTACCTAACTTATGATCTCATTCGAATATTTCCTTTTCGCAAAGAGATAGTAAATGATTTGCAAGAGTAGATATAAACCTCCAATTGTTAAAAAGTTTACAATCAGGATAGGTTTAGACATAATACCTCCACCGTCTTGAACAATCGTTATAATATATATATAGCTTAAAATGATTCCAATAATTGGTGCCAAAAAGAACAAAATTCTCAGTTCTTTTGAAACCATCTTTTTTACCTCTTTTTTTGTAATTCCTATCTTATATAACTTTCGATATTTTATTCTTTCCTGTTCAATATCCGCAAATAAATTCAAATACACTAGAATAAACGTCGCAAAGAAAAATAAGATACTTAAAAATGTGGATACAAAAAATATTAATCCACCATCTATTCTATTTCTATTGTATTCATTTACTTTTGAAACGGGCACTAACAACTCCTTTTCAGAGTATGGAGAAAATTGCCCGATAGGATACTCGTCAATTTTAGGAGTTAATTGATTTTTTTCCTGTAATTTTTTCGTTAATTCATTAACCACCTCAGCTGATCGTTTCCAGTCGGTTATATCTAGCCAATGTATCTCGGCAGGATATACATCTAAGATATTTCTTAACATCTCGTAATCTCTCTCGTTTACTAAAATAATATCAGCATTATAATAACGAAAACGATAATCAAATATCGGTTCTATAACAATATCCTGTAAAGCTAACGAGATGTTTTCCTCCCCATTGTTAAAATTAAACCCTTCTGTATAATCACTGTTTTCCTCTGAAATAGTAGAACTAATCAAATAAATATAATGTCCTTCACTAATATGAAGCTTCGTTTTTGAGACTTTATTAAAACTCTCTACTGGCATAAACGTATACCTGTACATAAAATTCCATTGGGGGTTAAACTCGAAATAATCAAATGTCTCTATAAGATGATGCTCAAGTATGACATGATTGTTATTATTAAATGTTTCAGAAAGTTCATCTAATGAGATGTTATTTTTTGTTTCCGTTTTGACAAAAGCAATATCGTATGGAAGTTCTTCCGCTATATTTTCAGCACTAGAGTAAAAGTTTAAGGTTAGGGTGCTATAAAAAATAGTCACCATTGCCATAATAATAATAAGCATAAATGTTGATTTAAGTTGTTTAAATTTAAAGTCAATGCTCGTTAAAGTTAAGAGTCTACGATAATAGATGCTTGGATACTTTTTAGTATATTTAAGTAAAAAACTACCAAACCGGGAAACAGCCAAATATAAACCAAGAAAAAGGCTTATTGTACATAAAATAAAGGGTGTGCCTTCCCCCAAGTCATATATATGATTAAATATTGTCTGATCTAGGTTAAACTTCTTTTCATAAGTAAATATATATAGAATTGACATAGAAAATAAAATAATTGCTATTCCCAATACACCTAAAACTGGACTTTTAAGGGGCTTACTTTCAGATATACGATCCCACTTCATGATTTTCACAAGTTCATAGGTTTTCATCATGAACAAGGACTTTCCTATCGCAACGATAAAAACAATAAGAAATATCCCGATTGTATAAAGAAACATCATTCCATTAAGATAAAAGGGAATATCTGTTATACCCACATTGCTCATTAAAATAAGAAAAAATAAACGTGAAAATACAATTCCTGATAAAAGTCCTGTAGCAATAGAGGAAAGAGCAATCCCTACATTTTCTAGTAATATTAATTTTATAAGATCACTATTAGACATTCCTAAGGTCATAAATAGACCGAATTCTTTTTTCCTTCTTTTAATGAAAATAGAGTGAGCGTAACTAATAAAGAATACTGTAAAAATAAACAACGCTACCGCTGGAATGATTAGTATTTCGTTCATCCCTTGCTGAAACTGTGGATTATCAATTATTTTATCGTTAAAAAAGACTGTTGAAAACATAAAGAAGACCATGACAGTAAAACTATTGCATAAAAAGTAAAAGATATACTTCCTTTTATTTACCTTTACCATTTTCCACACAAGTTGCTCAAATGTCATTGCTTTCTCCCCCTAAAATCGCAAGACTATCCATAATTTGATCTATAAATTCTTTCCTAGTTCCCTTCTTCACTATATGCGAATGAATTCTTCCATCTTTAATAAAGGTGACCTTATTACAGTAGCTTGCAGCAAATACATCATGAGTAACAACTAAAATAGTTGTTTGAAAATCTGTTACTATTTTCTCAAAGCATTCCAAGATTGTCGCAGATGATTTAGAATCTAAATTTCCTGTTGGTTCATCCGCCAATATAATATCTGGTTCATTTACAAGTGCTCTACTCACTGCTACTCTTTGTTGCTGCCCTCCAGATATTTGATAAGGATATTTATTAGCTATATCTTTTATCCTAAATAAGTTCATCATCTCAAGTGCCTTCTTTTCCATATAGGAAGCAATCTTTTTCTCTAAAATCATAGGTAACATAATATTTTCTTTGACAGTTAAGCTATCTAACAAATTAAACTCCTGAAATACAAATCCAAGTCGTCTTCTGCGAAAAAGCGCAAGTTCATCACCACCCATATTACTTATTTCATTCCCAGAAATAATCACTTCTCCTGAAGTAGGTTTATCAATTCCACTTAATAAATTCAATAAGGTTGTTTTCCCACTTCCCGATGGCCCCATGATGGCAAGAAATTCTCCTTTATTAATTGAAAGACTGATACCGTCTAAAGCTCTCACAGAACCAGCTTCTCCCTCATCTCCATATAACCTCACTAAATGATTCGCTTGTAGTATATCCATGGTTCACCCTCCCTTTATGTATATTAATTTAAGTAGCTTAAACCATCCATCGTCTATACTAAAAATACCTTACAATTTTGTAAGGTATTTTACTTGGACTTCTGTTCCCTTTGACACTTCTGATTGAATCGTTAACGTTTGTCCTAGCTTTTCTGAAATTTTTTTGCAAAGATATAGACCAATTCCAGATGAGTTTCGGATTCGTCTACCATTTTCCCCAGTAAAAAACGGTTCAAATACTCGATCCATATCGTATTTAGGAATTCCTACTCCTTCATCTATTATTGATAATGTAATATTTCCTTCTTCATCAGCAATACGAAAGAAGATCTTTTTACTCCCACCTCGGGTATAAGAGTATTTAATAGCATTTGAAATAAGCTGGTCCAATAAGATTTCATTCCATTTTTCATCAGTAATGACAAAAGTTGATGCGTCCTCAAACTCAATGGAAGGGTATAGCTGATTATAAATGAATTCATGCTTTCGATTGTTAATCATCTTTCTTAAAGAACCAACAAGATCAATCGCTCGTGGTTCCATGTCATTTTCAAAGCTCTCCATCCTAATCATTGTTAATCCTTGTTCAATACTTGTATGAAGTCGCTTATTTTCCCGTTTTATTAGTTCCAATGCTTCCGTTAGGCACTCTGGATTGAGCACTTCTTTCTCAACAATTAATTCAATCACGGATACTGGTGTTTTTAGATGATGCATCCAATGTGAGAGAAAATAGTACCTTTCTTTATTTTGCTCTCTCATTTTATTATATCTTCCCGTATGTTCCTTTATATTTTTATTCAGCAAGCGTTGAAATGCTTTCTGCTCTTCCGTGTGTGGCTCTATTTCAACATATTGATTTCTTAACTTTTGCTCGATTGCTCGGTTTGTTTGATAATAACGGAACCAGTCAATGATTAAATATAAAATTAATAAAAACATTCCAATAGATAGCGGGTAAAAAAACTCTTTGTTTCGTGGTTCACTTAAATGAAAAAAGGCAATGACGGAAACCATATTGATAATATAAAAGCAAATTAGTAAGGCCCTATCTTTTATAAACTTCCTAAATATTATACTATACATTCTTAATCCCTCATGAGTGTAGGATTATAAAACATATAACCTACACCTCGTTTACTCTTTATAATATCATCAAACCCCAATCTATAAAGTATGTTCTTTATTCTGCTGATATTTACGGTCAATGTATTGTCATCAACAAATGTAACGGAGTCCCATACTTCTTCTATTAGCTCCTCCCTCGAAACAAAATCACCATAATTATCCATCAACTTTTTCAACAGCCTATATTCATTTTTGCTGAGTTCAACTTTTTTCTCCTGAAAGGTTAATGTAAGCATTTTACCATCAATACAAAGTTCACCAACACAAGTATTTGTAATATCCAATGTGGAGTATTCCCCGTATATTCGTCTGATGATTGATTTAACTTTTGTTTGTAGCAAACCAAATGTAAATGGTTTTGTAATATAATCATCTGCTCCAAGCTCAATTGCCATAATTTGATCCAATTCTTGATTGCGAGCAGATATAATAATAATGGGAACATTAGACTGCTTACGAAAACTTCTACATAAAAAAAAGCCATCATAATAAGGTAAATTTATATCTAGCAAAACCAAATCAGGCTTTATGTTTATAAACTCATTTACTATATTAAAAAAGTTTTTTGGTTTATATACATCATAACCATAACGTTCCAAGTTTTCCTGAATCAGCTTACTTAACTGTAAATCATCTTCTACTAACATAACTTTGTACCCCATAATATATCCCTTCTTTATTGCTAGCCAATTATCCAAAGGATTCTTGGCTTATTTACTCTACAATCCCTCACAACCAACTTAGTATGTACTGTTTTTCCAGTGGAAGGTAGGTTCAATTGCACTATCTCTAGTTGTAAAACTATTGAAGATAAAAACAGTACAGGCACCGAAAATAAGTACAAGTAGTACATTAATACTATGAGACAACTTCTAGCTACAGGTTGAGTTCGGTATAAAATAGCGGAAATTGTGCCTTTTTCCATGTCATATAATACACATACGTAGTAAATATGCTTTCTCCTATTTCCTTTGATATACCTGCATATCCTGCTCTTGAAGGAATGATTAAAGAAAACCCATTCTCTAACAATGCTTTATACCCAAACTATGAAAAACTTTTATGATATTGCCCTTCCTCAACAATACTGCCCCGTTAGTTAAGCAAACTACGGGCATTTTTGTGAATACAAAATAATCTAATGATTCTATATTCTAATAATACATTAACCTTAATAACCATACTACCAAAACCTACATTTATTAAATGGCAAATGTACATTCAAACTAACAAACCAACTGAGTAAATAAAAAATTAGCAGCTTTTTAGACGCTTGCTATAATGGAAAGAGCTAAGAATACCATTGCAAAAAGATATGGAATTTTACTCCAATAAAAGGTTACATTCAATTTACATTCACTAACTTTTCTTCGAACAAAAACAGGCTATCTCACCATAAATGAGATAGCCTGCAAACGTTGATATATCAATGTTTTTATTAAGATTAATGTTTTGAGAAATATACAGAAAATATACAGATGAATTCTAAGTTTATTGAATACATCGTAATCCATTTATATCAACGTTTTGGGAATTGTTATATGGATAAAAGTGTATGAAAAAGGATTGAAAGTGACATTACTTGAACCAATTTGAACCAAACGATAGATGTTAGTTGAATGCATGATTACGGCCAAGGAAATGTACCAATTGTGTCATCTTTTTTACCGGTGATTGCCACAGAACTTGCCACCTATTGCCACCGTATTTACCAATTAGGAGATTTAAAATAACGTAGGATATAAAAGCCTAATTCCTACATGTTTTTGGTGAGGAATTAGGCTTTTGATGTTCAACAATCGCACCCGTTTGTTTAATAAAGTCATCATAACTATTGTGAAAATACCTCTATTTTATCGGTAAACAATACAGGTGGATTTGAATCCCCAACAGCACTATAATAGCCAACAATTCGTTTGCCTATTTCTAAATCTAATTCTTCATATTCTTCTTGGTTGAGGTGGTAGAACACACCATCATTTTCTTGTGCAAGTTCAATTAGTTCCTCTCTTGTTTTACTCGATATATCAATGTCTTTAACACTTGGCAAAGATATTACGATGTACTTTATTTCATCAAAAGTATCCTTTTCAATGTCAACAATGATACCTTCGTGTCTTTCTCCAGAGGTACCATTCTCTTGCTGACTACAAGCTCCCAAAATCGCAACAAGTAAAATTAACATTAATACCCTTTTCAAAAAAGCACCCCCAAATCTTTTCTGCAAATAAACTCTTTGAACAAATAAATACTCCTTCTTCAAGGATTCCGCTTCTTTAGTTTAAGTGTAAAGTTTCACAATGCTAAATTGTTTCCTCAACAAATCTGGCCCTTTTCTAGAATAACAGCTAATGAATTCCTAATATTCATCGCGCTTTATTTTTGTATGTAACTTGAACGATTTGTTGTTCATCATTCTTTTCAAAAAACTTATAAGTTTCCATCCCGATTTTTTCCGCAACTTTTTGTGATGGAATATTTTTTAAAGTTGTATATGAAAATATTTCGGAATAGCCCAGAACATTAAATGCGTATTCCTTACAAGCAGACGCTGCTTCTGTGGCATATCCCTTATTCCAATACTCTTTAATAATGTGGAACCCGATTTCAGGTAGCCTCATACCATCAATATCCTGCATTGTTATTCCGCAATCACCAATAAATGTATCCTCTTCTTTTAAAACAACTGCCCATAGTCCGTGATTATATTGCTTATAATTTCTCACATTCCATTTGATCCAATCTTTAACTCCTTCTTGGTTAAAGGGATGAGGGTAATACTGCATAGACTCTGGGTCAGAAAGCACTTTCGATAATTCGTTTTGATCGTCCAAATTTAACTCCCTAAGGTATAATCGTTCCGTCTCGATTATCTTCAAAATGCCCACCCCTTACATTTAATTTTTTATGCGACAATCATACTATCAAATTTATTAAATGACAAATACAAACATATCATGAAGAAAAGAGGGAGTGATTTCTCCCTTTTAAATATAACTTTCCAGCATCTACTAATCTCTTTATAACGTTAATGTCTTCCATCGGCGGAGTCGGACTTTATCAAGAGTAAACTACTAAAAATCCATTAACATCAATACTTTTACTTTAAGGACATATGTTTAACGCATTAAATCAAGCGGAAAAATACAATGTAATTGTTAGATGACAATTGATTACAGTAAATAAGAATGTACCACAAAAAAACTAACTCCTCTCTACATTTTATCGAGGAATTAGGCTTTTGATCTGCAACAATCGCGCCCGATTGTATAAATGAAAATCAGTTACTTTTTACAAACGGTTTAAAAAGTCAGCTAATACATTATTGAATTCATTGTAATTATCAACATTCGAATTATGAGCAGCATCACTAATTATAACTAATTGATATCCACTCTGAGTTGCCCACTTATTATTATATTTTTTCACGTTTCCTGTATTATCTTTTTCCCCAATCACTAATAAAACTGGAAAGTTGAAATTAACTGTTTCTGTTCTCTTAAGTAACTCCTTATAGGCTAAGTTCATAATATTAATAATTTCATCTTTGCTTAGTTTAGAAACGGAAGAATACATATTATCAAAAGCATAATCAGTTCTTGTTGCACCTTTAGAAATACTTTTAATTAAAGTTTTATAAGGAAACATAGACGATAGCAAACCTATTTTGGATAGAATAAATCTTTCCCATTTCGGATAGTAATAATGTCCAAAAGGAGTTGTATCAATTCCAACAAAGCCTTTTACTTTTTCAGGATAACGGATTCCAAACTCTTGGCAAACATAGCCCCCTAGAGACTGACCTACTAATATAACTTTACTTACATCTTCTAGAACCAATATTTTTTTTAGTACTTCTACAATATTTGAAAATGTAAAATCCGTGTAATGACGGGACTTTCCATGAAGAGGAAGATCTAAAGTGATAATTTTAAATTCTTTACTAAAATGATCAACTTGTTTTTCAAACATAGTTTGATCAGCAGTCATACCATGTACAAAAACAACACATTTTGTATCAATACTTTTATTGCCACCAATCCTATAATATATATCCCCATTTTCTGTATGTATTATTTTTTCTTCCACAGCTACTTTTCACCCCACTTTCCTTAATCTGGGCAGTTTGTTGAAAATCGATCTCGTAAATTATACTTCATAAGTTTATTTTAACACATACCCATAGCGAAAGTTCACACTAATCCGAACGCCATATTAGTCCTGCGATATACAATAACGCTAAAATAGCTTGCCATGTAATCTTACCTTTAATTGTTCGTTCTCTTCTTCTAGTCCCTTTATACGGCTTTTTAAGGTCTTTATTAATACATCCTCTAAACGGGGACTCTTACTTGGTTTACGAGGGGCTATTTCACTTATTTGCAGCCCTCTTAAGGTCTCCACCCTAGTTCTGATGCCTTTTTGTTTATAAAGCCATGACTTTGAAACATTTGCCTTTTGTGCAACAGAATTAAAATTAAAACTCTCTTTTTTCAATGCTATCTCTGAAATTGTCTTTTCAACCCTAATTCTTGTGTTCTCCGACTTTTCTTTTGATAGTTGAATTTGTGGCAGTTGTGTTACTCTTTCTAGTCATCTTAATTCGTCTCCTTTAACGAATGAATAATCTGCTCTAATCTAATCTTAACACGTTCGTTAGTTTCAACCTGACGCTGCCATTGGTTCTGCTTATGTACATCCAGACTAACAAACCAACAGAGTAAATAAAAAATTAGCAACTTGTTAGACGCTTGCTATAATGGAAAGAGCTAAGAATACCATTGCAAAAAGATATGGAATTTTACTCCAATAAAAGGTTACATTCAATTTACATTCACTAACTTTTCTTCGAACAAAAACAGGCTATCTCACCATAAATGAGATAGCCTGCAAACGTTGATATATCAATGTTTTTATTAAGATTAACGTTTTGAGAACTGTGGTGCACGACGAGCGCCTTTAAGACCGTATTTCTTACGTTCTTTCATACGAGCGTCACGAGTTAAGAAGCCTTCGCTTTTCAACACAGCGCGATATTCTGGATTCACTTCAAGAAGTGCACGGGAAATACCGTGGCGGATTGCTCCAGCTTGACCAGTAAAACCTCCACCATGAACGTTTACTAATACATCATAAGTGCCTTCTGTTTCAGTAGCAGCTAATGGTTGGTTCATGATTAATAGTTGTGTTTCATATGGGAAATAATCTTTTGCTTCACGATCATTAATTACGATACGGCCAGTTCCTGGAACTAAACGTACACGTGCAGTTGATTTTTTACGACGACCAGTGCCGTAGTATTGTACTTGTGCCATTATAATTTAACCTCCCTTTTAATTAGCCACGAAGTTCTAAAACTTCTGGTTTTTGTGCTTGATGGTTATGTTCTGCTCCACGATAAACATGTAATTTTTTACCCATTTTGCGTCCTAGTGAGCCTTTTGGAAGCATGCCTTGTACAGCAAGTTCAATCATTTTTTCAGGGTATCTTGTACGCATTTCGTCAGCGTTACGTGATTTAATTCCACCTGGATGTCCTGAATGACGGTAATACATTTTATCATTGATTTTATTTCCAGTTAATTCAATTTTACTTGCATTTATAACGATAACATAATCGCCAGTATCTGCATGCGGTGTATATGTTGGTTTGTTTTTACCACGTAGGATTGCAGCTACTTCACTAGCTAGACGACCAAGTCGCTTGCCTTCTGCATCCACAACAAACCATTTGCGTTCTATATTATTTTCATTTGCCATGAAAGTTGTGCGCATTTTTAAATTTCCCTCCAATATCAAAGTTTCATTTCATTTCGTTTCAAATATCATTATTTCTATCTTCAACACAATTAGATTCCGGGGCTAATCGTGGGTTTAGAAATAAAAAGCCATAAATCATAATATACCAAAATGGGGGCAAAAGTCAAGGTATACCAGCACTTTTCTACAAAATATTTTATTCCTTCTTTTGCCAAGATTACTTTTCTACAATCACTACCGCTACGTTTGGTTCTACTTTATAAATTCAACACGCAACGATAACAGTCTTCACAAAAGGGAGTATCATATAAATCACTTTCACCTATCATCATACACCACTTCCCATAAATATAACCCTTGTGGCGGTGCTGTTTTCCCTGCCTTTCGGCGATCTTTCATTTCAAATAGTGTAGGAATGTCTTCTGCACGACGCTTTCCTTGACCAATCTCTAATAAGGTTCCAACAATGATCCGGACCATATTAAATAAAAATCCGCTACCACGGAATGTAAAAATAAGTTGGTTACCTTCCTGCTTACAACTTACTTCATAAAGTGTGCGCACTTTACTACCTTTTGCAGTCGACTTAGCAGATGAAAAGGTAGTAAAATCATGCTCGCCAACAAAATATGAGCATGCCTTTTGAATAGCAGCCACGTTTAAAGCATAAGGGAAATGATGAACGTACTGACGTTTAAATACATCAGGCTCTACGACGTTTTGGACAATATATTGATATTCCTTCTCCATCACATCATACCGCGCGTGAAACGCATCTGAAGCATGTTCTACAGCCTTTATATAAATATCATCTGGTAACATTGCGTTTAATGCGCGTTTCCAATCCGCTTCCTTTAGTGAGAAGGTTGTTGCAAAGTGTATCACTTGTCCTAGTGCGTGAACGCCTGCATCAGTTCGACCAGATGGATAAATGCGGATGGATTCACCTTTATGGATTTTACGTAATACCTTTTCTATTTCACCTTGAACTGTACGTCCCTTTTCTTGAATTTGAAAACCAGAAAAGCGGCTACCATCATAGCTTAATGTGCACTTTACTTTCATCTCGATAACCGCCTCCCCCTCTTACCATTGTCTCGTTGCGAATAAACCAGCAATAACAAGTGCATATAGTATAAATACGGTAATATCTAGCTTTGAAATCTTTAATTCCCTTAATCTCGTTCGGCCCTCGCCACCTTGATAGCCTCGAGCTTCCATGGCCATTGCTAATTCTTCTGCTCGCTTAAAAGCACTAACGAATAAAGGAACTAGTAATGGTACAATTGCCTTTATCCGCTCTTTAAAAGGGCCTGTCCGAAAGTCGATTCCTCTTGATGCTTGCGCTTTTGAAATTTTGTCTGTTTCTTGCATAAGCGTCGGAATAAATCGTAATGATATCGACATCATTAATGCCAATTCATGGACAGGAAACTTAATCTTTTTCAAAGGACCGAGCATATCTTCAATTGCATCTGTAATTTCAATTGGTGTCGTTGTTAACGTAAGTAAAGACGTAATCAAAATTAATAAGAAGAAGCGCATTGAAATAGCAAAGCCGCGAATAAGACCGCTAGTATATATTTTGAAGCCAAATAAATCTACAATGACGGTACCCTCTTTATTTAAAATCAAATGTAGGACAAATGTGAAAACAATCAAAAACCAAATGGGGGTCAGACCCCTCATAATAAATCGCACTGGTACTCTAGATGTAAACATGCTTATTAGTGCAAATACGGTAAGTAGCGCATAACTCCAAAATGAGTTTGCGAAAAACACAAAAATGACAAACAGAAAGATAATCGTAATTTTCGTTCGCGGATCCAAACGATGTACGATAGAATTTCCCGGGACATATTGTCCGATAACAATGTTCACTTTCGTTCAGCCCCTTCCAAATGAGACTGAATTTGTTTTGCTAATTGCTGTATGTTTTGCCGTGCAAAAGGAATTTCCTTGCCGAATCTCTGCTCAAACTTATGAATAAACTGTACCATTTCAGGTGTGTCCAAATGAACTTGGTTCAATTTATCAGCTTGAACAAATACCTCTTCTGGATTTCCTTCCATATACTTTTTACCTTTGTTTAGGATAATGACATGATCTGCATACTTTACTGCATCTTCCATACTATGAGTCACGAGTACGGTAGTTAACCCTTGTTCCTTATGCAGTTTGTAAAACATTTGCATGATTTCCTTTTGACCTCTTGGATCCAGCCCGGCTGTAGGTTCATCTAAAACTAATATTTCAGGCTTTACCGCAAGTACTCCTGCAATAGCTACTCGACGCATTTGCCCCCCACTTAAATCAAATGGAGATCGCTCTAATAGCTCTTCTGAAAGCCCAACTGTTGGGATAATGTCGTAGATACGTTTTTCTATTTCTTCCTTTGGTACCCCGAAGTTTTCCGGACCGAATGCAATGTCTTTCTTCACTGTTTCTTCAAACAATTGATGTTCCGGATATTGAAAGACAACCCCTACACGACTACGTAGATTCTTCATATTTTTAGGTTTATTATCATGTGTTAAATGGAAATCCCCAATCATAACTTCTCCACTTGTAGGTCTTACTAATCCATTTAAATGTTGGATTAATGTAGATTTCCCTGACCCAGTATGGCCGATAATTGCGACAAATGAACCTTCTGGAATATGAAACGATACCCGATCTAATGCTTTATGGGAGAATGGAGAATTCTCTTGATATATATAAGTTACATCTTTGAATGTAATGTCCATAGTTCCTCCAGTAGCTCTTCGTGATTTAAAGGTTCATTGTCAATTTGTATATGTTGTTCACGTAGTTCGTCCGTTAATAAGGCTACAAATGGTACATCTAAGCCAATTTTCCGTAATGCTGTCTTTTCTTTAAAGATGTCTCGTGGGGTAGCCTCATTCCATACTTCTCCCTCATTCATCACAATAACCCTTTCTGACTGCGTTACTTCATTTAAGTCATGTGTTATCGTAATTAAAGAAAGTGCATGTTGCTGTTGCACATCAGCAACCGTACTTAGAATTTCCTGTCGTCCTTTTGGATCTAACATCGATGTCGCCTCATCTAAAATGAGTATTTTCGGGGAGATTGCTAATACACTCGCAATAGCAACACGTTGCTTTTGGCCGCCTGATAAACGATGTGGTTCTGTTAAACGATAAGCCTCCATCCCCACTGCGTGAAGACATTGCTCAATCCTTTTTAACATGTCTTCTCGTGCAAAGCCACGATTTTCCATGCCAAATGCAACATCATCTTGAACCGTTGTACCTACAAATTGGTTGTCGGGGTTTTGAAAAACCATCCCGACGTCTTTCCTTATATTCCAAATACTTGTATCATTCACTAGCTGGCCATTAATATAGATTTCTCCCTCTTGTGGAAACAATAAGCCATTCATAAGCTTTGCAATTGTTGATTTACCTGAACCATTATGTCCAATGATTGCTACCCATTCATTTTCATAAATACAAAATGAACAATCTTTCAAAACCCATGGTTGGTCATCCCCATAACGAAAAGATACATGTTTGAATTCTACCAACTTATTTCTCATTAGCCTCGTTCCCCCTCTTCTCTGCTATGCTATACCAGACTAAACTCTGCTCATATCTATCATCCTGTGATTCTCCAAGCGGAAAGTATGACGTATTTTACAATACATATCCATAAGCAACATGAAAGACTGTGCCTTCATACGTCTGCAAATACATCAAGCTAAAAATCCATCAAGCTACCAACAAAGCAAAAGAGCCTGATGCTTATAAAACCGGTAAACACGCTAAAAAATTCTATAAAAAAAGGGCCTGGATTCACCTCGTGGAAGAGATTCAGTCCTGCCCTTTACGCGTACACATTCATTAAACAAGTTCAATGATTGCCATTGGCGCTCCATCACCTTGACGAGCATCCAACTTAAGAACACGTGTATATCCACCTTGCCGATCTTCATAACGCTTGGCGATATCATCAAATAATTTTTGAATTACATTATCTTCTTCAGTTTGTTTATTGTACAAAAATGCTGCAGCTTGTCGACGTGCATGAAGATCCCCACGTTTACCAAGTGTAATCATTTTCTCTACAGCTCTTTTAAGTTCCTTCGCTTTTGCTTCTGTTGTCTCGATTCGTTCATGAATAATAAGATCAGATGCAAGATTACGAAGTAGAGCCATACGATTATCTGTTGTACGTCCTAATTTTCTAGGCATGGACTATTCCCTCCCTTTCTTGAAAAACTCTCTAAAGGTGTCTATTAATCATCTTTTCGTAGGCCTAAGCCTAATTCGTCTAATTTCGCTTTTACTTCATCTAGGGATTTACGACCTAGGTTACGTACTTTCATCATATCTTCTTCAGATTTATTAGAAAGTTCTTGTACTGTATTAATGCCAGCACGTTTTAAGCAGTTGTATGAACGAACAGATAAGTCGAGTTCCTCAATGGTCATTTCCATAACCTTCTCTTTTTGGTCCTCTTCTTTTTCCACCATAATTTCAGCGTTTTGTGCCTCATCTGTCATACCTACAAATATGTTTAGATGTTCTGTTAAGATTTTAGCGCCTAAAGAAACAGCTTCCTCAGGACGAATACTTCCATCAGTCCAAACATCGAATGTAAGTTTATCATACTTTGCATTTTGACCGACACGTGTATTTTCTACTTGATAGTTTACACGAGATACCGGTGTGAAAATCGAATCAATCGGAATTACTCCAATTGGTTGATCGTCATGCTTGTTTTCCTCAGCTGGTCGATAACCTCGGCCACGCTCTGCAGTTATTTTCATTTGTAAACTGCCTTTTGAATTCAAAGTAGCAATATGAAGTTCAGGATTTAACACTTCTACATCACTATCAAATGTAAGATCTGCAGCAGTTACAACTCCCTCACCTTGCACATCTAGTTCTAATGTTTTTCCATCATCAGAGTAGATTTTTAAAGCTAGCTTTTTCAAATTCAAAATAATCGTTGTGACATCCTCTACTACACCGTCAATTGTTGAGAACTCATGAAGTGCTCCATCAATTTGAACTGATGTTACAGCAGCGCCTGGAAGTGAGGATAATAGGATACGACGCAAGGAGTTTCCAAGAGTAGCACCATACCCACGCTCAAGCGGTTCGATCACAAATTTTCCAAACGAAGCATCATCATTGATCTCTATCGTTTCGATTTTTGGTTTTTCAATTTCGATCATCCAATAAGCCCCTCCTTTAAAACGTCGAAACCCCGGTTAGACCATTGTCTAACCGAAATTCCCCAAATAGGCAGTTGGCGTTTCTGCACTATTAAAGGATGTTCAAAAAACAGATAAAAATAACATGTCTTTTGAACACGCACGATTTGTTAATTTAACACACTCTGCCTATGTTATAGACTCATACAGACTAATATATACCTATTTTCCCATTGTTATACTTTTAGTCATCATATCCCATTATAGACAGGTTGACAAATTATATACGCAAAAAGCTTATACACGACGACGTTTTGGTGGGCGACAACCGTTATGCGGTACTGGAGTTACGTCACGAATAGCAGTAACTTCAAGTCCAGCTGCTTGTAGTGAACGAATTGCTGCTTCACGACCAGCACCAGGGCCTTTAACTGTTACTTCTAATGTTTTCATTCCGTTTTCTACTGCTGTCTTTGCTGCAGTTTCAGCGGCCATTTGTGCAGCGAAAGGAGTAGATTTACGAGAACCTTTAAAACCTAGTGCACCTGCTGAGCTCCATGAAATAACATTACCGTGAGCGTCTGAGATGGTTACAATTGTGTTGTTGAACGTAGAACGAATATGTGCAATACCAGTTTCAATATTCTTTTTCACACGACGTTTACGAGATTGTGTTTTTTGACGTGCCATGAGTTAGTTTACCTCCTTTACTAAATTATTTTTTCTTTCCTGCGATTGCATGACGTGGGCCTTTACGTGTACGTGAGTTGTTCTTCGTGTTTTGTCCACGTACTGGTAAACCACGACGATGGCGGATACCTCTGTAAGAACCAATTTCTACTAAACGCTTCACGTTAAGTGAAACTTCACGGCGAAGATCACCTTCAATTGTATATGTGTTAACTGCAGCACGAATCTTACCTAATTCGTCTTCTGTTAAATCACGTACACGAGTGTCTTCTGAAACGCCTGCTTCTTTAAGAATCTTCTGTGCAGTATTATTACCGATACCATAGATATAAGTTAATGAAATTACTACACGTTTATCACGTGGAATATCAATACCTGCTATACGTGCCATTTATATAACGCACCTCCTTAGGTTTAACCTTGTTTTTGCTTATGTTTTGGATTTTCACAAATCACCATTACTTTACCTTTACGTTTAATAACTTTACATTTTTCACATATCGGTTTTACTGATGCTCTAACCTTCATTTTCATTACCTCCTTTTATATCGGAGCTCATTCGCTTATTTATAACGATACGTAATTCGTCCTTTTGTTAAATCATACGGGGATAATTCAACCGTAACTTTGTCTCCCGGTAAGATGCGAATGAAGTGCATACGGATTTTACCAGATACATGTGCCAATACCGTATGGCCATTTTCCAGTTCGACATTAAACATTGCATTTGGCAATGTTTCCGTTACGATACCCTCCACTTCAATAACATCGTCTTTTGCCATCGTGTTGGTCTCCCTTCTTTAATCAGTCACAAGCTCACTTACATATTTATCTATCGCAAAGCGTAATTTTCCATTTGTGACACGACCAGTTTCTAGAAGGCTGTTTTGGACTTCAGGAGAAATGAAATTAGTTAGCAAAATATGGTTCCGATTTTTCTTCTTCGGACGATCATATTTTCGCTTTTCTCCATCGGCAAGCAATACAAAGCGTTCATCAATTAATTTAATGACAATCGCATGCTGTCCTGCTTCACGTCCTCGCAAAATACGGACAACTTGACCTAACTGCGGAATTGCATCCTCTTCGCTCAACAACGATCACCTTCACTTAGGCTAATTTATAATCCTTTTGCGTGAATGATCATCAACCATTCAACGCTAAAAAGGAGTAAATTTTCACTGCTATAAATGTGTCACTAATATATTTACATTCGAACACTACGACAATTATTATATCTTTATTCAGCAAAATTTGCACACGAATGGTATTGTACCATGCATTCGCAACGCTTATTTTTCAATGATAGCTTGAATATCATCAAAAACAGTCTCGATCGGTTGATCCCCTTTAATATTCACGAGGCAACCTTTCTTGTCATAGAAATCTAAAAGTGGCTTTGTTTGTTCGATGTTGACTTTCAAACGATTTTTAACCGTTTCTTCCGTATCATCATCCCGTTGAATAAGTGGGGTTTCGTCTTTATCACAAACCCCGTCTTTTTCTGGTGGGTTAAAGATGACATGATATGTTGTTCCACAAGTTGGGCATACACGTCGGCCTGTTAGACGTTCTACCAACTTTTCTACAGGAACCTCAATATCAATCACGTGATGAATGGATTCATTCAACTCTTCTAATAATTGATCTAATGCCTCAGCTTGAGCAATTGTCCTTGGAAATCCGTCTAATAAAAATCCGTTTTTACAATCGTCTTTACTTAAACGTTCTTTCACAATTCCAATCGTCACCTCATCCGGCACTAATGCTCCTTGATCCATAAATGACTTTGCTTGCATACCAAGCGCTGTTCCTTCTTTTATTGATAAACGGAACATGTCACCCGTGGATATATGAGGAATATTATATTTATCACAAATTTTTTCTGCCTGTGTACCTTTTCCAGCACCAGGGAGACCCATTAGAATTAAATTCAACGCTTATTCCCCTCGCTTTCACTGGCAGCACACGTTATCTAATAAACCCTTTATAGTGTCGTTTCACTAATTGGCTTTCAAGTTGTTTCATTGTTTGTAACGCTACACCGACAACAATTAATAGACTTGTGCCACCGATTTGAATCCCTGACGGAAGTCCAGCAAGACCACCTAAAGCAATCGGCAAAACAGAAACGGCTGCTAAGAATAACGCTCCAACAAATGTTAAACGATTCATAACACGTGTAAGATAATTTTCTGTAGGTTTACCTGGCCGAATACCCGGTATATAACCACCTTGTTTTTGCAGATTCTCTGCCATTTGTTCCGGATTCACTTGAACAAATGTATAGAAATACGTAAATGCTATAATTAACGCAACATAAATGACCATACCAACTGGTGTTGTATAATCAAAAATACTCTCGATTGTAGTAGCTACTTTCCCTTCAAAGAAGCCCGCAACAGTACGTGGAGCGACGATAAAGGCAATTGCAAAAATGACTGGAATTACTCCCGCAGCATTAACCTTTAATGGTAAATGTGTGGAATGGCCACCAACAGGTGATCGGTTAACAAGTTTCTTTGCATACTGAATCGGGATTTTACGTAAGGCCTGTTGGATAAAAATAACCCCAACCGTAACTGCAACAACTACTAATGCGATTAATAGAACAATCACAATGTTTAAGAACAATTCGTCTCCAGGATTATCAAAATACTGGATATACAATTGTTTTACCCCTTCAGGTACTGCCGCAACAATACCTGCAAAGATAATAATGGAAATACCATTACCTACACCTTTTGCAGTAATTTGTTCTCCTAACCACATTAAGAAGGTTGTTCCACCAGTTAGCACAAGTGCAATGACTAGAAACTTAGAAACACTTGCATCGGAGATTAGTAAACCGCCTGCCATTGTGTTAAAACCAATAGACATGGCAGTTGCTTGGATAAATGCAAGCACAACTGTACTATATCGTGTAACTTGAGCTAATTTCTTACGACCTACTTCACCTTGATTTTTCCACTCAGTAAACTTGGGTACAACATCCATTTGCAGTAACTGCATGATGATGGATGCCGTAATATAAGGCATGATCCCCATTGCAAAAATAGAGAAGTTCTTTAATGCCCCACCACCAAAAGTGTTTAAGAACCCAAATACATTTTGCTGATTCATGAAATCAATTGATTCCTTGTTCGTAAAAGGAACAGGAATAAATGTACCAAGGCGGAATACAATTAACATAAGCAATGTGAAAATAATTTTTCTTCGTATGTCACCAACGCGCATAAAATTGGAGATTGTACGGAACATTACATCACCTCAGTTTTACCGCCCGCAGCTTCAATAGCCTCTTTTGCGGAAGCGGAGAATTTGTGAGCTCTTACTGTGTACTTTTTATCAACTGTTCCATTACCTAAAATCTTAATACCTGCATAGTTACCTTTCACAATACCTTCTTCGATTAGAAGTTCTGGCGTAATTTCTGTACCATCTTCAAAACGATTTAGTATATCCAAGTTAACAATCGCATATTCTTTTCGATTAATGTTTGTGAAGCCACGTTTTGGTAAACGTTGGAATAGTGGCATTTGACCACCTTCAAATCCAGGACGCACACCGCCACCTGAACGTGCCTTTTGTCCTTTATGTCCTCTTCCGGAAGTTTTACCGTTACCTGAAGACATACCGCGACCTACACGATTACGTTTTTTACGTGAACCTTCTGCTGGTTTTAACTCATGAAGTTTCATACGTGCACCTCCTCTTTACGCTAATTAAATCTTACGCTTCTTTAACTGCAACTAGATGTGAAACTTTGTTAATCATTCCGCGAACAGATGCAGTATCTTCTAGAACTACAGATTGACGGATTTTTTTCAACCCTAAAGCTTCAACCGTTCTTTTTTGAGCTTCTTTTGAACCTATAAGACTGCGCGTGAGGGTGATTTCTAATTTTTTAGACATAGTTTTTCCCTCCTTATCCTAACAACTCTTCTACAGACTTACCACGTAATTTTGCTACGTCTTCTGCGCGCTTTAAATTTGATAAACCAGTGATTGTTGCACGAACAACGTTGATTGGTGTATTTGATCCAAGAGATTTCGTTAAAATATCACCAATACCTGCAAGTTCAAGTACCGCACGAACTGGTCCACCAGAGATAACTCCTGTACCTTCTGCAGCTGGTTTCATTAACACGTTACCAGAGCCGAACTGACCATGAATTTCATGTGGAATCGTCGTTCCAACGATAGGTACTTTAACTAGGTTTTTCTTAGCACTTTCAACAGCTTTCTTAATTGCATCTGGTACTTCTTGTGCCTTTCCTGTACCAAATCCTACATGACCGTTTTTATCACCTACTACAACAAGAGCAGCAAAACGAAAACGACGTCCACCTTTTACTACCTTTGCTACACGGTTTACCGTAACAACACGTTCTTCAAGTTCTAATTTGTTCGGGTCAATGTTTGTTGTAAACATGTATAGGTCCCCTCCTTTTCCTATTAAAATTCAAGACCTGCCTCGCGGGCAGCTTCAGCCAAAGCTTGAATACGTCCATGATAGATGTAACCACCGCGGTCAAAAACAACAGCTTTTGTACCATTTTCTTGGGCGCGCTTTGCGATAAGCTCTCCAACTTGTTTTGCAGCTTCTACCGTACCTGTTGATTCAACAGAAATATCTTTATCAACAGTTGAGGCGCTAGCTAACGTCTTACCATTTATATCATCAATTAACTGAGCATAGATGTGTTTGTTTGAACGATACACGTTTAAACGAGGACGTTCTTGTGTACCTGCAAGGTTTTTGCGTACACGTGCATGTCTTCTTTTACGTGCAACATTTTTGTCAGCTTTTGTGATCATTCACGTCACTCCTTTCTGCTACTAACTAACCTTATTTAGCAGTTTTACCTTCTTTACGGCGTACATATTCACCACGATAACGAATACCTTTACCTTTATAAGGCTCTGGCGGTCTGATTGCACGGATATTAGCAGCTACAGCACCTACTGCTTCTTTATCAATACCTTTTACAATCAATTCCGTATTTTTTGGAACTTCAATTTCGATACCATCTTGTGGATCTATTTCAACAGGATGTGAATATCCTGCACTAATAACAATTTTATTTCCTTGTTTTGCGGCACGGTAACCAACACCAATGATTTCAAGTTGTTTTTCGAAGCCTTTAGAAACTCCTTCAACCATGTTTGCAATCACACTACGTGTTGTTCCGTGAAGGGAACGATATTCCTTTAAATCATTTGGACGTTCCACATGTACTTCTTTATCTTCTATTTTAACGATCATATCGCTATGAATTGTTTTCGTCAATTCCCCTTTAGGGCCTTTTACTGAAACTGTAGAGTTCTCTACTTTAACTTCTACACCTTCTGGAATTTCAATTGGTTTAAGTCCAATACGAGACATTACCTGCACCTCCTCATCAATAGATTGTAATTACCAAACGTATGCAAGTACTTCGCCACCAACAGCTTGTGCGCGTGCTTCTTTATCAGAAAGTACACCTTTAGATGTTGATACGATTGCGATTCCTAATCCGTTTAGTACGCGTGGTACTTCAGTTGCCTTTGCATAGACACGAAGACCTGGCTTACTAATACGTTTTAGGCCTGTAATAACACGTTCTTCATTTGGACCATACTTAAGAAAAATACGTAGAATACCTTGTTTGCTATCTTCAATATATTCATAATCACGAACAAAGCCTTCACGCTTAAGAATGTCAGCAATTTCTTTTTTCATAGAAGAAGCTGGAAGTTCCAACTTTTCATGTTTGATCATATTAGCATTACGAATACGAGTAAGCATATCTGCAATTGGGTCTGTCATAACCATTTATATTACCTCCTTCCCAAATCGGGGTTTACCAGCTTGCTTTTTTGACACCAGGAATTTGTCCTTTGTAGGCAAGTTCACGGAAACAAATACGGCATAGTTTAAATTTACGAATTACAGAATGTGGACGACCGCAACGTTCACAACGTGTATATTCACGTACTTGATATTTTTGTGGACGTTTCTGTTTCGCAATCATAGATTTTTTAGCCACAATTTTCCCTCCTTATGTTAGCTCTACATTATTTTTTAAACGGCATACCTAATTGAGCTAATAATTCACGAGCTTCTTCATCCGTGTTAGATGTTGTAACGATAACAATATCCATTCCACGAACTTTATTTACTTTATCGTACTCTATCTCTGGGAAAATCAATTGTTCTTTAACACCAAGTGTATAGTTACCACGGCCATCAAAAGCTTTATTTGATACACCACGGAAGTCACGTACACGTGGTAATGAAACAGCAACTAATTTTTGCATGAATTCGTACATACGTTCACCACGAAGTGTAACTTTCGCGCCAATTGGCATTCCTTCACGAAGACGGAAACCAGCGATAGACTTTTTCGCACGAGTAACAACAGGTTTTTGTCCTGTAAGTAGGGACAGTTCTTCAACAGCACTGTCTAACGCTTTTGCGTTTTGTACTGCATCACCAACACCCATATTCACAACAATCTTCTCTAATTTCGGAACTTCCATAACTGATTTATAATTGAATTTTTCCATTAAAGCAGGTACAAGTTCTTCTTGATATTTTTGTTTCAATTGATTCATCATGTCGCCCTCCTTTCGCAAACAACTTATTTATCTAATGGCTCACCGGATTTTTTAGCGATGCGAACTTTTTTCCCATCACGTACTTCATATCCTACACGAGTCGGTTCACCAGTTTTAGGATCAATCGGCATAACATTAGAAACATGAATTGGTGCTTCTATATTTAAGATTCCACCTTGTGGATTATCTTGAGAAGGTTTTGCGTGTTTTTTCACCATATTAATACCTTCAACTAGAACACGGTCTTTCTTTGGATATGCTTCTAGGATTGTACCTTCTTTACCACGGTCTTTACCGGAAATAACTTTAACTTTATCACCTTTTTTTACATGCATGCTTGACGCACCTCCTTAACAAGGTCAATTCTTGTGCTTATAGAGGTTCAAATAGATCTTTGAACGACTCTTATAAAACTTCTGGAGCAAGAGATACGATTTTCATGAATTGTGCATCACGTAATTCACGTGCAACTGGTCCAAAAATACGTGTTCCTCTTGGACTCTTATCGTCACGAATAATTACGGCAGCATTTTCATCAAAACGAATGTATGATCCATCTTTACGACGTACACCTGTTTTTGTACGTACAATTACTGCTTTTACAACGTCACCTTTTTTGACAACGCCACCTGGTGTTGCTTGTTTTACTGAACAAACAATTACATCACCGATATTAGCTGTTTTACGTCCAGATCCACCTAGCACTTTAATTGCTAAGACTTCACGTGCACCTGAGTTATCTGCAACTTTTAAACGAGTTTCTTGTTGAATCATATCGCTGTGACCTCCCTTCGGATATCTTTCATTCCGAGCGAACTTTAATTAGATAATTACTGCTTCTTCAACGATTTCAACCAGACGGAATCGTTTTGTTGCTGATAGTGGGCGAGTTTCCATTATTTTAACGATATCGCCGATTTTTGCCTGGTTTTGTTCATCATGAGTTTTTAATTTCTTAGAGTACTTTACGCGCTTTTTATATAGCGGGTGTACTTTATAAGTTTCTACTAATACTGTAATGGTTTTATCCATTTTATCTGATACAACACGACCTGTGTATACTTTACGATTATTACGTTCACTCATCCGAGGCTAACCTCCTCTCATAATCAGTTGTTAACGCTTAGTTCACGTTGACGCGCAATTGTTTTTAGACGCGCAATAGACTTTTTAACTTCACGAATACGTGCAGTGTTTTCTAATTGTCCAGTTGCAAGTTGAAAGCGCAAGTTAAATAATTCTTCTTTTAATGATTTTACATTTTGTTCAATTTCGGCAGTGGTTAGTTCTCTGATTTCTTTAGCCTTCATTGATTTCACCACCAATTTCTTCACGTTTTACAAACTTAGTTTTAATAGGCAATTTATGTGATGCAAGACGTAGTGCTTCACGAGCAACTTCTTCTGATACACCTGCAATTTCAAACATAATTTTACCAGGTTTTACAACTGCTACCCAGCCTTCTGGAGCCCCTTTACCGGAACCCATACGTACTTCCAATGGTTTTGCTGTATATGGCTTATCCGGGAAAATTTTAATCCAAACTTTACCGCCACGTTTCATATAACGGGTCATAGCAATACGCGCTGCTTCGATTTGACGTGCAGTGATCCAAGAAGCTTCTGTTGCTTGTAAACCATATTCACCAAATGATACGGTTGTGCCACCTTTTGCTTGGCCTTTCATTCTACCACGATGTTGTCTACGGTATTTTACACGTTTAGGCATTAACATAGATATGAGCCCCCTTCCTTATTTTTTCGGTCTTTCTGGAAGGACTTCACCACGATAAATCCACACTTTAACACCTAATTTACCATAAGTAGTGTCTGCTTCCGCATGTGCATAATCAATGTCAGCACGTAGTGTGTGAAGTGGTACAGTTCCTTCACTGTAATGTTCCGCACGAGCAATATCAGCTCCGCCAAGACGTCCAGATACTTGTGTTTTAATACCTTTTGCACCTGCACGCATTGCGCGTTGGATAGCTTGTTTTTGAGCGCGTCGGAATGAAATACGGTTTTCTAATTGACGAGCGATATTTTCTGCTACTAGTTGTGCATCAATATCAACTTTTTTAATTTCAACAATATTAATATGGACACGTTTGCCAGTCATATTATTTAATGTTTTACGTAATGCTTCTACTTCAGAACCGCCTTTACCAATAACCATACCTGGTTTACCAGTATGAATAGTGATGTTTACGCGATTTGCTGCACGTTCAATCTCGATGGAAGATACTGCGGCAGTACGTAAGCGGTTCTCAAGATATTCTCTAATTTTAATATCTTCGTGTAAAAGATCAGCATATTCTTTATCAGCATACCATCTAGATTCCCAATCTTTTATAATACCTACGCGAAGACCCGTTGGATTTACTTTTTGACCCACTAACTACCCCTCCTTCTTTTCAGTCACTACCACTGTAATGTGGCTTGTGCGTTTATTAATTTTACTTGCACGGCCTTGTGCACGTGGACGGAAACGTTTCATTGTCATACCTTCGTTTACGTATGCTTCTGAAATCACTAAGTTATCTGCGTCCATTTCGTAGTTGTGTTCAGCGTTAGCGATTGCTGACTTTAAAACTTTCTCTACGACTGGAGAAGCACCACGTTGAGTGTTGTTTAAAATCGCGATTGCTTCACCAACATTTTTTCCTCGAATCAAATCTACTACTAAACGAACTTTACGAGGAGCGATACGAACAGATTTTGCAACTGCTTTTGCTTGCATATGGAGTGCCTCCTCTCATTAACGTTTTGTTTTCTTATCGTCACCAGAGTGTCCTCGGAATGAACGAGTTGGTGCGAATTCTCCTAGTTTATGACCAACCATATCTTCTGTTACATAGACTGGTACATGTTTACGACCATCATAAACTGCGATTGTATGACCAACAAATGTTGGGAAGATTGTAGAACGACGTGACCAAGTTTTAATCACACGCTTTTTGTCTGCTCCAGACATTTCCTCAACTTTTTTTAATAGATGATCATCTGCGAAAGGTCCTTTTTTCAAGCTGCGACCCATAGTAAACCTCCTTTCAGAGTTAAGAGACGGGTTTCATTCCCGTCATATTAATCTGTTCTGTTATTTTTTACGACTACGAACAATATATTTATTAGACGGTTTATTACGTTTACGAGTCTTATAACCAAGTGTTGGTTTACCCCAAGGTGTAACAGGTGATTTAAGACCGATAGGTGAACGACCTTCACCACCACCGTGTGGGTGATCAACTGGGTTCATAACAGATCCACGTACAGTTGGGCGCTTACCTAACCAACGAGAACGTCCTGCTTTACCAACACGAATTAATTCATGTTCGATATTTCCAACTTGACCGATTGTTGCGCGGCAAGTAGCAAGAATTAAGCGAACTTCTCCTGAAGCTAAACGTACTAATACGTATTTATCTTCACGGCCTAAAATTTGTGCTTCAGCTCCAGCTGAACGCGCTAGCTGTCCACCGCGGCCCGGTTTAAGCTCTACATTATGAATGATTGTACCTACTGGAATATCAGCTAATGCTAAAGCGTTACCCACTTTAATGTCAGCTTCTTTTCCTGATTCAATTTGCTGTCCTACTTTCAAACCTTTAGGTGCTAGAATATAACGTTTTTCACCATCCGCATAATGAATTAAAGCAATATTTGCTGTACGGTTTGGATCATATTCAATCGTAGCAACGCGTCCTGGTATTCCGTCTTTATCACGTTTGAAATCGATAATACGATATTGACGTTTGTGACCGCCGCCTTGATGACGAGTCGTAATTCTACCTTGGTTATTACGTCCTGCACGTTTTGGCAATGGACTTAGTAGAGACTTTTCAGGTTTGTCTGTTGTGATTTCTGCAAAATCAGATATAGACATATTACGTCTACCATTTGAGGTAGGTCTGAACTTTTTAATCGCCATCTTTTTTCCCTCCTTCACTACATTTTAAACTTATGCTTCAAAGAAATCTAAATCTTTGCTGTCTGCTGAAAGCTGAACGATAGCTTTCTTACGATCTGAGCGATAACCACCGTAGCGGCCCATACGCTTGAATTTACCTTTTAAATTCATCGTGTTTACTTTTTCTACTTTCACACCAAATACAAGTTCAACAGCATCCTTGATTTCTGTTTTGTTTGCTTTTGGATTTACTTCAAAAGTATACTTTTTCTCTGCCATTAAGTCAGCAGAATGTTCAGTAATGACAGGGCGTTTAATAATATCACGTGGATCTTTCATTACGCGAACACCTCCCCTGCTTTTTCAGCTGCATCCTTTGTAAGGATTAGCTTGTCATGCGATAACAAGTCTAGTACGTTGACTTCTTCAACAGTCAAAACATTGACTTTTTGAAGGTTACTTGAAGAACGGATTAGGTTTTCATCTCTTTCCGTTGTAACAATTAACGCTTTGCCTTCAACTTTTAATGCATCTAGTAATGAAACAACTTGTTTTGTTTTTGGTGCTTCAAATGTTAAGCCTTCTAATACTACTAAGTTTTCTTCAATTACTTTAGAAGATAACGCAGATCTTAGAGCTAAACGGCGTACTTTTTTAGGTAATCTATAGCTGTAGCTACGTGGAGTTGGTCCAAATACTACACCACCGCCAACCCATTGAGGCGAACGAATAGACCCTTGACGAGCACGACCTGTTCCTTTTTGACGCCATGGTTTACGACCACCGCCGCTAACCGCCGCGCGATTTTTAACTTTGTGTGTACCTTGACGCATCGATGCTTGTTGCATGACTACTGCTTCGTGTAATACATGTGTATTTGGTTCGATACCGAATACGGAGTCGTTTAATTCAACTTCTCCAGCTTTTGATCCGTCTTGTTTAAAAAGTGCTACTTTAGGCATGACATATCCTCCCTTCATGTATGTGATTATTTAGCCTTTACTGCACTCGTGATTTTTACGTAAGATTTTCTTGCTCCTGGAACATTACCTTTAATTAATAGTAGGTTGCGTTCAACATCAACACTTGCAATTTCTAAGTTTTGAATGGTTACTTGCTCAGAACCCATATGTCCTGGGAGTTTTTTACCTTTAAATACACGAGCCGCATCAACTGCACCCATAGAACCTGAACCTCTATGATAACGTGAACCGTGACTCATTGGTCCGCGTGAATGATTATGACGTTTAATTGAGCCTTGGAAACCTTTACCCTTCGAAGTTCCAGTTACATCAACTTTATCGCCAGCTTGGAAAACTTCAACACTAATTGCTTGGCCTACTTCATACTCGCCAAGGTTAGCATCACGGATCTCACGAATGTAGCGCTTAGGGGTTGTGTTTGCTTTTTCAGCATGACCCTTTTTCGCTTTATTTGTACGAGATTCTTTTTCATCAGCAAAGCCTATTTGAATGGCTTCATAACCGTCATTTTCTAATGTGCGCTTTTGTAAAACGACATTCGGCTCAGCTTGCACTACTGTTACCGGAATAAGTTCACCGTCTTCCGTAAACAATTGAGTCATGCCGATTTTGCGACCTAAGATTCCTTTCGTCATCCGTTACACCTCCTATAAATATCTCTTATAATTTAATTTCTATATCAACACCAGATGGTAAGTCAAGACGCATTAACGAATCAACCGTTTGTGGTGTTGGATTAACAATATCGATTAGACGTTTATGTGTACGCATTTCGAATTGTTCACGTGAATCTTTGTACTTGTGTACCGCACGTAGAATTGTGTAGATTGACTTCTCAGTTGGTAATGGAATTGGACCTGACACATTTGCTCCCGAACGTTTTGCGGTGTTCACGATTTTTTCAGCTGATTGATCTAAAATACGGTGATCATAAGCTTTTAAACGAATTCTGATTTTCTCTTTTGCCATTACTTTCCCTCCTTTACGCCTATTTTATAAACAGACATACTCCGTGAAAATTTCTTGGTCACTCGCCATGGCAAAGGGGCCGGGTGTGCCAACAACCTTCCACATCATCGCGCTGTTTGGGATACCTTTGCGGCTATCCTCTTATATGGCCAACGTTCTTATTATATAGAAAAAACGCGACCAAAGCAACCTTTTTCTTAAACTCTATCGGTTTGCACATTTATGTATTATACAAACTATTACACTTGATTGCAAGGGAATCTATAAAATTCTTTTGTTATGTTTATCTACCTTTTTCTTTTTGCGCATATCGATTTAACTCTTCCATAAATATACATTCCCATCATGGCATGAAATAGCCACTTTTATTCATACAAATCATTTTTTCTTACCGCCATTAAAAAAGAGAGAAAGTATCAATATGTGGATACCTTTCTCTCTTCTTAAAAATTGTCCATACTGCACTATATTTAAAGTCCTTGCACGACTACTTCTACACGTCGATTTTGTTGTCTACCTTTTGGATTATCCTTTCCATTCGGATGTGCATTATTTGCAATTGGTTCGGTATCCCCCTTACCAATTGCCTCCATTTTGGATGACGCTATTCCCTTTTGTACAAGTGCGTCCTTTACTGCTTGGGCTCGTCTTTCTGATAACGCTTGGTTATATGTAGCAGTACCCTTACTATCCGTATGTCCCAATATTGTAACTGTACCTCCTGCAGTATCAATAACTTGGACAAGTTGTGCTAGTACTTTATTTGCCTCATTACGAAGTTGATCGGAATCAAAGTCAAATAAAATATGGTCTGGTAATGTAAGCATTGTGCCTCCGTCAGCTTTTACCGCATTAAAGTCATCTAATGTTTGCATTACTTCTTTTTCAATTTGTGATGGGGCTGCTTTACTCGTTGTGACCCTACTCCTTACCATCACTGATGTCATCACTTGTGATGCTTCATACCGCTCTCTTATTTCCGCATCTGACATATCCTCAATCGCAATTTCCTCTTCAATCGGCTTGTTTACTTTACCTTCCACCACTTCTGATTCAACATCAGCTTGCATTTCTGTTTCTTTCAGTTTTTGATTTTCTACCTGTTTAGAATCTGTTTGCTTCGCACATGCGGCTAACAACAAAAGTAAGAAGCACGCTATTAAAAAAAGATAAAATGGCCTTTTCGTTCGTAATTTACTTCCTCTTTTCATCTTCACTCCCTCCATTATTTATCGTTTAATCTCAATATCTTTAAAAATTAACTTGGGATCATAATCATGTTTACTATTATCTTGTGGATTCCCGGGGTTAAAAGTTAAATTTAAACTTTTCGCTTCATCCTGTAATCTTCCAATAAATACAAGGGAACCTGTTAACCTTTCACCACTTTCTATTCTTAAGTCACGATTATCCTCTGGCGCTAAATAATGATATTCAAAACCTGTGTCATCTACTAATTTTGCACCGTCCCAAATATTGTATGTCAATTTAATATAGGAATCCTTTCCGTTAATTGCTGTGATATGTACAATGACATACTCTTCATCAAAGCTTATGCTGTCAACTGTCACTACCGTACCGTTTTCATGGCTTTGTTGCACACCGACTTTCATTTCATCAGGTAAATTATCATCTTCTATCTCTGATGCCTCATTATCTGCTCCGTCTTCATCCTCTGTCTCATCGTCCGGTCCAGTTTCGTCTGTTTTTGAAGCGTCCTCTGATTGCTCATGTTGTTTGTTTTCACCATCATCTTGATTGCCGTTCTCCTTTTCCACTACTTGACTTTCACCTTTTGATTCATCTTCTTTTTTATTTGCCTTATTACTACAAGCAGTCACCATAATAAAAACTAGTAATATCGTGAAAATTGTAATGAACCTCTTCCATCCCTTTATTTGATTGTTCATGATTCTATCTCCTCTATTTTATAATTAATGACCTGTATTAACATTATTATCTGAAAGTCTACTTGTGTACATAGGGCTTAATATTTAAATTTATATTGAATAGGATGAAAGACCTAAGCTGATTCATGCAGTTTAAGTTATAAAATGTGGTATTCCTTACTTTGGCTTATATTCAACATGCGTATATCGTAGGAGGAGATTATTATCTTAGAAGAAGAGCCTAATACAATCGAATCTCGTTAAACAAAAAAACAGGTAGCTATATCCCGGGATAGCTACCTGTTTACTGTACAATTATTAAATTACTTTACAATTGAAGATACTACGCCAGATCCAACTGTACGTCCACCCTCACGGATAGAGAAACGTGTACCTTCTTCAATAGCGATTGGTGAAATTAATTCAACATTCATTTCAATGTTATCTCCAGGCATAACCATTTCTACGCCTTCTGGAAGATGAACAACACCAGTTACATCCGTTGTACGGAAGTAGAACTGTGGGCGATAGTTTGTGAAGAATGGAGTATGACGTCCACCTTCTTCTTTAGATAGAACATAAACTTCTGCTTTAAAATTTGTATGTGGTGTAATTGTACCTGGCTTTGCAAGTACTTGACCACGGTTGATTTCTTCACGAGTTACCCCACGAAGAAGTGCACCAATGTTGTCTCCAGCTTCAGCATAATCAAGAAGCTTACGGAACATTTCAACACCTGTTACAGTAGTTTTCTTAGCTTCTTCAGCAAGACCGATTACTTCAACTTCGTCACCGACTTTAACTTGACCACGTTCAACACGGCCTGTAGCAACTGTTCCACGACCAGTGATTGAGAATACGTCCTCAACTGGCATCATGAATGGTTTGTCAGTGTCACGTTCTGGAGTTGGAATATATTCGTCAACTGCATTCATCAATTCAACGATTTTCTCTTCGTATTCTTCAACGCCTTCTAGTGCTTTTAGTGCAGAACCTTTGATAACAGGAATATCATCACCAGGGAAGTCATATTCTGTTAATAGGTCACGTACTTCCATTTCAACTAATTCAAGTAGTTCTTCATCATCAACCATATCTACTTTGTTCATGAATACTACGAATGCAGGTACCCCTACGTTACGTGAAAGTAGAATGTGCTCACGTGTTTGTGGCATTGGGCCATCAGCAGCAGATACTACTAGAATAGCACCGTCCATTTGTGCAGCACCAGTGATCATGTTTTTAACATAGTCAGCGTGACCTGGGCAGTCTACGTGTGCATAGTGACGAGTTTCTGTTTCATACTCAACGTGAGAAGTTGCGATTGTAATACCACGCTCTTTCTCTTCTGGTGCACCGTCAATTTGGTCATAAGCCATTGCGTCACCAGAACCATTTCTTTTGTGCATTACAGTAGTAATTGCAGCAGTTAATGTAGTTTTACCGTGGTCAACGTGTCCTAACGTACCAACGTTTACGTGCGATTTGGAGCGATCGAATTTTTCTTTAGCCATTTATAGTTCCTCCTTTAATAAAATAAAAGTAGTTTATATTTTTATATTTAACTTAGAAATTTCTAAGTCTCTAAATAAAGTTATACGTGACATTGCTCAAAAAAGCAATTATTCACCAGCATTTTTCTTAATAATTTCTTCAGAAATGCTTTTTGGTACTTCTTCATAGTGGTCAAATACCATTGTATATGTTCCACGACCTTGTGTGTTTGAACGAAGTGCAGTTGCATAACCGAACATTTCAGCTAATGGTACATATGCGCGAACTAATTGTGCATTACCACGCGTTTCCATACCATCAACACGTCCACGACGAGATGTAACATCACCCATAATGTCTCCCATATATTCTTCTGGGATTACAATTTCAACACTCATCATAGGTTCAAGTAGAACAGGACTACATTTATCTTTAGCTGCTCTTAGAGACATAGATCCAGCAATTTTAAATGCCATCTCGTTAGAGTCAACATCATGATAACTACCATCAAATAATGATGCTTTCACATCGATTAATGGGTATCCTGCTAACACACCGTTTTCTAGTGCATCTTTAATTCCAGATTCAACAGCTGGAATGTATTCACGTGGTACAACACCACCGACAATTTTGTTTTCAAATTCAAAGCCAGCGCCTTCTTCAAGTGGTTCGTATTTAACCCATACGTGACCGTACTGTCCACGACCACCAGACTGACGAATGAATTTACCTTCAACTTCAGCAGATCCACGGAATGTTTCGCGATAAGCAACTTGTGGAGCACCAACATTTGCCTCAACTTTAAATTCACGTTTTAGACGGTCAACAATTACATCAAGGTGAAGCTCACCCATACCAGCGATGATCGTTTGACCAGTTTCTGCGTTCATTTCAGTTCTGAATGTTGGATCTTCTTCAGCTAGTTTACCTAAAGCAATACCCATTTTATCTTGGTCAGCTTTTGTTTTTGGCTCAATAGCGACTTCGATAACTGGTTCTGGGAATTCCATTGATTCAAGAATAACAAGATCCTTTTCATCACAAAGTGTGTCCCCAGTAGCTGTATCCTTCAAACCAACTGCAGCTGCAATTTCACCACTATGAATCTCAGAGATCTCTTCACGGTGGTTTGCGTGCATCTGTAGGATACGACCAATTCTTTCACGTTTATCTTTCGTCGAGTTCATAACATATGAACCTGAATGAAGTGTACCTGAGTAAACGCGGAAGAATGTAAGTTTACCAACGAATGGATCTGTCATAACTTTAAATGCTAGTGCTGAGAATGGTGCTTTATCATCAGCAGGACGTTCTACTTCATCATCTGTATCAGGAACAATCCCTTTAATTGCCTCAATATCTGTTGGTGCAGGAAGATAAGCAATAACACCATCTAATAATAGCTGTACACCTTTATTCTTAAACGCAGATCCACAGAATACTGGGTAAAATTCTACGTTTAGTGTAGCTTTACGGATAGCTTCGACTAATTCATCGTTGGAGATTTCCTCTCCTTCTAAGAATTTCATCATAAGATCTTCATCTAGCTCAGCTACTGCTTCTACTAATGAAGCTCGAAGCTCTTCTGCTTGTTCCTTGTATTCATCAGGAATTTCTTTTGATTCATCTTTCGTTCCTAAATCATCAAGGTAGAAGTGTGCCTCCATGTTAATGAGGTCGATAATACCATCGAACTGATCTTCAGCTCCGATTGGCATTTGGACAGGATGGGCATTAGCACCTAAACGATCTTTTAAAGTCTTTGTTGCGTATAGGAAATCTGCACCTATCTTATCCATTTTATTAATAAACACAACTCTTGGAACACCATATGTTGTTGCTTGGCGCCAAACTGTTTCTGTTTGTGGTTCTACACCTGATTGCGCATCAAGTACTGTTACTGCACCATCAAGTACTCGTAGGGAACGTTCAACTTCAACTGTGAAGTCTACGTGTCCAGGAGTGTCAATGATATTAATTCGATGTCCTTTCCACTGAGCAGTTGTAGCCGCAGAAGTAATTGTAATTCCGCGTTCTTGTTCTTGCTCCATCCAGTCCATCTGTGAAGCACCTTCGTGCGTTTCACCAATCTTATGAATGCGTCCTGTGTAGAAAAGAATACGTTCGGTTGTTGTTGTCTTTCCAGCATCAATGTGTGCCATAATACCGATATTACGTGTCTTTTCCAAGGAGAACTCTCTAGCCATGTATTCTTCTCCTTCCTATAAATAATTCTTTTATTTTATATTTTAATAGATAATTTAGCTTACCAACGATAGTGTGCAAAAGCTTTGTTTGCTTCTGCCATTTTATGCAATTCTTCGCGTTTCTTAACAGCAGCTCCTGTGTTGTTAGATGCATCAAGAATTTCATTTGCTAAGCGTTCTTCCATTGTTTTTTCACCGCGTAAACGTGAATAGTTTACAAGAAAACGAAGTCCTAGTGCTTGACGACGTTCAGGGCGAACTTCCATTGGTACTTGGTAGTTAGAACCCCCAACACGGCGAGCGCGTACTTCAAGGACTGGCATCACATTTTTCATTGCTTGCTCAAATACTTCCATCGGATTTTGACCGCTTCTTTGACCAACAATTTCAAATGCTTTATAAAGAATCTTTTGTGCCTTTCCTCGTTTTCCATCCACCATAATTTGGTTAATCAAACGAGTAACCAATTTTGAATTATAAAGTGGATCTGGCAATACATCGCGTTTAGGTACTGGTCCTTTACGTGGCATATGGCCTCCTCCTTTCCTATCTCCTAGTTGTGATTACATTATTTTTGTTTAGGTCTTTTTGCACCGTATTTAGAACGGCCTTGTTGACGTCCTTCAACTCCAGCAGTATCTAGTGCACCACGTACGATGTGGTAACGAACCCCTGGTAAGTCTTTTACACGTCCACCACGAAGTAATACAACACTGTGCTCCTGTAAGTTATGGCCAATACCAGGAATATATGCAGTTACTTCCATGTTATTAGATAAACGAACACGCGCATATTTACGAAGTGCTGAGTTTGGTTTTTTCGGTGTTAGTGTACCAACACGAGTACATACGCCACGTTTTTGTGGTGAGTTTACATTTGTAAATTTCTTTTTAAAGCTATTGTAACCTCTGTTTAGTGCTGGTGAGTCAGATTTCTTTGGTTTGCTTACACGACCTTTACGTATAAGTTGATTAATTGTAGGCATTATTTTTCCTCCTTTCGGTTGTTTGTATCATACAAAAATCACTGTTGAAACCAATTACTGTTTGTATGTTTTCTAAAGCCACACATCCAGGCGGTTCATCTTTGGGTAAAAAAACAAAGCAATACGTTTATTGTTATCTATGATGAAAGTGATACGGTCTTTTTAATCGCAACAGCCGATGCACCAACATCAATACCGCAAGCGCGACCTAGTTTTTTCTTGGAATCTACAGAATGACAGGTTACCCCTAATTCATTTGCAGTTTCTGCGACCTTTTGCGTCACCCTAGGATCTGCATCACTCGCAATAATAACTTCACTTATTTCGCCATTTTCCATTGCTTTTATGGTCTGCTTTGTTCCAATAATCAAATGTGATTTTGATTGCGTTACTTTTTCATAAGACATCCGTAAAATCCTCCAAAGCAACTTTTTTAAACGGAATCACCTTGAATATATTATCATTCTCGTTTTTTAATGTCAACTCGAAATGTAATAATCTTTCTCGATATTCCGTTTTTTTATTGTTCTCATAAATAATGATAAAAAATAATGCGGAAAGAGGTCAGCATTTTTAATAGCTGACTTCTTTCCTGTAGTGATGACCACCGCATACAGCGGCGCCTACACTTTTACAATTTATTGCACTGTTTCTTCTACTTCTTCCGTATTTTCTTCCGTTTCGAAGTTTGGTGCTTGAATACGACGGTATCGTTGCATTCCTGTACCTGCAGGAACAAGTTTTCCGATAATGACGTTTTCTTTTAGACCTAATAGTTCATCAGTCTTACCTTTAATTGCTGCATCTGTTAGAACACGTGTTGTTTCTTGGAACGATGCCGCTGATAAGAACGAGTCTGTCTCAAGTGATGCTTTCGTTATACCGAGTAATACCGGTTTTCCGACAGCTGGCTGTTTACCTTCTTGTAACGCTTTAAGGTTTGCTTCCTTAAATTGATGGATTTCAAGAAGTGATCCTGGTAACACATTCGTTTCACCCGCATCCATGACACGGACTTTACGAAGCATTTGTCGAACCATTACTTCTACGTGTTTATCACCAATTTCTACACCTTGTAAACGGTACACGCGTTGTACTTCGCGTAATAGATAGTCCTGTACGCCTTCTACACCTTGCACACGGATTAATTCTTTTGGATCGATAGAACCTTCCGTAAGTTCTTGACCGGCAATTACTTCATCGCCCACAACAACTTTCAAGCGTGCATTATACGGTGCAGTATATGATTTTTGTTCTACTTCACCTTGGATAATAATTTCCTTCTTATCCTTCTCTCCTTGAATATCAAGGACAGTTCCGTAGATTTCACTAATAAGCGCTTGCCCTTTTGGATTGCGCGCTTCAAATAGTTCCTGAATACGCGGTAAACCTTGGGTAATATCATCTCCAGCAACTCCACCTGTATGGAACGTACGCATTGTAAGCTGTGTTCCTGGTTCACCAATGGACTGTGCTGCAATAATACCAACCGCTTCTCCTACCTCTACCTCAGAACCAGTTGCTAGGTTTCTGCCATAACATTTCTTACAGACACCATGTTTCGTATTACAGTTAAATACTGTACGTATTGTTACCGTTTCAATACCGGCTTCTGTAATCTCTCTCGCTTGATCTTCTGTAATAACTTCATTTTTAGCAACAATTGTTTCGCCAGATTCAGGATGTTTCACATTTTCAAAGGCAGTTCTACCAATGAGTCGATCTGTTAGTGGTTCAATTAACTCGGCTCCATCCATAATAGCAGATACCGCTGAACCTCTGTCTGTTCCACAATCTGTTTCGCGAACGATAACATCCTGTGCAACATCAACAAGACGTCGTGTGAGGTAACCTGAGTCGGCTGTTTTAAGGGCCGTATCCGCAAGTCCTTTTCTCGCACCGTGTGTCGAAATAAAGTACTCTAATACGGTTAATCCTTCACGGAAACTTGATTTAATCGGTAACTCAATAATACGACCAGCCGGGTTCGCCATTAATCCGCGCATACCAGCTAATTGCGTAAAGTTCGATGGGTTACCCCTTGCACCGGAATCACTCATCATGAAGATTGGGTTACGATTATCCAAGGATTCCATTAGTTTATCTTGAATCGTATCTTTTGCTTGTGACCAAATTGCAATAACACGGTCATAGCGCTCTTCCTCTGTAATTAAACCACGACGGAACTGTTTTAAGACACGATCAACTTTATCTTGTGCTTCTTCAAGTATTTCTTCCTTATCAGGTAATACAAGAATGTCGGAAACCCCTACAGTCATACCTGCTTTAGTAGAAAACTTAAATCCAAGATCTTTTAGACGATCTAGCATTTTCGATGTTTCTGTTATCTTAAATCGCTTAAATACTTCCGCGATTATATCTCCTAAGAAACCTTTTTTAAATGGTTTAACCAAATCTCGAGACTGGATTTCTTCTACAAGATTTGTTCCGAGTTCAACGAAATATTTTTCTGGTGTACGCACCTCTAAATTAAACTTCGTTGGCTCGTTAATGTACGGGAATGTATCTGGTAAAATTTCATTAAAGATCAACTTCCCGACAGTTGTTAATAGCATTTGATTTTGCTGTTCTTCTGTAAACGTTTGGTTGTTTACACTAGAAGCCTTTACAGCGACTCTCGTATGCAAATGCACGTAGCCATTTTGATAGGCGATGAGTGCTTCTGCCACACTCTTAAATACCTTACCTTCTCCAACGGCATTTTCACGTTCTAATGTAAGATAGTAGTTTCCTAAAACCATATCTTGTGACGGTGTAACAACTGGTTTACCGTCTTTCGGGTTCAAGATGTTTTGTGCCGCCAACATTAAAATGCGTGCTTCTGCTTGCGCTTCGGCAGAAAGTGGTACGTGTACCGCCATTTGGTCACCATCAAAGTCAGCGTTATATGCTGTACAAACGAGTGGATGTAAACGAATTGCGCGCCCCTCTACAAGTGTTGGTTCAAATGCTTGAATACCTAACCTATGCAATGTAGGTGCACGGTTTAATAGTACTGGATGTTCTCTAATAACCTCTTCTAGCACATCCCAAACTTCCGGGTTCATACGCTCAATTTTACGCTTTGCTGATTTAATGTTATGCGCAACACCTTGTTCAACAAGCTCTTTCATTACAAATGGCTTGAAAAGTTCCAATGCCATTTCTTTTGGTAATCCACATTGGTACATTTTTAAATTCGGTCCAACAACAATAACAGAACGACCAGAATAGTCTACACGTTTACCAAGTAAGTTTTGACGGAAACGGCCTTGCTTCCCTTTTAACATATGGGAAAGAGATTTCAAAGGTCTATTTCCTGGTCCAGTAACCGGGCGACCGCGACGACCGTTATCAATTAGTGCATCAACCGCTTCTTGAAGCATGCGTTTTTCGTTTTGTACGATAATGCTAGGTGCTCCAAGATCTAATAAACGCTTAAGACGGTTATTACGGTTAATAACTCGACGATATAAATCGTTTAGATCAGATGTTGCAAATCTTCCTCCATCAAGCTGTACCATCGGTCTAATTTCAGGAGGGATAACTGGCAATACGTCTAATACCATCCAAGATGGCTCATTACCCGAATGACGAAATGCCTCCATTACTTCCAAACGACGAATCGCACGCGTTCTTCTTTGCCCTTGTGCTGTTTTTAACTCTTCTTTTAATGCTTCAGATTCTTTTTCTAAGTCGATGTCTTGTAATAGTTTACGGATTGCCTCTGCACCCATTTGTGCTTTGAATGAATTACCGTATTTACTGTAATACTCACGGTATTCTCTCTCAGATAATAGTTGTTTCTTCTCAAGTGGCGTATTACCTGATTCTGTTACAATATAGGCCGCAAAGTAAATTACTTCCTCAAGCGCACGTGGCGACATATCGAGGATTAACCCCATCCGACTAGGTATTCCTTTAAAATACCAAATATGTGAAACTGGTGCAGCTAATTCTATGTGTCCCATTCTTTCACGGCGAACTTTTGCTTTTGTCACTTCTACACCACAGCGGTCACAAACGACACCTTTGTAGCGTACACGTTTATATTTTCCGCAATGACATTCCCAGTCCTTTGTAGGACCAAAAATCCGCTCACAAAATAGACCATCCTTTTCAGGCTTTAATGTACGATAATTAATTGTTTCTGGTTTCTTTACTTCACCAAATGACCAAGAACGGATCTTTTCTGGTGACGCAAGGCCAATCTTCATATACTCAAAATTATTTACATCTAACAAGGGTCTACCTCCCTTTTTAATGTACGATTTTTAAATAGGATACTCCAAACACTTTATCTAAGGTGCGCTCTAACAAATCATGCGTTCTTTTTTGTTAGAGCACACAGCAATTAATTTTCTTCTACTTCTAAATTCAGCTTGCTTGCAGCTTGCGCGTCATCTTCTTCCAGTTCACGCATATCAACTTCTTCTTTGTCACTTGATAGGATTTTTACGTCCATACCTAGACTTTGCAATTCTTTAATAAGCACTTTAAACGATTCTGGTACGCCAGGTTCCGGTACGTTTTCACCTTTTACAATTGCTTCATACGTCTTCACACGTCCAACGACGTCATCTGATTTAACAGTAAGAAGTTCTTGTAATGTGTATGCAGCACCATAAGCCTCAAGAGCCCAAACCTCCATCTCACCAAATCGCTGTCCACCAAATTGTGCTTTACCACCTAGTGGTTGTTGCGTAACAAGTGAATATGGTCCAGTCGAACGCGCATGAAGTTTATCATCAACCATGTGTGCTAGTTTGATCATGTACATAATACCAACAGAAACACGGTTATCAAATGCTTCACCTGTACGTCCGTCATAAAGAATAGACTTCGCATCTCGCGGCATACCCGCTTCTTCTAGTGTTTCCCAAACATCTTCTTCTGTTGCTCCATCAAATACTGGTGTTGCAACATGAAGGCCTAATTTTCTAGCAGCCATTCCAAGATGTAATTCAAACACCTGTCCGATATTCATACGTGATGGTACACCTAGTGGGTTAAGCATAATATCTACCGGTGTCCCATCTGGTAAAAATGGCATATCTTCTTCAGGGAGAATCTTAGAGATAACCCCTTTATTTCCGTGTCTACCAGCCATCTTGTCCCCTTCGTGTATTTTACGTTTTTGAACGATGTATACACGGACAAGTTTATTTACGCCTGGTGGTAATTCATCACCATCTTCACGGTTAAAGATTTTCACATCTAGTACAATACCACCCGCACCATGTGGAACACGTAGTGATGTATCACGCACTTCACGAGCCTTTTCACCGAATATCGCATGAAGTAATCGTTCTTCAGCAGATAGCTCCGTAACTCCCTTAGGCGTTACTTTACCAACAAGGATATCTCCATCTTTTACTTCAGCACCAACGCGAATAATTCCTTGTTCATTTAGGTTTTTAAGCGCGTCTTCACCAACATTTGGAATATCTCTTGTAATTTCTTCCGGTCCAAGCTTTGTATCACGAGCTTCCGATTCATATTCTTCAATATGAATAGATGTGTACACATCATCTTTCACAAGACGTTCGCTCATAATAATAGCATCCTCGTAGTTGTAACCTTCCCACGTCATAAATGCAATTAGAATGTTACGACCTAAAGCAAGTTCACCTTTTTCCATAGAAGGTCCATCAGCAAGGATTTCACCTTTTGTAACACGGTCACCTTCTTGGACAATTGGACGTTGGTTATAACAAGTACCTTGGTTAGAGCGGATATATTTTAGTAAACGGTAGCGATCAACGTCACCTCTTACTTCTTTTCCATCTATCTCGGATACACGACGTACGATAATTTGCTTGGCTTCCACACTTTCAACAATTCCTTCGTGTTTACAAATTACCGCTGCACCAGAGTCTTTTCCAGAAACATATTCCATTCCTGTACCAACAATTGGCGCTTCAGGCTGGATTAATGGCACAGCTTGTCGTTGCATGTTTGCACCCATTAACGCACGGTTTGAGTCATCATTTTCCAAGAATGGAATACATGCAGTTGCAGCAGATACTACTTGCTTAGGTGAAACGTCCATGTAATCAATCTTTTCACGTGATACAACGATGTTTTCTCCACGAAAACGAGCAATAACTTCTTCGTTTTGGAAGTTACCATCTTCGTCTACAGGTGCATTTGCTTGTGCAACAATGTAATTATCTTCTTCATCGGCTGTTAAATAATCAATATGCACTGTTAATTTACCTGTATCAGGATCGACACGACGATACGGCGTTTCAATAAAGCCAAATTTATTTACCTTAGCGTAACTTGATAATGAGTTAATTAACCCAATGTTTGGTCCTTCCGGTGTTTCAATCGGACACATGCGTCCATAGTGGGAATAGTGTACGTCACGCACTTCCATTCCTGCACGTTCACGTGTTAGTCCACCTGGTCCTAATGCAGATAAACGACGCTTATGCGTAAGTTCTGCTAATGGGTTAGTTTGGTCCATAAATTGCGATAACTGTGAACTTCCGAAGAACTCCTTAATCGACGCAATTACCGGGCGTATATTGATTAAATGTTGTGGCGTAATGCTTGATGTATCTTGAATCGACATTCTTTCTCTGACAACACGTTCCATACGAGATAATCCAATACGGAACTGATTTTGTAATAATTCGCCAACAGAACGTAAACGACGATTTCCTAAATGGTCGATATCATCGGTATTTCCAACCTGATATAACAGATTAAAGAAATAGCTAATGGATGCTAGTATATCTGCTGGTGTAATATTTTTGGTTGTAGAGTCGATATTTGCATTTCCAATTACATTTAAAATACGTTCTCCAGTTGGATCTGTTGGGTCGAATATTTTAACAGATTGTAAACGAATTGGTTCATCCAATATACCATCTTCGGGATTTAACACTTTCTCGTTTACCATGTTTTCGGCATCTTCTAAATGCGGAATGATTTTGTTTAAAAGTTTACGTTCTAATTTGTCACCTTTTTGAGCAATTACTTCACCAGTTTCCGGATCAACAATTGGTTCTGCTAGCACTTGATTAAAAAGACGATTTTTCAAATGAAGCTTTTTATTCATTTTATAGCGTCCCACATGTGCTAAGTCATAACGTTTTGGATCAAAAAAGCGCGAAACAAGTAAACTCTTTGCGTTTTCAACAGTCGGTGGTTCACCTGGACGAAGACGCTCATATATTTCTAATAATGCCTTTTCGGTTGTTTCTGTATTATCTTTTTCTAATGTATTAAGGAGGTATTCATTATCACCAATCAAATCGATGATTTCCTCATTTGCACTAAAGCCTAACGCTCTTAATAAAACCGTAATCGGTAATTTTCTTGTACGATCGATTCTTACGTGTACAACATCTCTTGCATCTGTTTCAAACTCTAACCACGCACCGCGGTTTGGTATAACAGTAGCTGCGAGACCTCGTTTTCCGTTTTTATCAATTTTCTCATTGTAATACACACTAGGTGAACGAACGAGCTGAGATACAATAACACGTTCTGCACCGTTAATGATAAATGTTCCTGTATCTGTCATTAACGGGAAATCTCCCATAAATACTTCTTGTTCTTTTACTTCACCTGTTTCATTATTAATGAGGCGTACTTTAACACGAAGTGGAGCATTATACGTAACATCCCTATCTTTTGATTCCTCAACGGGATATTTAGGTTCTCCCATACTATAATCGACAAATTCTAATGATAGATTCCCTGCGAAATCCTCAATTGGCGAGATGTCTTGAAACATTTCTCGCAAACCTTCCTCCAAAAACCATTCGTAGGAAGCGGTTTGAATTTCAATCAAATTTGGTAGTTCCAACACTTCGCTGATTCGCGCATAACTTCTACGTTTGCGATGCCGCCCGTACTGAATTAGTTGACCTGCCAACTGCTTCACCTCTCAAATCTTGAGTTATTTGTATGTTTTAAAGCTAATCATACATACAAGTGTGGATTGCTAAATTTATTTTAGAGAAGCCCTATATATTAGGAACTTCTTATACACAACAAGATAATACAGCGAACTAGCTCTAGACTAGTTTAAAGGTAATTCAAAAATACTTTTTCTAAGTAGATAATCTTATTAAATATTTGTGAATGCTCTTGTCAAAATTATGATAATAGGTTATCATTTTTAAATAGAAATAAGGTTTTATGTTCTCTATATACAAAAAGTCAACACGAACAATAACAGAAAAAAGGCTTTTCATCAAAAAAACCTTCACATATATATCGCGACCATCAAAAAGACGATTTTACCATTGTCCCCTGTTTGTATTAAATTATACCTTCCCTATATTTTCTAATCGTTTTCTCTTGACAAAAGAATTCCCATGTTAGCATTTAATAATATTATCACATTAACAATGCTAGGTCAAACCTTAATTGACTTTAAAATAAAATACCCCTTATCCTTTGCTACAACCTCAACATTCCCAAATAAGTCGCTTAACTTATTTTTTGTTGAAGGTGCCCCTTGCTTTTTCTGAATGACAACCCATAATTCTCCGCCACTATGCAATGCATCTTTACTTTCCTCAAACATAGCGTATGTAACTTTTTTTCCAGCTCGAATTGGAGGATTTGTTACAATAGAAGCGAATGTGTAGTTTGTTAAATTGGAAAACCGATCACTTCTTACAAGTTCGGCGTTCAGGATTGCGTTTCTTTGTATATTTTCCTTCGCTAACGCTAGCGCTCTTTCATTTACATCTGCCATTAGAATTTTCCGATCCTCAAAACTTGCCGCTAAAGCAATACCAATCGGTCCATAACCACACCCTAAATCTAGAATATCGCCGGTTATACGTGGAGCTGCAAATGTTTCAACAAGTAATCTTGAGCCAAAATCTACTTCGTTTTTTGAGAATACACCGACATCACTTGTAAATGTAAATGTTTTTCTCCGCAATTCATAGGTCCATGTCTTTGGTGAACTTTGTGATTGAGGTTGATGTGAAAAGTAATGTTCAGACATTGATTGCACCCACTTTATATATAGTAAGAGAAGATTGTCATTGTATACATAGAGCCCGTCGGTTGCCGACGAGCTCTTTATTTTTTATAAAGTTGTTCAAAAACAAGTTTGAACGAATATATCTCTATAAATAAATTATTTAACTTCTACAGCTGCTCCAGCTTCTTCAAGTTTAGCTTTAACTTCTTCAGCTTCATCTTTAGAAACGCCTTCTTTGATTGCTTTAGGTGCGTTATCAACAAGGTCTTTTGCGTCTTTTAAGCCAAGGCCTGTAATTTCACGTACTGCTTTAACAACTTTAATTTTAGATGCGCCTGCATTTTCAAGCACAACATCAAATTCAGTTTGTTCTGCAGCTGCGTCTCCACCTGCTGCTCCACCTGCTACAGCTACAGGTGCTGCTGCTGTTACGCCAAATTCCTCTTCAATAGCTTTTACTAAATCATTTAATTCTAGTACGGACATTTCTTTAATAGCATCAATAATTTGTTCGTTAGTCATGATTTTTCCTCCTATTTTTCACGTTTATTTTATAGTTAATCGTACTTTAAAAACTCAGTTTATTATGCGCCTTGCTCTTCTTTTTGTTCAGCAATAGCTTTTGTAGCATAAGCAAAGTTGCGAATTGGAGCTTGTAATACGCTAAGCAACATGGATACCATACCTTCGTAGTTTGGTAATGTTGCAAGTTCTTCAATTTGATCAAGTGTAGCAATCTTACCTTCGATTACGCCACCCTTAATTTCCAATGCTTCATTTTCTTTTGCAAAGTTATTCAAAATTTTAGCAGGTGCAATTACATCATCATTACTGAATGCAATAGCTGTTGGGCCGACTAGAGAACCAGTTAATTCTCCCAATTCCGCTTCTTCAGCTGCACGACGTGATAATGTGTTTTTATAAACTTTGTATTCAACCCCAGCTTCACGTAATTGCTTACGTAATTCTGTAACTTGTGCAACATCTAATCCACGATAATCAACTAATACAGTTGATTGGCTGTTACGAAATTTTTCTGTAATTTCTTGAACAACTTGTTGTTTAGATTCGATACTTGGCATTGTTCCACCTCCTAGAAAGATTCATTATACCGTACCTTTTGCAAGGCTATTTATATACGAAATAAAAAGCCTCCCAGATAGACACAAGGAGGCTTTATAACAATTATTATGTTATATAATCAAACACCTCGGCAGGAAAATTAAGCCATGTGGCCCCTGCTGTCTACGGTACAACGTATGCAATTGTTTTATTAACGAGATTTAGTATATCTAATTGTAATCAAAAAGTCAACTACCAATTAACGGAAGCTAGAAACATCAATTTTAATTCCAGGTCCCATTGTAGATGAGATTACAACGTTACGTAAATACGTACCTTTAGAAGCTTGAGGTTTTGCTTTTACGATTGTATCTGTCATTGCATTGAAGTTCTCAACTAATTTTTCATCATCAAATGAAACTTTACCGATTGGAACATGAATGTTAGCAGATTTATCAACACGATATTCAACTTTACCAGCTTTAATATCTTTAACTGCTTTTTCAACTTCAAATGTTACTGTTCCAGTTTTAGGGTTTGGCATAAGGCCTTTTGGTCCTAAAACACGACCTAACTTTCCAACTTCCGCCATCATGTCAGGAGTTGCCACGATTACATCAAAATCGAACCAGCCTTGGTTAATTTTGTTGATCATGTCTTGATCTCCCACAAAGTCAGCTCCAGCCGCTTCAGCTTCTTTTACCTTAGCACCTTTTGCAAATACTAATACACGTTGGGTTTTACCTGTTCCGTGTGGTAATACGAATGCACCGCGGATTTGTTGGTCTGCTTTCTTAGGGTCTACACCTAGACGATAAGAAACTTCAATTGTTTCATCAAATTTTGCTTTTGGTACTTGATTTAAAAGTTCAATAGCTTCTGTAATGCTATATGATTTTGAACGATCAATTAGCTTCACAGCCTCTTGATACTTTTTACCTCTTTTTGCCATTTTATTTCCTCCTCTAATGTGGTTATAACGGTAATACCTCCCACTTATAAAAGCACAAATGCTTTTATAAAGCTTGCACATGATGTTGTTTTGCAACATCTAGCTTGCCGTTAGAACAAACTATATTTCATACGAAAAGGTTGCGAGGTGCAAATTTCGCATACCGCAACCCTGCAAGATTTCGGAGATTAGTCTTCAATCTTAATACCCATGCTTCGTGCTGTTCCTTCAACCATACGCATAGCAGCTTCTACATCTGCCGCGTTAAGATCTTGCATTTTAGTTTCTGCAATTTCTTTAACTTGATCGCGTTTTAAAGTTGCAACTTTATTTTTGTTTGGTTCACCAGAAGCTTTATCAATGCCAGCTGCTTTTTTAAGCAATACGGCAGCAGGCGGAGTTTTCGTAATAAAAGTAAATGAACGGTCTTCAAATACTGTAATTTCAACTGGAATAATCAAACCTGCTTGATCTTGCGTACGGGCGTTAAACTCTTTACAAAATCCCATAATGTTAATACCAGCTTGACCAAGCGCAGGTCCTACCGGTGGTGCTGGGTTTGCTTTACCAGCTGGAATTTGTAGTTTTACCAACTTAATAACTTTTTTAGCCACGAGACACACCTCCTTAAAGTCCGTGATGTGGTAATAGGGGTTTTCCCCCTCCCACTCATGTTATATAAATGCTCTTCATTAGAGCATGAATAACAAAAGAATTTTAGCATGAAATAGCGAATTTTGCAAGTGATTTTTAGAATGCAAGAATAGTCCCGCATTTCAGTTGTTTGATATACCTTTGATCGTTACGACCATTCCTACTGTAATCATACACAAACAAAAGCACCTTCACATGGTACTAATAGTTTCTTAACCTACCTGTGTGTAGAACTTTACATTGTTTGACATGCATTCAAAATCTTTATTAAGATTTTTCAATTTGATTAAAATCCAATTCAACCGGTGTATCCCTTCCAAACATGTTGACAAGTACTTTTACTTTTTGTTTATCCAAATCAATTTGTTCAATTGTACCTTCGAAATTCGCAAATGGTCCATCTGTTACACGTACATTTTCATCCACTTCGAAGTCGATTTGCACAATTGCGTCAGCCATACCCATTCGTTTCAGAATGACATCTACTTCATCCGGTAATAACGGCGTAGGTTTTGTCCCCCCACCACTTGAACCGATAAAGCCAGTTACACCTGGCGTGTTCCGAACAACATACCAAGAATCATCCGTCATAATCATTTCTGTCAAAACGTAACCTGGGAACACTTTCTTTTTCACTACTTTTTTCTTGCCATCTTTTATTTCTGTTTCTTCGTCTTCTGGTATAATGACGCGGAAAATTTTATCTTCCATTCCCATTGTTTCAACACGCTTTTCTAAGTTTGCTTTAACTTTGTTTTCATAACCAGAATACGTATGGACAACATACCAACTTTTTTCCATAATATGAGGACAACTTGCTGTCCTTCCCTCCCTTATTATCTAGCATTTACGCCCTTAACTAACAGCTTTTTTATAGAGGCGATTCAAAAAATCCAGTAAAAATGACACGCTGGTACGGGGATTCACTTACTAAGCCCACCACGTCTTGTAGCGAATGCCGAAGTCACCGTATCCCGTGAGAGCTTGCTTACTTTTTTGATACTTACGTATTATTTAATACGTTCTATCCCTTAAAGTTAGGCCACCTCGAAGTTTCAATCCTTTTACCTTCTGTTTAAAACACGCAATTATCGTCATTTCCCTATGAATTTTAGGCAATTTAAAAAACCCGTTAAATAACCGGGTTTTATACAATACGTCTCATTTATCATCATTATAGCATAGTTTACGATTATTTATTCAAAGAAAAGATTTAAGAATTGCGAAATACCTAAATCAATTAAAAAGAAAAAGATAGCTACAAACGCAACTGTTGCGATAACAGTAATGGTATAGCTCGTTAACTCCTTACCTTTTGGCCAGGTAACCTTCTTCATCTCTTTCGATACATTCTTTAGAAAATTAATCATCGCTGTACCCCCCCAAATCTAACACATTACTTTGTCTCGCGGTGTAGTGTATGTTTTCCGCAAACTTTACAATATTTTTGAACTTCTAAGCGTGTAGATTGTATGGATACATTTTTATTCGTGGAATAGTTTCTACTTGAACAGCTTGTACACGCTAAAGTTATTTTTTTACTCATCGTTCTTTTCACCCCGATTGGGTCTTATCTCAATTTAATGTAGCACGGAATTATCATGATTGTCAACGTCATATTAACATGCTGTTACGCATTAAAATAACTTTACTTCTTTATTTTCTATTAATTGCTCTAGCTTGCGCTTCACGCGCTGTAACGCATTATCAACCGATTTCACATGACGCTTTAAATCAACAGAAATCTCTTGATATGTTTTACCATCTAAATATAAATGCAACGCCCTTCTTTCTAAATCACTTAAAGATTCTGCTAATTTAATTTCGATATCCCCGTGCTTTTCTTGATTAATCAAGAGTTCCTGCGGATCAATTGATTTGGAACCTGCAATGACATCCAATAATGTTCGATCAGATTCCTCATCGTAAATGGGCTTGTCCAGCGAAATATAGGAATTTAAAGGCAGGTGTTTTTGTCGTGTTGCTGTTTTAATTGCTGTAATAATTTGTCTTGTAATACAGAGCTCTGCAAATCCTTTAAACGACGTAAGCTTGTCCCCATCAAAATCACGAATCGCCTTATATAACCCAATCATGCCTTCTTGAATTATATCTTCTCTGTCGGCCCCTATTAAAAAATATGTCCGGGATTTGGCGCGAACGAAATTTTTATATTTGTGAATTAAATAATCTAGTGCCTGATCGTTTCCTTCGTGAATTAAACTTATAATTTCTTCATCATCAAGCTTACGTATATGTTTAAAGTTCAGTTCCAACTGGTTGACATTCACCCAGAATGACCCCCGATCATAAGCGGTAAATATAAGGTCATTATACATGAAGCGGTTTAATAACTCAATCATCTTCTTATTATAATTTTCCGATTATTGATATTTACAGGTTCTCACGGGACTTTACTATTTTACACCACGTCGCCACTTTTCAAATACAGCTAATACATTACTGTCCAATGGTATCGTTGATTTTGGCTTTACTTGGCTATGTTTGCTAATATTTTCTTCTATCTCATGTTCAACGTTTGTCATTTCAATATACAGTTCTCTCGCGGATTTACGTAAAGCTCCACTGCCAAATATATGTCGCTGTTCATCATAATCAGATGTTGCAACATATATTTGGTTTTTTACATTTTTTAAATCCTTCACTAACTTTTCAATACATTCATCCGCTGTTTCCTTTTCTCTCGTGAAAATGACATCTATTTTAAATTGTTTATACCTAGATTCTGTTCCCGACACGTAGTATGCATCAAATACGACAATTACCTTGTATCCGGAATATGCTTGGTATTCCGCCATCATTTCAACTAGTCGGTCACGGGCTTGACCCATATCTTTGTTTTTTAATTGCTTTAATTCATCCCACGCACCAATAATATTATATCCGTCTACTACGAGAATGTTCATCTTTTTTCTCCGAGTGGATACCTTTTCCTATATACTTCGTACAACAGTAAACTACATGCTACAGAAGCATTTAAAGAAGAAACCTTTCCTTTCATAGGTAGATTAACCGTCCAATCACATTTTTCTCGCACAAGACGACTCATCCCTTTTCCTTCATTACCAATTACAATTGCAATCGGTAATGTTCCATCTATTTGCCGATAATCTTCCTTTGCCTCTGCTTCAGTTCCAACAATCCACACATTACGTTGTTTTAATTCCTCAATTGTTTGCGCAATATTGGTCACCCTCGCAACAGGTACATATTCCATCGCACCAGCTGCTGTTTTAGCAACGGTAGCCGTTAAACCGACAGATCGTCTCTTGGGAATAATGACGCCATGTGCTCCGCTTGCATCAGCAGTCCGTAAGATTGAACCTAAATTGTGCGGGTCTTCTAATTCATCTAGTATGATAAAAAAAGGAGCTTCATCTCGCCCTTCTGCACGAGCAAATAAATCATCAATTTCTGCATATTGATAAGCTGCTACATAAGCAATAATTCCTTGGTGATTACCTTCTGTCAACTGGTCTAGTCGACTTCTTGGCACTCGTTGTATCACGATACCGGACGCCTTACAAAGCCTTTCAATTTTCCCACGGAAATTCGGGTTTAATTGTTCAGAAATAAGTATTTTATTAACAGATCTTCCCGATTGCAACAATTCTAAAATAGGGTTTCTACCTATAATCAACTCTTCATTCATTGTTTGAAGACCTCCTTCCTTCGTTATCATTTTCTCGCTCAATGAATGCTACCGCTTCAGTTAATAACTCTGACAACCGCTCTTCTTCCTTTGCTAAAAATAAATAGCCGATTAATGTCTCAAAAGCTGTACTATATCGATACGCTTGTACACTTGCATTTTTTGGAATAGAACCAGACTTAGCATTTCTTCCCCGTTGGACAATTTGTGTCTCTTCATCTGATAGCTTGCCATTTTGGAGCCAGGCCTTAATTATTTTGGCCTGGGCATTGGCAGAAACAAATGTAACCGTCTTTCTGTGTAACTGGTTCGGCTTCACTTGTCCTGAATGAAGGACATGTTCTCGTACAAATACTTCATAAACAGCATCCCCCATATAGGCAAGTGCCAAGCTCTTCATCTGTCGTATATCTTCACTCATGATTACCCTCTTTTCCAACGAACGCCTTGAGGAGTATCTTCTAATAAGATATTTTTTTCTTTTAGAAGATCACGTATTTCGTCTGCACGAGCAAAATTACGTGCCTTACGCGCTTCATTTCTTTCCTCAATTAGGGATTCTACTTCATCATCCAAAAGTTGCTCTTCTTGCTCTAACGCGATTCCCAAGACGCCAAGTATCGTTTCAATCGCACCCAAGAAAGCATCAATTACTTTCGTAGTTGTTTGCTTTTCTTGCAAGTACATATTTGCTTCTCTCGTAACATCAAATAATACGGATATTGCATTTGCTGTATTAAAGTCATCATCCATTTCCGCCTCAAATGCCATTTTAAATTGTTCAATCTTCGCTAACCATTCTTGTTCATCTGCAACCAAATTCATACTTAAAGATTTACGGTGTGTTAAATTTTCATATGCAGTTTTAATTCGATCCAGACTATTCTTTGCACCCTCTAATAATTCATTTGAAAAGTTAATCGGGTGGCGATAATGAACACTTAACATGAAAAATCGCACAACTTGCGGATCGTGTTCCGCTAATATATCCCGCGCTAAAACAAAGTTACCAAGTGATTTGGACATCTTTTCATTGTCAATATTGATATAGCCATTATGCATCCAATAATTCGCAAATGTTTTGCCGTTTCCAGCCTCTGATTGCGCAATTTCATTTTCATGATGCGGGAAAGTTAAATCCTGCCCCCCTGCATGAATATCAATCGTTTCACCCAAATATCTTTTTGCCATAGCCGAGCATTCAATATGCCATCCTGGTCTACCTTTTCCCCAAGGTGAATCCCAAGCAATTTCGTTTGGTTTTGCCTGCTTCCACAGGGCAAAGTCCAATGGGTCTTGTTTCTTTTCTCCCACTTGGATTCTTGCACCAGATCGAAGCTCATCTATTGACTGTTGGGATAGTTTTCCGTATCCGTCAAAAGCACGCGGTTTAAAATAAACATCTCCATCTACTTCGTACGCAAAGCCCTTCTCCACTAATCCTTTAATAAATGAAATAATATCGTCCATTGACTCTGTTACGCGTGGATGATGTGTCGCTTGCTTCACATAGAGCGCATTTACATCCTCTTTGTATGCTTCGATATACTTGTTCGCTACTTCCATCACTTCTTTACCAGATTCATTTGCTGTTTGGATAATCTTATCATCTACATCTGTAAAGTTTAACACGTAATCTACTTCATAACCTTTATACTCTAAATATCGTCTTACCGTATCAAAGGCAATAGCCGGCCTCGCATTACCAATATGAATGTAATTATATACAGTCGGGCCACAAACATACATCTTCACTTTATTTTCCACAATCGGCTTAAAAACTTCCTTCTTACGGGAAAGTGTATTATAAATTTTAATTGACATGTTTCATCCCCTCTTTCAGCTGTTCAATTTCTGCTTGCAATTTATTAATTTCAGCTTGCAGCCTATCACAATGTTCTTCTATTGGATCTGGTAAACGATGGTCCAAATTTTGTCTGACCGATTTACCATTTTGCCTTACTACACGACCCGGAATACCTACAACAGTTGCATGATCTGGTACATCTTTCAACACAACAGATCCGGCCCCAACTTTAGCATATTTACCAATTGTAATGGAGCCGAGGACTTTTGCTCCTGTCGCAATTAACGCATTATCCTTAATGGTTGGATGACGTTTCCCCTTCTCCTTTCCTGTTCCACCTAAGGTCACACCTTGAAAAACTGTTACATCATGGCCAATTTCACATGTTTCTCCGATTACAACCCCCATGCCATGATCAATGAAAAAGCGTCTACCAATTTTGGCCCCGGGATGAATTTCAATTCCTGTAAAAAAGCGATTTATTTGCGATATAACTCTTGCGATAAACCCCATTTTCCGTTTATAGAACCAATGAGCTATACGATGCCACCAAATTGCATGTAAACCAGAATATGTGAGAAATACTTCCATATAAGAACGTGCCGCTGGATCCTGTTCAAAGACAATATCCATATCCTCTTTCATACGTTTAAACATCTTTCCACCACCTATTATGAAAGCTATTTTTCCTCGATATACATCATGAAGAGCGCAACCAGCTGTTTACTTCGCACAAACCGGTCGACTCCATTCACCTATGTCCTATGCGTAGTGTTGCGCATATTTACTTCAGAAATCCATGCAAAACGAGGACAACTTCGATTCTTTCCTTACAAAATATAAAAAGCGCCCCCGTGCATAACTTGCACAGAGACGCCTTCGCGCGGTTCCACTCTGTTTGGAGCAATTAACTCCCAACTTTGGTGCTCTTTTAACGGTAGAGTACCGCCGTCATGTACTTATGTGTGTTTGTTCCCAAGCCTTGCAATCAATCTCTCTTTGAACAAGCACCATCATTTCCATAACGGGCTCCAAGGGGCACTTCAAAAAGGATACTTAAAATCACTTCCAGCCAAGGTGATTCTCTCTGTGTAAGTTCATTCTTTTTTACTTTCCCTTTTCAACGCTCATTTATTGTATTAATACTATATTACAGATTGAACCAAATGTGAACTATATCGTTACTTTTTCAATAGATTTATGCATTTAATTTCTTTAACACTTCGTCTAACCGCGCAATCACGACATCTTTACCAAGAAGTTCGATTGCAAGCGGTAATTCTGGTCCGTGTGTTTGCCCTGTTGTTGCAACACGGATTGGCATAAATAACTTTTTACCACGATGACCAGTTTCTTTTTGTGTTCCTTTTATTTGTTGTTTAATCTGGTCTTGTGTAAAGTCATCTAATTGAATTAACTTATCTGTAAAGACTTGCAACACTTCTGGCACTTGTTCCTCTTTTAATACTTCCATCGCCGCTTCATCATAATGAATAGATTCTTTAAAGAATAGATCCGTTAATTCAACGATTTCCTGGCCATAATGGAGTTGTTCTTGATATAGCCCAATAAGCCGTTTGGCCCATTCCTTTGTTTGCTCATCCATATCTTCAGATAGTTTGCCCGCAGCAACGAGGTGCGGTAAAGCCAAGTCTATAACAAATGCAGGATCTGCCTTTTTAATGTATTCACCATTCATCCATTTTAATTTATGCTTATCAAATATTGCTGCAGATGTGGATAGACGCGCTGGGTCAAATATCTCAACCAAAGTTTTTTGGTCAAAAATTTCTTCTTCGCCAACTGGTGACCATCCAAGTAGTGTAATAAAGTTAAATAGCGCCTCTGGTAAATATCCCATATCATGGTATTGCTCAATGAATTGGACAATATGCTGGTCCCTTTTACTCAACTTTTTCCGTTCTTCATTCAGAATGAGTGTCATATGACCAAATTTTGGCGCCTCCCAACCAAACGCTTCATAAATCATCATTTGCCTTGGTGTATTTGAAATATGCTCTTCTCCACGTAGTACATGGGTAATTTCCATCATATGATCATCAATCGCAACTGCAAAGTTATACGTCGGAATACCATTTTGTTTTACAATTACCCAATCACCAATATCGCCTGACTCAAACTTAATTTCTCCCCGGACAATATCTTGGAATGTATAAGTGACATGATCAGGTACACGGAAACGGATACTTGGTTTACGACCTTCCGCTTCAAACTGCGCAATCTGTTCTGCTGTTAAATCACGATGAGCACCAGAATATTTAGGAACTTGTCCGTTTGCACGTTGTTCCTCACGTTCTTGTTCCAATTCTTCTGCCGTCATGTAACATTTATATGCTAGACCACGATCAAGCAGGTCCTGCACATACTGCTGATAAATATCTAAGCGCTCCATTTGACGATACGGACCATATTCACCACCAACATCCGCACCTTCATCCCATTCAATACCTAACCATTTTAAATAATTAAGTTGACTTTCCTCTCCACCAACTACATTTCGCTTTTCATCAGTATCTTCAATCCGAATAATAAACTTCCCATTAAAATGCTTTGCATATAAATAATTAAATAGTGCAGTTCGTGCATTTCCAATATGTAAATGTCCTGTTGGACTCGGTGCATAACGAACCCTTACATCTTTAGTCATGGTGTTACCCCTTCCTTATTTTCAACTATAATCATTATAATTGCGTTAAACATCGTCTATAGTTATTAAATTATATCTCATTAAGTATATCAAAAAACAGTACCATCTATACAGAATAAAGCCCTTTGTATACAACTACAATGTTTATTATGTTACATCTAGCAGAAAATAGCACAAAAAGTGATAACGTTGACGCAGTTATCACTTTTTGTGAAGATAAAATACTAGTTTTTTATAAATAATTACGATAGATTACAATGCTCTTTCTCTTTCCAACAATTTCGGCTTTGCAAAGATCATGCGACCTGCAGATGTTTGCAATACACTCGTTATAATGACCTCAATCGTTTTTCCGATAAAATGGGCACCTTCCTCGACTACAATCATCGTACCATCATCAAGATAAGCAATTCCTTGATTTTGCTCTTTCCCGTCCTTGATGACTTGAACCATTAATTCCTCACCAGGTAACACAACTGGTTTTACCGCATTTGCTAGATCGTTAATGTTTAACACACGGACGCCTTGTAAATCGCAAACTTTATTCAAATTAAAGTCATTTGTTACTAACACACCGTCCATTACCTTTGCCAATTTAATTAGTTTACTATCTACTTCTTGAACATCTTCAAAGTCACCTTCGTAAATTTCAACTTTTATCGGCAATTCTTTCTGTATGCGATTTAACACATCCAAACCACGTCTACCCCGATTCCGTTTCAACACATCTGACGAATCGGCGATATGTTGTAATTCACCTAACACAAACTGCGGGATAACAATCGTTCCTTCCAAAAAACTTGTCTGACAAATATCAGCAATGCGCCCATCAATAATTACACTTGTATCTAATATTTTGGGCTTTGGGACCACGGTTTGGGCTTGCTCTTCATCGACCGAACGCTTTTTATCACGATCTTTTTTAGCTAATAAATGGACAAATTCCTCACGTCTTCTAAAACCAACTTGAAAGCCAAGGTAGCCTAATAGTATCATGAGAAAAAGTGGAATGATTTGTGAAATAATCTTAATATTAATATCTTGTAATGTTATATTAATCAAGTACGCGATGACTAGACCGATAATTAATCCGATACTTCCAAAAAACAAATCTCCAACTGGTACTCTTATTAAGGCATCTTCAATCCATTTTAAAAGGTTCACAATATAACCAGCAATCCCATACGAAATAGAAAATAAAATAAGTGCGCCTAATACAGAGCCAAAATACGGTGACTGTGCCCAACCTGCCTCCGTAACGCCAAGTAGACGAACTATATCAGGCATATACAGAAAACCTACTGTAGCACCTGTTATAACAAAAAACAGATGTACGATCTTTTTTAACATACCACTATCACCTCCTACACATTATTATTACCTTATACCTTAAAAAAATAACCATTAAATTCAAAATGAATGTATAAACCCCTCTAAATCATAACATAGGTCAAAAAAACAATCAATTTAGTAAAACTATAAATTTTATCACACTTAAATACCAAAGTCAATTAAACACATAGTATAATAGTAACAAAAAGTACATAATGATACTCAATATGGCAAATTTTACCTATGAGTACTTACCTAGCTAAGCCGAAATCCATTGCTTCTTGAACAGAATCTACACCAATTACTTGGATAGTTTGTGGTACTTTCCATCCATCTAAATTTCTGCGAGGACATATTACTCGTTTAAAACCGAGTTTTGCTGCTTCTTGTACACGTTGTTCAATTCTCGACACGCGACGAACTTCTCCAGTAAGCCCAACTTCCCCTATGAATATATCTTCGGGTCTAGTCGGTTGGTTACGAAAACTAGAAGCAATACTTATTGAAACAGCCAAATCAATAGCGGGCTCGTCTAACTTTACACCTCCAGCTACTTTCACATAAGCATCTTGGTTTTGTAACATAAGACCCACACGTTTTTCCAAAACTGCCATTAAAAGCGGAATACGATTATGATCAATCCCCGTTCCCATTCTACGCGGGTTTCCAAAACTAGATGGCGAAATAAGGGCTTGAATTTCAACTAAAACAGGCCTTGTACCTTCCATTGAAGCAACAACCGTTGAGCCGGCCGCTCCTTCAGAACGTTCTTCTAAAAAGATTTCTGAAGGATTCATTACCTCTTTCAATCCTTCTTCTTTCATTTCAAATATACCCATTTCATTTGTACTTCCAAAGCGGTTTTTAACACTACGTAAAATACGATACGTATGATGCCGTTCACCCTCAAAATAAAGTACTGTATCAACCATATGCTCCAACATACGCGGACCGGCAATGGCACCTTCCTTCGTTACATGGCCAACAATAAATATCGGGATATTATATGTCTTTGCAACTCTCATCAGTTCTCCCGTACATTCGCGCACCTGTGAAACACTACCTGGTGCACTCGTTACTTCTTCGCGAAAGATAGTTTGAATTGAATCCACCACTACGAGCGAAGGCTTTAACGTCTCAATTTGTTTCACAATATCAAATAAGTTCGTTTCCGATAAAACAAATAACAAATCCGATTTAATACTTAGGCGATCCGCACGTAACTTCGTTTGACGTGTGGATTCCTCCCCTGATATATACAACACAGGTAATTGCTTATCTGCTAATAGAGAAGAAATTTGTAGTAATAATGTCGACTTTCCAATACCAGGATCTCCACCAATTAACACAAGCGATCCAGGTACAACTCCTCCGCCTAAAACACGATTAAACTCTTTCATTTTCGTCGTAATTCGTGGCTCTTTTTCTGATTCAATTGCCGTTATTTTCTCTGGTTTTCGAACCGTTGTTCCCGTAGAGAAAGTATGACGATGTTTAGATTTCCCCGTCATTTCGACTTCTTCTACGAGTGAATTCCAATTATTACAGCCTGGACATTTCCCCATCCAACGAGGGGTTTCATAACCACACTCTTGACAAACAAATTTTGTTTTTCTTTTTGACACTTTACTCTATCCTCTCCCATTGTTCAAATATCTAATTGAACAGGTCTACTATATATTGTATACGAATTAAATAACTAGAAAGTTACAGAAACCTATCATTTGTATGAAATTCAACCATATTTTTGCCACATTTAAAAAAGAAAGCAGCTGCATAGCTCACATAAAAACTGCGTCCTACCATATATGTCGGGTTCAGCATTGTTACAAAAAGGCAAGTGTAAAGCCAATATCATACATATTGAAGGGAAAAGCTGGAGTTATCCCTCCAGCTTTTCATCATTTAGTTAAGAAAGAATAATAAATTCTCCCTTATTATTAAGGCCAATTTTTACCTTTTCTCCCTTTTTAACATTTCCTTGCAGTAATTGTTCAGAAAGGAGATCTTCAACATGCTTTTGAATCGAACGACGTAATGGCCGTGCACCATATTCTGGTTCAAATCCTTCCTCCGCAATTTTTTCCAATGCCTTATCTGTTAAGCTAAAGTCAACTTCTTGTTCTTTTAATCGGTCATGTAAGTCTTTTACCATTAATGTCACAATCTTCTTCATATGCTTTTTCTCTAAGGAATGGAATACAATCGTTTCATCAATTCGGTTTAAAAATTCTGGCCTAAAGGATTTCTTTAATTCATCCATTACTTTTGACTTCATATCCTTATATTGCTGATTTTCATCTTCAAGTGTAAAGCCAACATATTTATTACGCCTTAATTCACTTGCACCTACGTTAGACGTCATAATAAGCACTGTATTGCGGAAATCAACAAGTCTACCTTTAGAATCAGTTAAACGACCATCTTCAAGTACTTGTAATAATATATTAAACACTTCCGGATGTGCCTTTTCAATTTCATCTAATAAGACAACAGAATATGGCTTTCTTCTAACCTTTTCTGTTAACTGACCACCCTCTTCATATCCAACATATCCTGGAGGTGAACCAACTAGTCTTGAAGTTGCGTGTTTTTCCATATACTCGGACATATCAATTCGAATCATTGCATCCTCGTCTTCAAACATCGTTTCAGCTAACGCCCTAGCTAGTTCTGTTTTACCAACTCCTGTTGGGCCAAGGAAGATAAACGAACCGATTGGTCGCTTCGGATCTTTTAATCCCGCACGCGCCCGACGGATTGCAGCCGAGATAGCTTTGACTGCCTCTTCTTGGCCAATAATTCGGTGATGTAATTCCTTTTCTAAGTTTAGGAGTCGATCTGATTCACTTTTCGTCATCTTCGCTACTGGAACACCCGTCCAGGCAGATACGACACCCGCAATATCTTCAACGGTAACTTTAGAATCTTGTCTTCCTTGTTTTTCTTTCCACTTATTCTTTGTCGTTTCTAATTCTTCACGTAAACGTTGCTCCGAGTCACGCAAAGATGCGGCCTTTTCAAATTCTTGACTTTGCACCGCAGCATCCTTTTCTTTCCGTACTTCTTCTAGCTTTTGTTCCAATTCCTTTAAACTCGGTGGAATTGTATACGAACGCAAACGTACTTTTGATCCCGCCTCATCAATTAAGTCAATCGCCTTATCAGGTAGAAATCGATCGGTAATATAGCGTTCAGATAATTTTGCTGATGCCTCAATTGCTTCATCCGTGATCGTGACGCGGTGATGTGCCTCATAGCGATCTCTTAAACCTTTTAAAATTTGAATCGATTCTTCTACAGTAGGTTCATCCACTTGAATAGGCTGGAATCTTCGCTCAAGTGCTGCATCTTTTTCAATATATTTTCGGTATTCATCTAATGTCGTAGCACCAATACATTGCAGTTCACCACGAGCTAACGATGGTTTTAAAATATTCGACGCATCAATTGCACCTTCTGCACCACCCGCTCCAATTAATGTGTGTAATTCATCAATAAATAAAATAACATTTCCAGCTTGGCGAATTTCCTCCATGACCTTTTTCAAGCGGTCCTCAAATTCACCACGATATTTCGTACCAGCAACAACTGTACCCATATCAAGTGTCATGACACGTTTATCACGCAATGTTTCAGGTACCTCGTTATGAACAATTTGCTGTGCTAAACCTTCTGCAACCGCTGTTTTCCCTACACCAGGTTCCCCAATTAATACTGGGTTATTTTTCGTTCGGCGACTTAAAACTTGAATAACACGCTCGATTTCCTTACTTCTACCTATTACAGGATCTACTTTACCTTCCTTCGCACTCTCCGTTAGATCACGTGCAAGCGAGTCAAGTGTCGGCGTATTTGCACTTGTACTTTGTGCACGCCCCTGACGTCCAGCTTGTGACTCATTACTGCCCAATAATTGTAATACTTGTTGTCTCGCCTTATTGAGGCTGACACCCAAATTATTAAGTACACGTGCGGCAACACCTTCGCCTTCGCGAATCAGACCTAACAATATATGTTCTGTTCCAACATATGAGTGGCCAAGCTTTCTCGCTTCATCTTGCGATAGCTCCACAACCTTTTTCGCACGCGGTGTATAATGATGCATCGCTTGTACTGGTTGGTTTCCTTTACCAATTAGTTTTTCAACTTCTTCTTGAATTTTAGAGATTTCCAGACCAAGAGATTCCAAAGCTTTTGCCGCAATCCCTTCACCCTCACGAATAAGTCCTAATAAAATATGTTCTGTTCCAATATTATTATGTCCAAGTCGTGCGGCTTCCTCTTGTGAAAGTGCCAGCACCTTTTGAGCGCGTTCCGTGAATCGTCCAAACATCATATTTATTACCTCCTCTAAATTAAAACTACTGCGGTAAATATTTGTTTCTACTACACTATTTACATCCTATGTATACCGAATAAAAATGAAACATGGTTTTTATGCCTCTATTCGTAGACGTTCACGAATTAATGAAGCACGTAAAATATCACGTTCATTCGCAGTTAATGTCTTTTTCGCATAATGTTGTAAAAACCCCGGTTGCGTCACAACCATTAATTCATTCAAGATGCTATGTGATTCATCCTGTATTAAATCTAAGTCAATACCAAGTCGAACATCAGACAAACGATTAGCTGCCTCTTTTGACTCAATGATTCTGCTATGCTTTAAAATACCGTATGAACGAAAAATACGATCCTCCAACTGAACACCTGATTGCTCCATTAATCGCTTTCTTGCATTTCGTTCATGCGTAATTAATTGCTGGACAACACCTTGTAGATCTTCAATAATATCTTCTTCAGATTTCCCCAGTGTTGTTTGGTTGGATATTTGAAATACTTTACCTAAAGATTCGCTACCCTCACCATATATCCCTCTCACTACAAGTCCTAGCTGATTAATGGCTGGTATCATTCGATTTAATTGCTTCGTTAACGTTAAAGCAGGTAAATGCATCATGACTGAAGCACGCATTCCTGTCCCTACATTAGTTGGACAACTCGTTAAATAACCACGTTTTTCATCAAATGCAAAATTCACCTTTTCCTCTAACCAATCATCTAATTCCAATGCTTCGTTTAATGCATTATTCAATTGAAACCCCGGATAGTAGAGTTGCATACGGATATGATCTTCTTCATTAACCATGATGGATACTTGTTCATTTTTAGAAATAAGCGCAGCTGACGTCTGTGCATTCTTCGTAAGTAGGGGACTAACTAAATGCTTTTCTACTAGAACCATCTTTTCGATTGTAGATAAATTTCGAATTGATATAAACTCAAAATCTTGATAGTCTTTAAAAGATGTATGTTCATATTCCTTCTTAAAGAACTGATGAATTCCTTCTAAATCTTGCAACTCCGCAACAATCGGAAATGGCTTATCTGCGAAGTTTCGCGCTAACCGTATACGACTACTTAATACAATGTCACCATCAGGACCTTGTTCTCGCATCCACGGACTAATTGCTTCATTCATAAAATGTCGCAATGTCATACTTCATCACCCGCTTCTTTATTTCGTATTTGGCTTTCCAAGTCTCTTATTTGGTCTCTTACAACTGCGGCATCTTCAAAAGCTTCATTTTCTATTAGTTGGCGTAGCTTTTCCTTATAAGTATCCAACTGCTTTTTTAAATGGAGATGTCCACCTCGACGTTTCGGTATCTTTCCAGCATGTTTAATGTTGCCATTATGCACCCGACGGAAGATAGGATCTAATTTGTCGGAAAACGTATGATAACATTCTGCACAACCAAATTTGCTAATCCGCTTAAACTGCGTAAGTGTCATTCCACATGACGGACACTGTATTTCCTTCGTTGTTTGAAAGGGTGACTTTGAAGTATGGTTCACTTTAGGGTTTTCAAAATTGAACAAGCCCTTCAATAAGTCATGTAGAGAGTAACCTTCTTCAGAATTTGGTAGAATATATCCCTTTTCCTTCGCGCAAACTTCGCAAACATGGACTTCATGTTTATTACCATTGCTAACCTGGGTATAATGCAATGTTGCAGGCCGTTGATGACATTCTTGGCATTCCATTTTCAACTCCCCCTTTTAATTGTTTAATTTTTTTATTCCGTAGGCTGAAATTCTTATCATAATAATGAAGTACAATTAAATTCAAGTTGGATAACTTTATTTCGACTTTTATTAAAACAAAGGCCATCTTGAATTCCATACCTATTGCTACACATCTTACTCTTTTACCCGAATTCATACGATAGTAAAACCTATTTTTCAAAATATTTTAATGTCTGCAAAATACTTGTAAATATCCGTGCACGAATTTCGTCTCTAAGCGGCAATTTAAATGCCAAGGTCTCCCGATCTAAAGCACTAAGAATAATACGCGCCTCACGCTCTGTTACAATTTCTTCCTCCATAAGACGGTCCAATACATCAATTGTTGTTTGTAAAGATACAGAAGGATTAATTAACGCTATAATTTCATCAATCATTTCCGACTTATCATGATGCTGAATGCGGATGATTCGAATGTATCCACCACCACCACGCTTACTCTCTACAATATAACCTCTTTCCATCGTAAAACGCGTATTAATGACATAGTTAATTTGTGATGGAACACATTGGAACTGGTCAGCAATTTCACTTCTTTTTATCTCTATTACGTTCTTACCTTTTGCCTTTAATATTTCTTTTAAGTATTGTTCAATGACATCTGATATATTACGCATAAAGCCCACCTCCTAACCTCACATGAGCTCTAAAGATAGCAGCTTTTTGACTTTGACTATCTTTGACTTTATTATCATTATACGTCAAAATGTCCCAGATGCCAACCACCTTCTATTCATTTATTGTAGTCAAATTATAGTTATAAAAAACATATATTTTATATATATTTATATTTCATACAAAATAACACAATCTTATTATCCTTTTAATGTGATACGAACAGATGACCCGATAAAAGAGCAGAGAAAATTCAATAGAAGTAATGATTATTTTTCATGCGATTTCATTACGTTGTGCATCTTGATGTAAAGATACTATTCATTTATTCACTGTTGCAGTCAACATATGACGTTACGAAAAATACTGTCCTCAAAAATTACTTACTGTCGAATGATGAAATTAATTAATTTGTATAAACAAGAAAACGACGCTGGAGAGATTTGACCACCAACGTCATATATTGTACAACCACCAAAATGCAATACCAACGTCATTTGACGTAGGGTCTTTATTTACATCAAAAAACCCATG
>NZ_JBHLWL010000022.1:75538-242893 GCF_042432965.1 Paracerasibacillus soli | reverse complement strand
ATAGTCTGAAATAGTATCATCTATTACTTTCCTTCGATACTTTACGACTAACACAAGATGGTAATACATCGAGAACACCGAATGGTTATTACTGTCCAACCTCATTATAATATCAACCCCTATACTTTATATGACTGATTATACCATATTGAGCAAAAAGGCAAAAGAAAAAGACTTTGGGCTGTCACCCAACCGAAATTCATCTCCCCCTTACCGTTGGGCTACGCCCTTCACACGCTTGAAGAGGGAGACTTCTTTTGGAAGTACGTTAAAAACCAAAATGTTAATTTGTACGGGAATTTCACGCCACCTGCACGCATCATTTTATATTGATCATATGCTTCTAATACGAGAAGTGTAAGCGGGATAATCTCAAGCGCACTAAAGACCGCACCAATAGCAATCCATGCTTCTGGTGAACCATTATAATAATAGTGGTGCCCAATTCCTAATACTCCCGTACCTAACAATAAGATGATTTGAAAATAAAACATACGTACAACAGATGATTTTGTTACTAGTTTCATATTAACGAGCATATAACCTATCATGACGACAGCAAATACTTCAAAAATACCTTCCACCCAAAGGTGTACTACCCACCAACGCCAGTAATCCGACATTGTAAAACTCACTTCAGGATTAATGAAAAATGCAAATGCATAAAAAGCAGGTACTGCGATAGATGCATAGAACAGTAGGTGAATAAGTCCACCTTTGTCACGTTCCTTTTTCAATCCTGCACGAATACCACGATATAAAATAAATAGCCATATTGCCATTCCAATAAAGAATGCAATTTGCCAAATACGGCCTAACTCTAGGTACTCCCAACCTTGGTGACCAAATAGGAACCAAAGATTTCCCAAATATCCGTTTATTCCTAACCATTCTCCAACCATAGAGCCACCAACAACAATTACCAATGCCCAAAACAGAATATCAACGAGCATCCCTTGTCGTTTTGGTTCGAGTCCTCCTACATTTGGTGCTAAATATATCCCCATTCCAAGCCAAGCTGTTGCAATCCAGAAAATAGCTAACTGTAGGTGATAACTTTTTGCTACTCCAAAAGGTAACAATTCATAGATCCATTTTATACCAAAGAATGAATCAGGTTCTGTATAGTAATGTGCTAGTAATGCGTCAAACATTACTTGGACGAAAAACATTAAAACTACAATTAAGAAGAACTTCGCAGATTTCACTTGGGAAACAGAGACTTTCTTTTTAGCTAAATCGTATACTGGATAGGAATCTTTCGTAAAGGCAGATTTCATTCCAAAGCGATATTTATAAAATATATATAATACAATTGCCATGAATAATCCCAAAATAGTAAAACTTAAACCTGACCATAGCACTGCAGAATAGGACATTGTATTCCCAGCTTCTTCATAAAATGGCCAGTTATTTGTATAAGAAACTGTATCACCAATTCTGTTTGTGCTTGATAGCCAAGCAGACCAAAAGAAGAAATCGGATATTTGCTCTATTTGATCATTGTCTGCTACATAAGCACGATTTGTTTCAGGTAGATGGGATTCCTGGATCAAGCCTGCCTTCAATCCCCAATTATCTCCTTTTTTAAAAATAGAACGGTAATAAGCCTCCACTTGTTCAATGCCATACGCTTGTGCATCTGTTACATATAATTTATTTTCCTTTTCATTAAAGCGATTTTTCGCATTTCCTTTATAACAAAATCTTTTATGACCCCCTCATTATTTTAGACATATAGTATTCATCAATAAATTCGCCATCAATCTGCAATGATTTTCTTTTTGTACCTTCTATTTCAAATCCTGCCTTTTTATATAATGCAATGGCTGGTTCATTCTTCTTCACAACCGTTAACTCTAACCTGGTAAAACCATTCTTAAACGCCCATTGTTCTAATGTACTAAATAATTTTGAGCCTATTCCCTGTCCACGATATTCCTTTAAAATTCCAATAACAATGTAAACTACATGTTTGTTTCTCCGTGCACTTCCACCTTTTGCGAAAAGGTAACCAGCTAACTCTTTATTTTTTTCAGCTACAAAAACTGTAGCATTTCCACTGCTTTGCATACTCTGTATCATCTTTAATAGATCCTCAGCTTGAACATTCCTTTCTCCAGGTTCCCAAAGCATATACTGTGAACTTTCGTCAACCCGGTTCATAAGCTGTGCCAATTTATCAACATCTGATGTTCTTACTTTTCTAACCTCCAATGACTTCTCCTCCATCAAATCACCTATGATTACATGTCCTACACGTTTTTATCTTCACTATTAAAAATCAATTCATTCTTTATATCGATCAATCTTGATTACATCATCAATCGGAGTTAGATACTCCTTTTCACCTACTGAAAAATCCGCACCTTGACGCTTTAATTCTGCATATTGAATAACCTTGTCATCTTGAATGAACACAATTAAATATATATCATCTCTCATGTTCATATTGCTTTTATCCTTAAACGAAACACCTATCTGCTTCTCTATACTTTTTTGATCACTATAGGGAGTTATCAGATAAGCCTTTTCCCAATCGAAATCTGTCAGTGACTTTATATGTATCTCACTTATATCTTCATCCATCATAATTGACTGAACAGACTTCTCTAACCCTGTACGATCTTGCATATCATCTTGATTACATCCGACCAACATTAGAATCAAGCTGATAAAAACCATCAACTTCTTCAAAGTAATTCCCCTTTCACATCATGCTGCATTTTGTAATCTTATTGAATAAATGGTAAGTTAATATCCATTGTTATTCAAAGAATTTAATGAACCGTAATATAAAGGAAAGATATAAAACCTAATAAGACAAACAATTGAATCACAATCCCAACTATACTGCAAACTAATCCAGAAACTGCAAGTGCCCCACCAGTTTCATCTGTCACCTGAATATCTTTTGTACTTTTCAAAGATAAAAGAATTCCGATAATACCTAGTATAAATCCAATAAATGGTATCAAGATGGATAAAATACCAAACGTTAAAGAACTAACTGCTTTCCCGTTAGTTTTACTTTGTTCAACCACTCTTCTCCCTCCATTCGTCATGTTACCTTACGCGTTAAGATTGAAGCATATTCCATATTTTAAGATAAAAGTACCTCACAGATTTTTCACTAAAAAACTAGCAATCATTCCCTCATGCTGATTATTTACATGACATACGTTTATTACGATAAATAGTTTCATTTTTCATATTCCTTTTGCCAGTATAAAGGGACAACAGAGAAGCCATTTCATAGTCCATCCAAAAAAGCTGACTTCTTTTTATACAAGAGTCAGCTTTTTGGTTTTTTATTGTTCTTAACAAAGAGGCGCATCACGTTATTTTTCTACTTTAACAAGTAGTTGCTTATCAAAGAAGTATAAATAAACATCTGTGACTGGTTGTTGCCAAATTTCTTCAATGGCATGACGATATAAATTCATTTGTACTTCATAGCGCTGTTTGAGCTTGATAATCATATCATCTGAAACCTCACCACGAATTGTGTCTGTTTTGTAATCGACGATAATCCAGCCATTTTCCGTTGGTACCACGCAATCAAGAACTCCCTGAATTAATACTTGTTCGGATTGCTCACCTTCCCAATTTGCATATATATCTTTAGCTTGTAAAGTTAAACTAAACGGAACTTCTCGATAAAGTTTATCAACTTCCATCATATATAAAGCAATGTCGGATTTGAAAAAACTAGCGATTGCTTCCGCATCTATTACATCCGCTGCCTCTTGACGTAATATTTCTCTATCTACCAGTGACTGTGTAAATTCCTTTATTTCGTTCATTGTCCATTGTTTTTGAAAAGGAATATGTTGCATAACCGTATGCAGTGCTGTACCTTTTTCAGCCGCTGAAAATGTCTTCTCTTTTTGCATAAAGTTTGGTCTTCTAACGATTGGAGTCCAATCATGGTGAACCATCTGATCACTACTATACGCATCTTTCATTTCCTGCTGTCTTTTAATTTCAGTTACAGTCTGTTTTGCTCGGGAGTGCGTTGCTTGTTCATATCCATACTGAAATTGCAGTCGATGCTCAACATACGCTGCCAGTTCTTCGCTTTCTACTTTCACTTGCTGCCATTTTTCAAGGTTATCTTTTAATTTCTCATCTTTTTCTTTTGATTCATCCGCAATATTTGTTAATTCACTTCCATGCATAATGGTGATTGTCCATTTTGATGGATCTACACGAATCTCATCTAAGACGGTATCACTAAGTTCTTCGGTGCGTAAAGCCTCTGCAGCTTCATGGCGAATTAAAGCTGGACCAACCCAATCTAAGTATGTTTTGGATTCACCTCTAAAATGTGCTGGTAATACCCATTCCGCATGTTCTACCATCGTCTGCCATTTTGTAATTTTCTTTTCGAATGAATTTACATTGCTAATCATGACGAGCTTTTCCTTTGCGCGTGTTAAAGCAACGTATAATACGCGCATTTCTTCAGCAAGTTGTTCGCGTAATGCTTCACTTTTTAATGCTTGAAAATACAATGTTGGGTACGTAATACGTTTTACAGGATCAATATAATGACTTGCAAAGCCCAAATCTTTGTGCAATAGATATCGCTTATTTAAGTCTTGTAAATTAAATTGTTTGTCTAAAGCACCTACAATGACGACAGGAAACTCTAATCCTTTACTTTTATGAATGGTCATAATACGGACAACATCTTCCTGTTCACTTAATGCTTTGGCTGCTCCTAGATCATCACCACGTTCTTCCATTCTTTCAATAAAACGTAAGAAGCGAAATAACCCACGAAATGACGTTGTTTCATACCCTCTAGCTCGATCAAATAGTGCGCGTAAATTTGCTTGACGCTGGCGTCCACCAGGAATACCACCTACATAGTCGTAATAGCCACTTTCACGATATATCTGCCATATCAAATCGGAAAGCGCACCTTGTCTGGCAGCAATACGATACCGTTTTACCGCCTCTAAAAATGTGCTTATTCTTTCAGCTGTATCATTATTTGTCGTTGCGACATATTTTTTTAATGCATCATAATACGAATGTTTCGGATCAGCTAAGCGAATTTTCGCTAATTCATCTTCATTTAGACCGACAATAGGTGATTTTAAAACGGATGCTAACGGAATATCTTGTCGTGGATTGTCGATTGTTTTCAAATAACTAATCATCACTTTAACTTCTATTGCATCAAAATATCCTGTAGATAATTCTGCATAGACTGGGATTCCTTGTTGTTTTAGTTCATCTACAATAACAGGTGCCCATGACATAGAACGTAATAAAATGACGATATCCCGATAACGAATCGAACGCTGGACTTTTGTATCCGCATCAACAACTTGCATCGAAGCTGTTTCATCAGTCCCAATCCACTGTTTAATTTTTTGTGCATATGCTCGCGCTTCAAGTTGTGCCTTTTCCAGATCAAGATAATTTTCATCTTCATCCTCATTTTCTTCGTGAGTATCCGTTTGCTCGCGGTCAATAATAATCAATTCTGGATTTTCATCCGCATACGGTAAAGTATCGTACATCTTATTTGCATAAATTAATTCTGCATCAGTGTCATAATTTATCTCTCCAAGTTTTTCGTCTAAAATTTGCCGGAAGATATAGTTTGCACCGACTAAAACTTGTTCACGACTTCGAAAGTTACGTGCTAAATCAATTCGGACACCAGGATCTTCTTGCATTGCAAAATGCTTATATTTTTCAATGAACAAAGAAGGTTCTGCATGGCGAAAACGGTAAATACTTTGTTTTACATCTCCTACCATGAACATGTTTCCATATTCTTCTTGGTTACTCACTAATTGTAAAATCGTCTCTTGAACTAAGTTTGTATCTTGATACTCGTCTACTAACACTTCCGTAAATTGATTTTGCATCTGCTTTGCAACAGATGATGGGAGTATTTTTTCATTTGTAGATTGTTCATCCATTAATAAGCGTAAACAATAATGCTCCAAATCCGAGAAATCCACGACTGCTTTTTCTGTTTTTAATTTCGTAAAGCGATTTCTAAATTCCTTCACTAATTCGGTTAATTGTTTTATAACAGGTGCAAGTTCACGCATATCTTGCACATGCCCTGCTAAGTTTCTCATAAAGTATGTGCTCGCTAATTTCCCCCAACGGTCTTTATAGCTATTTCGAATTGCCTGCACCCGTTTCTTTTTGTCTTCATTACATTCTGTTCTCTTTCCCGACAATCGGCCAAATTTACTTTTTGCCATAAAAGTTTGCAAGTCATCCCATGAATGGAGGTTGGCACGTGCATCTTTTAGCAATTTCATATCTTCTTCTATCGTATCTACATATTGAAATGGACCATCATTTTCACGTGCCAGTTTCATTGCTACATCCATTTCCTGTTGCATTGCTGAGAATTGATCTACTATTTCACGCTTAATTAAATCTAGCCAAGGAAGATCCTGTTCCTCCCAATCCTCCTGTAACATATAGGCGTCACTTACTTGATCTAACCAAACATCTGGCCATGGATTTTGAATCGAAAATGTATAAATCTTTAAAATTAATTGTTCTACATCAATATCACTACGATCACTTGAAAATCGATCAACAACTGCAAAGAAACGGTCCTGTTCTTCCCCTTCTTTGCCATACCATTCTTCAAATAAATCATCGATAACTTCTTGTTGCATTAAATCTGCTTCCATATTATCTGCTATACGAAAGTTTGGATCGATATCGAGTAGATAGGCATATCGCTTTACAATATCTAAACAAAAGGAGTGCAACGTCGAAATAGATGCACGCTGTAATAACGATAGTTGCCGTTTTAAATGAATCGATGATGGGTCACCGACCAAAGCTTTTTCCAAAGCAACTCCAACCCGATTACGCATCTCTTGTGCTGCCGCATTCGTAAAAGTAACGACAAGTAATGAATCAATATCAACTGGATCTTGCTTATCTAATAACTTTTGAATAATTCTTTCTACAAGAACAGCTGTTTTACCTGACCCTGCAGCCGCTGCTACAAGTACATCGCTGCCCTTTGTATAGATAGCCTTTTCTTGTTCCTTCGTCCATTTAACCAATTAATTTTCCTCCTCTTTACGGAGACTTGCCAAAATCTCATTATCTTTCATATCCTGTAACTTCCGATATTGATTTCCTTCCACAAGCGGGTCAAACTGACAAACAGATAGAAACGGACAAAATGTACATGCTGTTTTATTCTTATATTGATATGGATTTAATTCCACCCCACCTGATGTTATATCTACACCAGCCTGAATCATTAGTTCATGAATATGATGCTGTAAAGTCGCAAATGTTTCAGGACTTGCTACTTTTGAATTGCTATAGAATCCTCCATTTCGTTTTAAACCTACTGGGATCATTTGACTATAGCCACTATCAACAGAAGTATCCATTTGCTTGACAACATCTTCATTTGCTAAAAGTAGTCCTTGCATTTTATATTTTTTAAATAATTCTCGTTCAATCTCTTCTTCCGTTAATTGATATCCTCCGGAGATAAGCGGATTGTGCACATGAAAATATAATACACCAGCAGGAGTAGCGCGTAAGCCTAACCATGTCTCGGATTGTGTCAAGATTACGTCTAAATACGTAAGCATTTGTAAAGCTAATCCATAATATACTTCCACCAAATTCAGCCCATGTGCGCTTGACTTATAATCAATAATTCTTAAAAACAATTGATCTTGATACATCGCTTTGTCGACCCTGTCAATTCTTCCCCCCAACACAAGCTCAAATCCATTAGGGAGCTCTAGACGTACCGGGTCTAATGTTTGATTTTTTCCAAATCCCAGTTCTAAACCAACAGGTGAAAAGTCACTTTTTCTTGCTTGTTCACCTAATACAAATGCCGCTCTTGCGATGACCTCTTGTAATTTCTTTTGTATATATTTATAGCGATTCGAACTATGCAAAATTTGATGTTGTAATACCGGTGCTAACTGTTGTATCGCACGATTTGCATAGTGACGAGCATCTACTTTTGAAAGCTGTGTGAAGTCTCGGCCTTCCTTCTGCACCCATTCCGTAATCATTTTTAACGCTTCATGAAACAGCTGACCAATATCTGGCGCATCTAATTTATATGTTTTACGTTCATTTAATTTTAAACTGTAACTAGCGAAATGTTGATAAGAGCAGCGATAATACGATTCTAGTCGTGAGACACTTGCAGGGATTTCTTTCGGATACATCTTTTCTGCTGTTTGTGTCGACAATGAACTTGGCTTATTTTCATAAAATAAGCTTTGTAGCACATGGTAGGTAGTCCCATGCATAGCATGATTTTTTATATACCAATTCAAGACATGCCACCATACTTCATGCATCGGGTATCCACGTCGATAGCGTGCAAGTTGTGCTGTTAGCGCTGAACGAGTCTTTTGCGGTGTCGTAATGAAGCGTGCAGCATCTTCTAGTTCATCTGGTTCTTGTAATAAAATAAGTTCTTTACGTATTGGAAACATTTCTTCTATCCGATGAATGAGTTGTGAAGGTATTGTTGCCTTTCCTTCCTCATTACTAATTGTGTAGCTTATCCACAAATATTGTTCACTTGAAGTAAATGCAAGATATATATAGAACCAATCATCTAATAATTTCCGTTTACTAGAATCTGCTAATTTCATTCCATGAATCGCTAACAATTCCCGTTCTTCTTCATTTATTACACTATCTGCTGCTGGCTTCATTGGCCAAATCCCATCATTTACACCTAGTAAAAAGGAACACTTAATACCACTTATGCGCGAACGATCTACTGATCCAACGATTGTATGATCGATACTTGGTGGAACATGTGCAAACTTTAATGTTTCAAAACCCGCCTCAAGGGTCACACGAAAAGTCTGGAGGTCTAATGTTTCATCACCTGTAATTTCTACAATTTCTTCAAATAATTGGATTACTGCATTCCATACCTGCTCCTGTTCCCTTCCCTTTTCAAGTTGGCCTTCTTCATCATAAAATGTCCGTAACTGCTCTAATTTTTCAGGAACATGCAGTTTTTCTAACCACGTATATACAATTTTACACTTTGCTTCAATTGTATCTGCTGCTCTTATTTGTTCGTCGAATGTTGCCATTGCTTGTACAATTTGATTACGATATGCGTTAATACGTGCTTGAGTTTCCAACTCCTCATCTGTTTGTGCCGTTTGATCAAATCCATGAAATCGTTGGAATATCCATTTTTCATCTTTTAACCACCGGGATCTAGAACGAATACCGTATTCTAATACATAGTTTTCCAATTCATCAATTGCATCATCTGTTAGTGGATATGTTGCATCTGTTGCAGATATAAATCCTGTTTTCAACATACGAAAAACAGCATCGTACCGCCAATTTCCATCAACCACTTCTAATGCAGAACGAATAAATTCAATGAGTGAATGATTAAGCATCGTTCTCTTTTCATCAATAAAGACAGGTATGTGATAATCTGGAAAAATAGTTTGAATTAAATCGTGATATACTTCTGGCTCTCGTACCAAAATGGCAATATCACGGTAGCGATAACCTTCTTCTCGGACAAGTCTTCGTATCTCTTGTGCAACGCCTTCTATCTCCGCACGTGGATGTACCGCTTCTGCAATTTGAATGTCCGTTTGTTCAGCATATTCCGGTGCTGGACGCGCATCAAAATATTGCTCCAAGTGTAATAAATCTGGCTTATCATGGAACTGACCATGTTCTGGTCGCAACATAATTGACTGTTCAAGCTGTATACCATTTTCCTCCGCCATTTGCTTTAATATGTGGTACGTTTCCGTTGTTTGATAAAATAAGTCTAAATCTGATATATCGTCTGCTTCCGGATCAGCAACGGTTAATGCTACGGTTACTTGCTTACATTTTAATAATAGACTTTGAATAACAGACAACTCTGTCGGCGTAAAACGGTGGAAACCATTTAAATAAATTTCAGCACCCTCTAATAACGTAGACTCCTTAATTTTTTCCGCTAATAATTGAAGTTGATCCTCACTATCGATATAGGAATCTTGTAAAGCGATATTTAGCTTTTCATAGATATAAGATAGGTCACTTAATTTATGGATTAATGATTGTTCCCCAGGTTCTCTATGCTTAAATTGTTCCAATTGATTTTTCTGTATAAAAAGCATCTCTGGTGTAATTAAATATCGTTTAAACTCTGTTATAATCGTTTCTAATTGTGTTAAAAATCCTTGTTTTTCAGTTGCCTTTTGGAAAATCTCCCAATTCCCTTGTTTTTCTTCAATAATTTTTCTCAGCATCATCTGAATCCCGACTGAACTAATAAACTGTCTTGTACTTCCACCAGTTTCTTGGAGTATGTGCCATGCTAAACGAGATAAACTTGCTACCTGTGTACGGATACTACCCTTAAACTCCGGATCGCGGAATAATGTATATTCTTCTTCAAAAGTCATTTGATCTGGAACAAGATAGAAGATTGGTCGACCTTGGGGATGACAGAGAGATTTTTCTTTTATCTTTGAATGAATATATGCATTTTTATTAGCGCCAGCTCTTCCTAAAATAAATTGTAGTCCCACCTATGTGTGCCTCCTTTTTCGAGCAGCAAAAAACGATGTAATAAAAGCTTCTACCTTTTATTTTAACAAAAGTAGAAGCTTCTATATAATTAAATATCCTGTGTTACATCTTCTGAGCTTTTTAATAAAGATTTTTCCTGTAACCGTTTTTCAATAAACTTACCTAAAACCCATAACAATACGATACATACACCTACGACAATTGCACGAGTCGGGTGTTTCGCAAATGAGAATATACTTACTCCAACATAAGCCATTGAAAAAATCATGACAGCTTTTCCTAAAATAATCGCAAGTGCATACTGATAAAAGTTAATTTTAGATATCCCTGAAACGACGTTAATTACCGAAGATGGAGAAAATGGAAAACATAGCAATAAAAAGACCGGACCAAAACCATGTCTGCCAATCCACGTCGTTACTTTTGCCACTTGTTTATTCTCTAAAAGTTTGCGAAATATACGACGGTTTCCCAATCGGCGAATAATCATAAATACACTGATATCCCCAAGTATTGCCCCAATCCATGATAGTAAAAAGCCTTGCCATAACCCGTAAGCTGCGGCATTCGCAAACACAAACGCAAACAGGGGTAAAAATGGTAAAAATGATTCAATAAATGGAAGTAATATTCCTGGTAATGGACCTAAACTACGATATTTCTCAAGCAATTCTAAAATTTGTTCTTCATCTAAAATTCCTTTTAAGTCAGTTAAGATGTTTAAAAAATACATATGTATAATTCTCCCCATATAGCGCAATAATTAGTTCTTTTTTTTGAACGGTAACCATCCTTAGTTTACACTTCTTATCTATTTTAATGTAAACTTTGGAGTCTGTATAGACTTAAATATAAAGTTTTGCCTCTTTCTTTTCAATATACACACTTATATTATTTCTTGCATTTTATTTAGATAATAGCATATAATAAATTAGAACAGATGTTCCTATCTAGGAGGTGTAATGATTGCGCTATCTGGCAGAAAAAGAATTAAACTTAGCTTCTCGTTTTCTCTTCCTTTCCATGGCGATTGTTGTATTAAAACAGGACCTATTACTCATTCAAAAAGGTAACTTTAAAATTAAACAACCTTATCTAAACTTAATTGAACAAATGATTACTTTAGCTTTGACCGAACGAAGACAACTTCGCAAACAAATGGAAGATTTACAGTTAAAAGTAATCTTACTAAATAAAAACGACTCAGTTTCATCCTATTTATTTATTTGCCGAGGACGCGAGGAACAGAGAAATTATTTTAATCCCGCTATTCGCAACAAAGTAGAAGCATTATTGCAAGAGCTTATGTGTAAGATTCCGCAACCATATTCGACACATGTTTCTGCAAGTTTTTAATACGATTGTCAAGTAAGTATCGAAATTGTGCGGTACGCTGAATTTGGTTTAACATTGATCCATATGAAACATCTACTACTACATTCCTTCCAGTTTGAAAAGTAATTTCAGTGCGATTATCTTCGGTTTTATTTATGACGTCAATATGGGAATGTGCAATCCAAATGCAACTTTGGTTTGCGGGTGATGAAGTAGGAAAGAAATACATACCACTTTGAGGATCAATACAAATCGGTGCCTTATGTGTGATACCACATACATCAAATGTACCTTCCTGTCTGCCTTTCAGACTTGCCCCAAAAAACTTACAGGCACGATCGATCAACTTGCTCGGAGTATGTTGGATGATGAAGTGTTCCGTTTCCTCTTCCATAATGATTGAACCTAAATTTCCATATCCATCGAGTTTAGGAATAACGGCCATTGTTAAGGGAGTAATATCTTCAGATGGGGATTCCTGATAAATAATATTCTTTATCAATTCATTCATTCCTTTCAATATGTTTATTTGCATAATCAATTAAAATAATATATTGAAAAGAGAGAGGCTTACAACATAATTTAACAAATTATCAGTTATATGTACAGTAAAAAGACAAAATAGTATCAATAAGCGCGAAAAGTGCATTTTTTACAACGGTTATTATATCTAAATCTACTAAAAAGCGCAGAGAAAACAACTTTTATCTCTGCGCAATCTATTTATTATTGTTATTTTTTTATTAAATCTCGTAAACTTCCACGTAATATTTTCCCTGTTGTATTCTTCGGCAACTCTTCTAAAAAGTCGAGTGAGCTTGGAATTTTATAAGATGCTAAATGTGATTTACAGAAGTCTAAAAGTTCCTCTTTCGTTATTGCATCGTTTTTTGGTACCACAAAAGCATATACTGCTTCACCTGAATTTGGGTCAGGTTTACCAATTACAGCGGCCTCTGCAACTTGTGGATGTGAGAATAATACTTCTTCTACCTCGCGTGGATAAACATTATATCCACCGACTATAATTAAATCCTTTTTACGGTCAACAATATAAAAATACCCTTCATCATCGACACGCGCCATATCACCAGTATATAACCAGCCATCTTTAATTGTCACTGCAGTATCTTCAGGCATTTTATAATACCCTTTCATTACATTTGGCCCACGTACAATTAACTCCCCAACTTCTCCTACCGGTAGTTCTTCCCCAAATTCATCAACTATTTTATTTTCTACACGTACAATACTCGTTCCAATTGAACCTGGTTTACGTGGTCTATCTAATGGATTAAATGTTGTAACTGGGGAAGCCTCTGATAAACCGTATCCTTCAGAAATCATCACATCAAATTCCTGTTCGAAATTTTTCAATAGGGCTACAGGCATAGAAGAACCACCGGAAATACATAAGCGAATAAAGGAAAAATCATCCTTCGTTCCTTTTTTACTTTGTAACAAGTAGTTATACATCGTTGGTACCCCAGCAAAAACAGTAGATTCATATTCCCTTGCTAAACGAAAAACTTCTTGTGGCGAAAATTTAGGCATAATTAATACTGTCCCACCATTCATTAATGGTGCATTTAATGCAACTGTTAGACAAAAAACATGAAACATTGGTAGCGCTGCAATCACGCGATCTTCCCCATTAATCTGTAAATAATCTGCCACGTCTTTTGCATTACAATAAATATTTCGATGTGTTAGCATCGCGCCCTTTGGTTTTCCAGTCGTTCCAGAAGTATAGAGAATTAATGCTAGATTATCTTCATCTAATTCTGGTCCTTGAAACATTGGATTTCCGGCCCGAACGATTTGTTCAAATGATTCCACTTTATCTTCTGTAGAAACTTTTGCTGCCCCTGCTTCCCCTGTTTGACAGACAAAATAATGTTGCACATGTGGTAACTCATCCATAATCTGTTGTATTTTTGGCATCATAACATCCAATGTAATAACTGCTTTTACATCCCCATTTTTTAAAATATATGTTAATTCATTCGGTGTATATAGCGGATTAATCGGTATTACTACTGCCCCTAAACGTAATGCTCCATATAATCCAATGACATAGTGTGGCGTATTGCCAACTATTAACGCAATATGATCCCCCTTTTTATACCCCAGACGTTCAAGCTGAGATGCAAACATATTAACCGCTGCATTTAGTTTTTGATATGATGTTTTATCATCGTTAAAAATAAAGGCGGTTTTATCAGGATGTTCGAGTGCTGTAAGAGATAACTGTTTACTAATATTCATTAAAAAACCCCCTGTTCAATCATGATGAATGAATAGTCATTCATCATATAGCAAAAAAAATACCATAAAAATATAGCAAACGTGTAAGTTATATATTTTCAGTATAAAAGAATATTTATATAATTTCAAGTAAGCGTTACCATTGTATTTGCAATAAAAAGCTTGAAATAAAGTTGTTTCAAGCTTTTTATTATCATTCTAATCGCGTTAACCTACATTTTACATGTTGTAGTTCGTTATTTTATTTAGTATATCAAATCAATAAACTGTTCTTTTGTAATTTTACCTAAATAATAGGATACATCTATATTTGCTAATGCTTCTTCGATTGCATGTTTATCATGGCGGACACCAATTAAGAGATTTTCAAGATCTGTAATTTCACCCAAGCCAAAAAAGTCACCATAAATTTTGCAATTTTCAATTTTACCTTTTTTCACATCAAGCCGAACATCAACTAGTCCTGAATCAAATTTATGAGATTCTTTCACATTAAAAGAAGGTGATTTTCCATAATTCCAATCCCAACTACGATAACGTTTTTCAGCTAGTTCATAAACGTTTTTCCAATCTTCTTCCGTGAGTTCGTATTGTGGAACATCTTTCACATCTTCAACAGCAAAAATATAGCGCAAAATCATATCCTTAAACTGTTCCATCGTCATGCTTTCCTCAAGAAATTCAGTAATATTCGCTACACGACTACGAATGGATTTAATTCCTTTTGATGCGATTTTTGCTTTATTTACATTTAGCGCTGCTACCACATGGTCAATTTCAGAATCAAACATCAATGTTCCATGACTAAACATGCGACCCTTCGTAGCAAACATTGCATTACCCGAAATTTTTCTTTCTCCAACTACAAGGTCATTACGCCCTTTTAATTGGGCAGGTACACCTAATTTATTTAATGCTTGGACAACTGGTTCAGTAAATTTTGCGAAGTTATGGAAACTATCGCCGTCATCTTTCGTTATAAAACTGAAGTTTAAGTTACCTAAATCATGATAAACAGCTCCACCACCTGATAAACGACGTACTACTTTTATGCCATTTTCTTCTACATAATCCGTATTAATTTCTTCAATTGTATTTTGATTTCTACCTATTATAATTGAAGGTTCATTAATGTAGAACAATAAATATGTATCTGTTTCACCAAAATTTTGTAACACATATTCTTCTAAAGCTAGATTAATAGTTGGGTCTGTTATGCCTTTATTGTCTATAAATTTCATCATTTTACCTCCCATTGCCAATTTTCGACACTATCCATAACTAGTGTAATGGATAGTCATATAACTGGCAATATATTTGAAACATAAAACAGTTTTTTATTTTATCCAAACGAGACCTTTTTCTGCAATTTGAATACGATTATGAAATTGCTCGCTTGCCTCCTTTAATAACTGTTGATGATCTCCATAATGAGGTAGGTGACTAAGGATTAATTCTTTTACATTTGCCTCGCTAGCGATGGTCCCTACTTCCTTACTCGTCAAATGCCCCGCACTCGCTCCATCTTGATTCGCATAAAAATTACAATCGGCAATAAGTAAATCAACATCTTTGCAAAAATCAGTCCACTCTTTTTGATAGCTTGTGTCTGCAGTATAAACAATACTTGATTCACCATCCGTAATGCGCATCCCATAACATGGGGCAGGGTGCACGGTCTTTAAAAACGTTATATTAAATGGTCCCACTTCTAATGTTTCTTTTGGATCATAAGCAATCCCTTCCGTGTTTTCTGATGTCAAATTTGAAAACCCCTCTTTATCCTCCGCATGTCCATAGATAGGCAAAATCTCATCTTGTTCACGTAAAATTGATTGTACTAACCATGCATATTGTAAAACACCTATATCCGCAACATGATCATGGTGATAATGTGATAATATAACTGCATCAATATCCATTACATCTACATAATTTTGTACAGATGATAAAGCACCACTTCCCACATCGATTAATAATGTAAAATCATCCTTTTGTAATAAATATGCTGATGTTGCTTCATTCGCAGCTGGATATGCTCCCCATCGTCCAATAATCGTTAATTTCATAAATTACACCTCATTTTATTTTTGTTATAAAACAGTATTGACATTTCAATCTATGTTATAATACAATATACAAAAGTCCTGTTATGTTACAGATTAACCTTTTTTTGACCTGTATTATATCAACACGCATAAATGTTAGCAAAGGGGGAATTTTATGATCAATGTTTTAGAGTTTTTCCGAAATCTTCCTATGAAAAATTGTTACAAATGTGGGGATACCATTACCGAAAAAGCAGACTGCTACGGTAATATATGCGACGATTGTGATCATCCAGCACGCTAGATTTAGTATGTCCAATTAAAGTTTTTCAATCTGTATCTATAACAGTATACTTCCTTTCTACGAATGCTTGTATTCTTTGATGACAGCTAAACCCATTAGCTGTCTTTTTTTATTTCTTTAACCTCTAATTGGTATTCCCACCCAAACTTTTATTTTATTACAATCAACATCCGGTTAATTATACTTTAAACGAAATAAATCATGAATGCTCATAATAAATATTAAATAATTTTTAAAAATAATTTGTGAATTATAATGCGCTTTATTGCAAAATATCATATAATTAATTAGAGTATCGAAATATTATCTAGCAAAAGAAAGGGGTTTTTTTAATGGCTAAACGATTAGATAGAGCCGATGTTCCGGTTATGGAGACGTGGGATCTATCAGACTTATTCCCTTCGCACGCAGATTGGGAAACTGCATTGGTAAATCTTTCAGAAGAGGTAGCAACAATTACGGCATTTAAAGGAAAAATGACAACGCATGCGCGTGTATTATTAGATTGTTTAACTGCCTATGAAAAATTTTCCGAGCAAATGATTCGTGTTAGCACTTATGCAAGTTTACGAGCAAGTGCAGATGGGAGTAATCCTGAAAATCAGCGCGATGCTGCTAAAGTATCTGCAGCAATGGCTAATATTCAAGCAAAACTATCTTTTATCCAATCCGAATTATTAACGTTGACAGAAAAGGAACTTACACAATTTATAAAAGATGTACCTGAACTAGAAAACTATCATAAATTACTATTCGATATTCTGGAGAAAAAGCCTTATACCTTAACTCCAGAAGTAGAAGAAACACTAGCTGCTTTGGGACAAGTCCATGATGCACCATATATGATTTATGAACGAAGCAAATCATCTGATATGGAGTTTGATGCAATTACAGATACGGATGGAAACAAGCTCCCTATGTCTTTTGCTTTGTTTGAAGATCGTTACGAATTTTCGGCTGATACAGACATTCGTCGTGCCGCATACGCTTCGTTTACACGCACATTAGAACGTTATCAAAATACATATGCAGCGACATACGCAACAGAGGTAACAAAACAAGTAACGTTAGCTAAACTTCGTGGCTATGATTCAGTTATAGATATGTTATTACTACCACAGCAAGTGACAAAAGAAATGTATACGAACCAACTGGATGTCATCCAAAAAGAGCTTGCACCACATATGCAGCGGTTCGCAAAATTGAAACAAGAAAAATTAGGTTTGGATAAGATGTATTTCAGCGATTTGCAAGCACCACTAGATCCCGATTTCAATCCTAAAACAACATATGAAGAAGCGAAAGCTACAATATTAGAAGCTTTACAGGTAATGGGGCCAGAATATACAAAGATAATGGAAAAAGGCTTAAATGATCGCTGGGTTGATTACGCAGATAATGTTGGAAAGGCAACTGGGGCATTTTGTTCTAGTCCTTATGGTGTACATCCGTATATTTTAATTACATGGACAGATACAATGCGTGGTGCATTTGTTTTAGCTCACGAGCTTGGGCATGCGGGACACTTTTATTTAGCACAGCAAAACCAATCCTTATTTAACACTCGCCCTAGCATGTATTTCATTGAGGCGCCGTCTACAATGAATGAAATGCTTTTAGCGAATCATTTACTTGAAAAATCATCTGATAAACAAATGAAGCGTTGGGTGATCACACAACTACTCGGCACCTATTACCACAACTTCATCACACATTTACTAGAAGCTGAGTTTCAACGTCGTGTCTATAAATTAGCTGAGGCTGGCACGCCACTTACAGCAAATATATTAACAAAGGAAAAACGTGAAGCATTGACAAGCTTTTGGGGAGATGCTGTCACACTGGATGAAGGCGCAGGATTAACATGGATGAGACAACCACATTATTATATGGGGTTATATCCGTACACGTATTCCGCTGGCCTAACTGTATCTACTGCTGTTAGTCAAAAAATAAAAGAAGAAGGTCAACCAGCGGTCGATCGCTGGCTACATGTTTTAAAAAGTGGCGGGACGATGAAGCCGCTTGAATTAATAAAAAAAGCAGGTGTAGATATGTCTAAACCTGATGCAATTCAAACAGCGGTCGCTTATGTTGGTTCACTAGTAGATGAACTAGAGAAAACATATCAATAAATAAATAACTATAAAATGCAGAGGCTGTGACAAAAGTTGACCCTACTACTATATTTAGAATTAAAAATTCTACTCATTATCGTAGTGAAACAGGGTCAATACCTTTATCACTTGCCTCCTTTTTCATCAAAAATTATGATCTAGTGTTTGAGAAAATCACGTTTTAAATTTATTTTTAGCTTTTAGTAGCGAATCATTGGCATTTCTCGGTTGTACAATAAGTGACGTTGGTGGTCAAATCTCGCCAGCGTCGTTTTCTTGTTTACACGAATTAATTTCATAGGCCAAAAGTAGTTGTTTGAGGATGAATATTAAATGGCGCGTACATACCGTTGTCCTACATGATAATTGACACGCTTTCCGTGGGCACGGCTTCAGCCTCCTCGGAAGCAAAATCCGCTTCCTGTGGGGTCTTCAGACTCGTGCTGTTCCCACAGGAGTCGGTCACTTTTCATTCCGGACAACTAGTATTGTGGGATGATGTTTATGAAAATGATTTATAAATAGAAAACAAGTGAGATTCCCTGTAGAATTAAAGTCATAGAGCCCATTTCTCATGGTGTCAGCATCTCTATCAATTTAAAGATAACTCCACAATCTCTGACGGTTTACCTTCAAGCTTTGTTAGCGGATCATATGGTACAACATAATACATATTTTTCGAAAGTAGTGAGAAATCCCGAATGTCATATTCTGTAATTCCTGTTACTTCCCCAATCATCTCATCTATTTCGTCTTGTTTACGATATATTCGATAAACAACGCGCTCATCATCTGAGCCCGACCAAGTTAGTTTTCCTTTTACAATCGTCATACCACCAAACACGATATTCGCTGTCATGTTTTTAATAGTAGGTAGTTTTATAGGATCTGGTAAATCAACCACATCATCTGGTTTCCTAAAGGTAGTGGTCAAATCTTCTTCCTTATCTAATTCTGTTAATATCTGTTTTGTTAACTCAGTTGGAAAACTACTATTTCCTGTCAAATAATGGTCTTTATCTGAACGGTCATATCCCATCCATGTCACAGCGGTATACGTTGGTGTATACCCAGCAAACCATAGATCTTTACTCTTTCCTTTCACAAATGGGTGTTGCGTTGTTCCAGTTTTTCCTGCTAAATCATGAGGATACGTACCAGCACTTGCAGTACCCTCTTCCACTGTCTTTTGGAGCATTTTTGTCATATTCCAAGCAACTTGATGCGAAAAAACTTCTGTACGATTTTCATTTGATTGGTAAATACGTTCATCATTCGTGTTGTAAATTTGCTTAATAGTGGATGCTTCCATAAAGGTTCCTTCATTTGCGAACGTGGCGTAGGCATTTGCGATTTGGAGTGGTGTAACACCAGATTCCAAGCCCCCTAGTGCTATAGCTAATCCTTCATCAGGTATATTCATTTGCATCTTTTCTAAATATGCTTTTGCATAAGGAATACCTAGTTGCTGTAACAACCAAACGGCTGATGTATTTTTAGACTGCATAAGCGCTTCATACAATGAAATGTTTTTTACGTATTCATTGTTACTATTACTTACCTCATACCCATCAATTGCCATCTTTTCGTCTGGCAGAACGGAAAACGGATCAAAAGAGCCTTTCATGAGTGAAGGTCCATAAACCACTAATGGTTTAAAGATCGACCCTGGCTGTCGTTGTACCAACGTACGATTTAAATCACCTATTTTAAATTCCCTTCCACCTACTGCTGCAACAATTTTCCCAGTATGATGTTCAAGTAATAAAAACGCACCTTCTACTCCTGCCACATTACCTGGGAAATAATCTTCTTTTTTAAATTGATCATAGGCAGTTCGCTGTGCCTTTTCATCAAGATTCACAACAATTCGATAGCCGCCATGTTTTAATTCATCAATCGATAAATCAGCATGTTCCCCCGCTTCTTTTAACACCAAATCAATATAACTATCTAACCATGGGGATTCTTTTACTTCTTGAACTTTTAAACCAAGCTTTCGTCTTTGCTCTCTAACTCTTTCTTCCGTTTGAAGCACACCGGCTTGCTCCATTAATTTTAAAACTGTATTCCGTCGCGTTAATGCTTTATCAGGGTGATTAATCGGCGAATAACCGTTTGGGGCTTTTACAATTCCTACCAGCATTGCACCTTCCGCAACTGTAAGGTCTTGCACGGATTTTGAGAAATATTTATTTGCTGCTGCTTCAATCCCGTATACACCATGACCAAAATAAATGCTATTCATATATAGTTCTAGCAATTCCTTTTTAGAATAATGCCGGTCTAAATAAATCGCAATCATCACTTCTTTTGTCTTTCGCATCCATGTCTTATCATTCGTTAAAAATAAATTTTTCGCAAGTTGTTGTGTAATCGTACTTGCGCCTTCTGTCTTACTACGTGCAATAATATCACGAAATACAGCTCTCGTTACAGATTTCATATCTACTCCAGCATGTTCATAAAATCGTCGATCCTCTGTTGCAACAAATGCATCTTGTACATATGTAGGCACTTCTTTTATCTCTACAGGAAAGCGAAGTTCGTGATATACTTTCGTTACTTCCTTACCATCACTTGTTTCTATAACAGTAGCGGCATTCAAAATTAGCTTTTCTTCATTAACAAGCATTTTTCCGCCATATAATATTACAAAATAACCACTTACACTTAAGCATATAATAGAAATAACAGTAAAAAATAATATTTTTATATATAATGGCCAAGTAAGAATCGTATGTATTACTTTTTTCGCATAGTCTTTCAATTTCTTCACCTCTCATCGATCAATACCATTGCTTATCTCTAGCTATTATACACATTTTTGGTAAAGTAAAAAGCAGTAGAGTTTTTGCTTGTTGTTGATTCCTTACTGATCATTCCCTCAATACCTGCGAACTCTTAAAAAATGGACTCTTACAGCCAGTTAGCCTGCTAATAGGTAAATTAAAATTTTTCATTGCTGGTGTAATAACCATCTATCAAATATATTAAACTAATCATTTGGAAGGCAGGTGATAAGTATGAAAGCATATATGACAAATGGTACGTATTCCTTTTTAAAACAACTAGAACAAAAATACCACCATAAACAATTTCTTTTTATGGAAAATGAAGCGAATACACTTGCTTATTATGAGGGTGAAGGCAAAAGTATTTTTGCTTCTGGGCGAACTTACGATATTTTACAAGGAACTGGGACATGTTTGAAACGAGGATTTGTTGCGATGCACCATATTCCCGTGACAGAGGAAGGACAACCCGTTTTCGAACATCAAATGCAACATCGCGATAACATCCTAGTTACGACCCCTGGCTTTCAAGCTTTTCGATTTCTCAAACCAACAAAAGGGCATGTTTATGTTATCCTTACGCAGTGGAGTACAAAAGCCGCCTATGAAAGCTGGAAGGCCACTGAAACATATACAAAGCTATATCAAAACCATCATGTCAAACTACCTGCTTATTTTGCTGACCGGCCATTTAATGCTTTGTATCATATGGTAAAAGAAGACGATGAAAAACAATAGTAACAATCCTTTTTGTTTTGTAACTGTAAACAAGAAAGAGGCCATGATGCACGATCATGCCTCTTTCCTAAAATTTAAACCACTACATTCTTACGTAATTTCAACTTACTTTTTATCCAATACTTCTTCAGATAAAAATGTTTTGAAGTCTTCCTCTTCTTGTAATCCTACAAGTCGATCTGTTTCTTGTCCATCTTTAAAATGAATTAAAGTTGGTGTACCCTCTATTTTAAACTTACTCGCTTCATCTGGATACTCAAGTAAGTTCAATTGCTGTATATCTACATCCATACTATCTGCCAACGGAAATAATATTGGCGTTGTTTCCATGCAATAAGAACACTCAGGACTAAAGAAATAAACCGTAATATCTTCTTTCTTATCTAATTTTTCTTCTAACTTATTAGGTGTAATAATGTGCTGATATAACGGATTATCTAGTAAATCAATGGTTGATTGTTCTAAATCATCTTTGCCATACGGATTCCCCTCTACCGCACGGTTATTTTTAGCTGATACAACGAAATATAGCGCCACAAATAAGATAACAATGACACCAATAAATGCAATCATTTTCTTCTGCATGCTATTCCCCCTTTCTAGTAAGCAAATATACATGAAGTGAAAAAATCATGATAAAAGCTGTTCCTGCTAAAAATGGAATTGTCACAAACCCAAAATAGTTTACATATTGGGTATGACATGGAACAGTACCACATGTTGCTCCGACTTCACGTAATGCTGGTAATTTTTGTAGTAAATAATGATATGTAGAAATAACCATTCCGATTCCACTTAAAATAATTCCCGGTAATGCAATGGAAAGATTTTTCTTCCATAATGTAACACCATATATCACGACAAGTGGATACATCAATATTCGTTGCACCCAACAAAGTTCACATGGTGTGTATCCCATTACTTCAGAATAAAACAAACTCCCCGCTGTCGCAACAATTGATATTCCCCAAATAACAAAAGCGATATTTTCATTCCATTTTGTTCTACTCATTCATCAATTCCTCTCTAACCAATTACTGATTAAATTATACTAGTATCTATAATAAAAGACAAAAAAGAAACCAGGCTTGCCTTCCATTTACGGTGGTTTCTATATCTACTTCCATACGTGTACGTGAACACGTATATCTATTCATAATCTATTCTGCAAGAACTTCTTAAATGTCCAACTATTGTAGCAACCTATTTTTATGAACATAAACTGCTGCTTGTGTCCGATCATTCACTTCAAGTTTTGCCAAAATATTACTTACATGTGTCTTCACTGTTTTGATTCCAATATATAGTTTTTCACTAATTTCTTGATTCGTCATTCCATTGCCTATACAAAGCAAAACTTCCATTTCTCTCTCTGTTAAATCATCATGCAGCTTTTTCGTTTCACGGCGGAAATTCGTCATCATTTTACTCGCTACTTTTGATTCAATTACATTTTCGCCTATTGCGGCTTTTTTAATTGCCCCAACAATTTCATCTGCTGAAGATGTTTTTAATAAATAACTAAATGCCCCTGCTTCAATAGCTGGAAATACTTGTTCGTCATCATAAAAGCTCGTCAAAATAATGATTTTACATGACGGATATTCTTCCATTATTTTTGCAGTCGCTTCAATTCCATTTCCATTTTCCATCATTAAATCCATTAACACAACATCTGGCTTTTCTTTTATAATAAATGCAGCCCCTTCATTACCACTGCTCGCCTCACCAATTACATCAATTTCATCATCTGTTTGTAAGTATGCTATAATTCCTTTTCTTACAACATCATGGTCATCGACAACAACAACACGAATCATTTCCTTTTCCCCTCTCACAATTTACTTGGTATTCGAATATCGATATACGTACCTTCATCCTTATTCGATCGAATCGTAAATGTACCACCAAGTTCTTGACTTCGCTCTTGCATTGTTTTTAAACCGTAGGAAGCCTTTTTATTTTTATCACGATTTATATCAAAGCCAATTCCATTGTCTCTGATATGGACAAATAATTCCTGATTCCGCTGGCTAATCTCAATTTTTACATCTGTTGCATTAGCATGTCGTAATGTATTGGAAAGTGACTCCTGAACGATGCGAAATATGTGATCTTCCACTACTTCACTTAAAATTAAATCATCCTCAATCAAAACTTGAAAATTAATTTGACATTTTTGTTTTAATTCCGCAATTAATTTATGAATTCCCTTAGCTAAAGGTTCACCAGATAAATGGACTGGCCGTAAATGTAAAAGCAATGCACGCATTTCTGTCTGTGCTTGAAGTGCAGCTTGCGCAACCTCTTTTATTTGTTTTCTAGCAATCTCTGGCTTTTTATCAAATTGCTTCACCGCCGCTTCTGACATCATTGTGAGCGCAAAAAGCTGTTGACTTACCGCATCATGTAAATCACGTGCAAGTCGCTGTCTTTCTTCGATTACAGCAGATTTATGTGCCGTTTTTGCGTATTCAGCTTTTTCATCTGCCATTCGTTGTAATGATTTAACTTGCCTTTGTAATTTTTTTCCTAATTCATTCAATTCTGTTCCAATTCGCGTAATCTCATCATCTTCTACAAAATGAACACTAGATTGATAATTTCCATTTGCATATTGTGTTATTAATACAGACAATGAATCGAGTCTATTTTTCACATTACTACTCGATTGAAAACCGGCATAGAAAGAGACAACTAAACTGATAACAGCATAGAGAATAATAAACACAAAAATATTAATCGTGTTCAACCATGTAGGTTCTAATAAAACATGAATAGATAATAAAATAGCGAGCAATACGACTGTTGTTAGAAATACACCGTACAAATGGGAGCGGATATATACATAACGAATACTATTTAATCGTTTAAACATTGATATCCCCTCCTATACATAATCAACACGGATTGATCCAGCTTTTAAATTGATGAAAAAGTCCAACTTACGTTCTGCTGATGTAAAATGGGGTGTTTCAAATAGTAGTGATCGATTAATTCCATCGACTGACTGCCCCACTACATCAATATCACCGGCTTTTACAGATGCTTCTACTCTAAACTCAATATTTTCTGGAATAAGAATATGCACATCGCCTGCTAATGAATGAATCGATATTGGTATTTTTTTCTCGGGTATATATGCTTTAGAAAAGTCAAAGTAAAAATCCCCCGCCATACTTTTCAATGTCATTGGCTCTACTTTCCAATTCGGTTGATTATATTCATAATTACCTACGGAGAAAAAAGTACCTTTATCATGATATACAGTTTGTTTTTTACCCGTTGAATTCCCTTCATCATGTGGTGATTCATAAATAAAGTCTTTTTCATCTACACGATGAGTAGAAGGTTTGTAAACAGTTATTCGATTGCGTCCAATAAATAAAAAACCAAAATAAATGATTAATAATGGCCACAGTTTAAAGACATCTTTAAAACCAAAAGTCATCATTTCAAACCGATCTAACATGAGCAACGTACCAAAGATAAGGAAAAATGAACCAAATGTCCAGCTTCCTCCACGGTGTCGTAAACGATCTATTATCCATTTTAAACCCATTATGATAAACAGCAGTGGAAAAAGAAATGTCCATCCAAACTTCAATTTGAATTGCACGAGACCAAGATTCTCAAGAACAAGAACTGCCCCTATCGAAATTAGTAAAACTGCTATAAAATAACGGAATACGCCTCTTTCCATTTTCATTCCTCCCAAGCTTAGTAAATGATTGTCCTTGTACTTCTATTTTATAGGGAAGGCAATGATGATAAAACCACCTTGAGCATGCTTTTTACTCCGTCTTAAGTCGGAGCCTTTCACCCCTACCACGCCGTTTTTCAATTTTTTCAAATATGTACACGAGTATAACAAGAAAAGTATAACCTACAAAAAAACCAGTTAAAATATCAGTCAAATAATGCACATTTATAAAAAATCGACTCACTCCGATTAATAAAATGAACGTAATAAAGCTCCATTCAATTATTAGCTTTTCTGCTCTTGTTTTACATTCTCTCGCAATAAAGTAAGCTAATAAACCATAACAAACAATTGATACCATAGCATGTCCAGAAGGAAAACTATATCCTTCCGCATTTGCTTCAACTAATATACGAGGCCTTTCTCTCGCTACAATGTGCTTAATCGAACTATTTAATAAGTGACTTCCTAATGTTCCAACAGCAAAAAAGATTGAAGGTAACCAGTCACGTGTAATCCACACTAGTAAAAAAGCCATAAACACGGTAAATGGTTCCACAAAAGAACGAGAACCAAAATTGGTTATAAAGAAAAATGCATCATAAATAACGGTTCCGTCTACTAGTGGAACAACGAAGCGAGTCCAAGCATCAACAAAAGGTACTTTGTCATGCATGAGTTCAAATATCCATATCGTAATAATAATCGCAAACAGTGCTACTAATAATAAAAAGCGTTTATGTCGACTTAATAGCATATTATGCTCCTTTCTCATTCCAATATAAAGTGCCTGAAGGTTTGATATATTTAAAACACATTCATGATATAATTCATTTATCAAACAAATGGGGGGGAGTTTTTTTGTTACGGAAAATTTGCCAACAAATTGATCAATCCTTTTCTGAAATGGTACAAATTCGTCGCCATTTACATCAGTATCCTGAGCTTTCTTTTCAAGAATACAAGACTGCACAATATATTGCCAACTTTTATGAAGAATTAAATATACCATATCATAAAAATGTCGGTGGAAATGGTGTGATTGCGACATTAACTGGTGGAAAACCTGGAAAAACAGTTGCATTACGTGCCGATTTTGATGCATTACCAATTCAAGATGAAAAAGATGTTACCTACAAATCAACAGTCGATGGCATCATGCATGCATGTGGTCATGATGGTCATACAGCATCCTTACTTATCTTGGCGAAAGTTATGAAACAATTTCAAAGTAAGCTTTCAGGTACGCTCGTTTTTATCCACCAGCACGCGGAAGAATATGCACCAGGTGGAGCAAAACCGATAATTGAATCAGGCCTCTTAGACCATGTAGAGGCTGTGTTTGGCTCACATCTATGGGCAACAGTACCAGTTGGGACGTTGCAGATTTCTAAGGATATTCTTATGGCAGGGACTGATCGATTTGAAATAATAGTTCAAGGTAAAGGTGGTCATGGTGGGTATCCACATGAAACAAAAGATGCCATTGTGATTGGAGCAGCACTCGTTACACATTTACAACATATTGTCAGTCGGCAAATTGATCCATTAGCTACTGCTGTCATTTCTGTTGGGATGTTTCACGGTGGGAATGCTTTTAACATTATTGCTGACAAGGCAACTTTAACAGGTACAGTTCGTTATTTAGATCAGACAATTCAGCAACAAATTATCACGGAAATAGAAAATATCGTCTATGGTGTATGTAAAACTTACGGTGTAACTGCTTCAATTGACTATCAAAAAGGGTATCCTCCACTTATTAACCAACAAGCTGAAGCGGAACTTGTATTAAAAGCGAGTAAACAGATTCCAGAAATAAAAACTGCTGAATTAATTCCCCCTGTTATGGGTGGAGAAGATTTTGCTTATTATATTCAAAATCGTCCTGGAGCCTATTTTTTCACAGGTGCAGAAAAAGAGGGGTATCCACACCATCATCCTTTATTTGATTTCGATGAAAGGGCGATGCCGATTGCTGCCAAAACACTCATTCATGCTTATTTTGCTTTTCAAAAATAGTGATAAAAGCCACTTCAAAACCATGTTCATTTGTAAATAGATTAAATTATTTTCGATGTTCGATTTATATAAAGCACACATTTAAAAAGCCTTTCATGCATGAAAGGCTTAAGATGCTATCGTAACTTTTTTTCTAACGTATCCATTAATAAACAGATAAGTAAATACAATTCCCCCACCAAGTAAAATAACTGCACCTTGATAGTTAAATTGCATTAAAAAAATCAAAGCAAAAATAATTGTTTGTATCATCGATAGTTGTGTCATAAATTGTAATAACGCCTTTTGTCTTTCGGCTAAGCTTACCGGATATAAATCAATCCAAATTAACATGCGATGATGTCTGTACAAAGTCGTCATTTGGAAGATACTCATGTACAAGAACAATAAGCCAAAAATAACTTTTAGCCACATATTTGGAACGAAATATATTGCCAAACCACCGATAATAATTAAGCGAATATACATTCCTAAATAATCTCCACTACGGATGAAAGTAATACGATACAAATATTCATACGTTCTTTGCTTTTCAAGTGGAATACGATTTGTCAACAACGATACAAGCCAATGACGCTTTTTAGTCGTATTGCGTAAATGTGGAACATCTGTAAACAAGTTTGCAATACGATAAAATGTATACATTCTTTTTTGGTCTTTCTCGATTAATAATGTCCAATTTATTCCAGCTCTTTTTCTGGAAATCGTCATCACTCCAAGAAATAACGCAATAAAGAGTATTGTCATTACTCCGGCTAGGAGAAACTCACCTTCTATAATAAAGTAAAACACTGCAAAGTTTAGAATAAAACGAATAACTTGTTCCGCATACCGGGTTTTTTTCTCATGTACTTTTAACATCCACCAATTAGCAATGAGGTTCCAACCTTTAAAAATGAGTAAAGCAACGAGTATCAGTAAGTATGTTCTTCCGCTTATGTTTGGATACGTTGCAAAATAAAGTGGTCCAACAGCAGCGAAAAGAAAAATAACGATATACAATTGCATCAAATAACTGTAAAAAAGCGCATTTCGAAAATATGAAGTCATTTTCTTCTCTGCAGCAATGAGAAAAACGAGGTCAGGTTCTTTCAAATATGTCTGGACAGGACTATATAAAACAACCAAACCAAATAAAATGCCGACGACAAATGCAGTTGGGAAATCTGCTGGTAATGTAGCAAGCCACCCTTGATAATAATAAGAGAGTGCTGCTAGGAAGAATAATAAAGCAACCGCAATATGTCCATTGAATATAAACCGCAAGTAACGACCTGTTTCCTTAAAATATGCCAATAACCGCTGCTTAAATAACTGATTCGCATCAAACATGATCATCTTCCTTTGTCAACTGTACATATAGCTCGTCCAATGCCGCCTTTTCCATCTTAAATGCTGTGCGTAGCTCTTCTAATGTACCTTGTGCACGAATTAATCCATCATGTAAAATAACAAACCGATCACAATAACGTTCTGCTGTTGCTAAAATATGCGTAGACATTAACACTCCCGAACCATTTTCTTTCATTTGGTTCATTAATTGTAAATACGATTGAATCCCTAAAGGATCAAGACCTACAAAAGGTTCATCAACAATATATAAAGGTGGTTCTAATAAAAATGCACACATTATCATGACCTTTTGTCGCATCCCTTTTGAAAAATGAATCGGGAACCATTTTAATTGCCTTTCCAAACGAAATTCTTTTAATAAAGGATGTAAACGAGCTTCAAATACTTCTTCTGTAAGGCCATACGCCATTGCGGTTAGGCGGAGATGCTCGTATAATGTAAGTTCATCATATAAGATGGGAACTTCCGGGATGTATGCTAATTGGGTTCGATAGCCCTCTGGATTTTCACGAAATTTTATTCCATTCACTTCTATTTGTCCTTTTTTAGGTTGCATCACACCAATAATATGTTTAATTGTTGTACTCTTCCCTGCACCATTTAGACCAATTAGACCAACAATTTCTCCAGGATGTACATCAAACGAGATACCATGTAAAACATTTTTATGTGTATATCCACCTTGTAAATTTTCTATATGTAATAACGAATTCAATACTTTCGTCTCCTCTCTTTCAAAGACAACCTTCTTAAAATTTTATCATGTATTCCCATGCAAAGCCAAAAGAATTAAAATAAATCAATCGACAAAATCAAACATTTTGTGCATAAACTTTTTGAAACCGCTCATACTAATTATTGAAGAAAGAGGATGTTGTATCACCACTACAATGAGCGCAATCGCGCAAATGAGGTGTTTGTGATCGAAAACCTAATGATTTAACCCTTTTGTCAGAAAAAATCTCACCGCAAGGGATACTGATAAAACGGTTCCGTGATGTAGTTAAAGTGATTTAACTTCATTTACAAAGTCCCCAACATTAGATTTACCATCCTTTTTCTTCTTATAGCAGGCTGACTCTTAAATGAGTTAGCCTGTTTCCTTTTGTACAAAATGCCTTAAGGACGAAGACACGGTTTGCTTTACATCAGCACCCCTTTCTTCATACAATGAATATAAATGATATAAGGAGTGATGGATGATGGCGCATGAAGATTGTATTTTTTGTAAAATTATAGCTGGAGAAATCCCTGCAGCAAAGGTATATGAGGACGAGCATGTCTTAGCATTTTTAGATATTAGCCAAGTAACAAAAGGACATACTTTAGTCATACCAAAAGAACACACAAAAAACATTTATGAAACCCCTGCTAACATTGCCCAGCAATTATTTGCACGCATACCTAAAATTGCAAATGCAATTAAAGAGGCTTATCGCCCTGCTGGATTAAATTTACTAAATAATAATGAACCAGCAGCTGACCAATCCGTTTTCCATTTGCACATACATCTTATTCCAAGATACGGAGAAGATGATGGTTATTCTGCAAACTGGACAGTCCATAGTGACCAATATAGCTCAGATGATTTACAACAAATTGCAAATGAAATTACACAGAACATAGATTAATTAGAAAATGTTTATGATGTATTTATCGTTTTAGCGTATCTGAAAATTAGTTCTTTTGATTTACCGCTTTCTTTGGTATACTTAAGATACATCTCGCAACTGACGATGAGCGTACAGTTGGAGATAAAAATAGTTGAGAATAGAAGAGGAGAGATGAGTTTTGAAGACGAGAATTTTAGTTATTTTATCATTGTTGGTAGGTATTGGTGCTGTGTTACACGCAGTTGTTCCACCCATTTTATTTGGAATGAAACCTGATATGCTACTGTCTATGATGTTTTTAGGAATACTTTTGTTTCCTAAAATGAATTATGTGTTATTAGTATCGATTGTCACAGGAATTATATCTGCTTTAACAACGGGTATGGCAGGAGGTCAAATTGCTAATATAGTTGACAAACCAGTTACGGCATTATTATTTCTTGGCCTATATCTATTCATTAGAGATAAAGTAAATGGAAATATTAGCGCTCCAATATTAACCGCAATTGGAACAATCATTAGCGGTACTATATTTTTAACGGTTATCCTTTCGATAGGTGCAATGCAAGGTGCATTTATCCCATTATTTATCGGGATAGTGTTACCTACTGCAGTAGTAAATACACTTATTATGATCGTGATTTACCCAGTAGTTAACCAAATTATGAGTAGAATGCAGCCAATATCGATTTCGTGAGTTACGTTAAAGAGTAATACACCATCCTCTGGCAAACGAATAGCTAGAGGATTTTTCTTACATAGCATTCAATTTGACATATATTTCTACACTTTGGGGTAAAGATAAGTAGATAAGCGTAACTATTAGGAATGACATCATTGCAAGCAATGAACATACTAATTCTTAAATAGAATATTTTTATTTTATTCGATACCACTACTGTCCACCCTGTGCTGTAACTTTATATCATTTACAGATTTCAGGTGAAAAGCTTACTTTAAGTCAAACATAATAAGACCTGTACATCGAGACTAGAAAAATAATCAAGTTTAAGAAAGGAGCAAAAATAATGGCAAGAAGTAAATCATTATTACTTGGATTTGTCGTTGGAGGGGTTGTTACGGCAACGACTACGTTGTTAAGTACACCTGCTTCTGGAAAAGATATGCGACTTCGAATGAAACAACAAAGCTTAGAGTGGAAGGAACTATTCGAAAACTTAATGCGTGATAGTTTCAAATTGAAAGATCAACTTACAAAAACGTCAAAAGAAGGTTCATCCCTCATTAAAAATTTAACAAAAGAAATGAAGGTTTCTATTACAGAGTGGAAAGCTTCAGTTCAACCGCATCAAGAAAATATTAAACATTACTTAGAGGAAATTGAATCAAGTTTAAAAGACTTAGAAGATAAAATTAAAAAAGATTAAAGAAAAAGGAAGTAATAGGAGTTAGTCTCCCATTACTTCCTTTTTATATGCTTTACTTAGCTGGTTTTAAATCTTCAATTGAATCAATATCCATGTAAGCTGGTACAACTAAACCAATTTTAGCACCTGCTAAGTTTTCTCCTAGATCTTCAAGGCTATCTTTATATTCTTCATATAAATCACCATGCGTTGCCGGTAACCAAGCAGCTACCATACCATCTGCTTCTCCATTGGCAACTGCTTGCCACATAACAGCATTATCTAATGGTGTTAAAGATACGTCAAAACCTAAATCTTCTAAGACTTTTCCAACTACATGCGTTGATGAGATTTCAGAATCCCACTCCACATACACTAGTTCGATACTCTCACCGTTACCTTTTTCAACACCTTCTGTCCATTCAGCAACTTTATCTGCATTTTCATCTACCCATGCAGCTGCAGCTTCAGCCGGATCTGCACCATCAGAAATTTCTAGCATAACTTCTTCCATATCTTCCGTTGTCCAATGGAATTGATCTAGTAATTTATATGCATTTGGCATATCTTCTTTTAATCCTTCACGAACCATTGTGTTAATTGTTTCTTCATCACCAAACACACCTTTTGGATCTTCTAAATATTTCAAATCATATTTTGCAAATTTCCAGTGTGGTGTCCACCCTGTTACAATAATTGGTTCTTCTTTAGAAACTGCCTCGCCTAAAGCTGTTGCCATTGCTCCACTTGAGGAAGCTAATACTTCCCAACCTTTAAGATTATCATATTCCTCAGTTGCATCTTCTGCAGCTTTAAATACGCCGGCTCCAGCTTCAATTCCTGTAATAGAATAATCGACTTCCTTACTATAATTTACCTCATCTGTGCCATCTGCATTAGAATCAGAGTTTGAATCGGAATCACTTCCACAACCTGCTGCAACTAATGTAAGTGAAAGTCCCGCAATTATACCGAGACGTTTCCAGTTAAATGTAAACATATAATTGAACCTCTCCCTTTTTAATCTTTGTTATATATGGAAACTTTTCGTCAAGAAAAGATACCATCAATCCTCTGCTTTTCTATTTGCACTCTGTGTAAATCGGTCAATAATGATTGCCAAAATCACAATGCTTAAACCGGCCACAAAACCAGCACCGACTTGTGCGCGTTGCAAGGCCGAAATAACTTCTTTACCTAGTCCGGGAGCCCCAATCATCGAAGCAATTACAACCATAGATAAAGCTAACATAACCGTTTGGTTAATCCCTGCCATAATGGTTGCCTTCGCCATTGGTAACTCAACTTTGAACAATTTCTGAGCTCCTGTACTACCAAATGCCTCCGATGCTTCAACTAATTCTTGTGACACCTGTCGAATACCTAGATTTGTAAAGCGAACGGTTGGTGGTGCCGCGAAAATTAATGATGCAAAAATACCTGGTACCATACCGATACCGAAAAATGCAACTGCTGGAATTAAATAAACAAATGCTGGCATAGTTTGCATAAAGTCTAAAATAGGTTTAATAATTGCCTCCGCTGTCCTACTTTTCGACATAAGAATTCCTAATGGAACCCCTATAATAATAGATAGGAGACTTGCAATTAGGACTAATGTAAATGTATCCATTAACTCTTCCCATAAGCCTTGATTATATACAAGCCATAAACCAACTATAGAGAACACTGCTAATCCTAACCTTTTTCGGCTAAGGATAAAAGCAATTACAGCAACTAATATAATCACAATGATTGGTGGGATTGCTGAAAGTTCACCCGAAAAGAATTTCATAAAGGAACCAAAATGTTCTTTTATTGGTGTAAATAAAAATGAAAATGTTGTGGTCAACCAATCAACAAAACGCTTGGTTACATCTGCTATCGGTATTTCTGGAATAAAATCTAATAATTTATTCATCGTCACTCACCTCATGATCTCCGGCAAGTGCAGCAATGACCGCCCCACGGACAATAATCCCTGCTAACTTTCCATTTTCTACTACTGCTACTGGTATTGGTGAACCATTGATGATATTAAAAATATCATTCATTGGTGTATCTTTTTCTACCTTGGGTATGTCAGTTTGCAATATATCATTTAGATTTCGGATATCTTTCTTTCTAGCAGCTGATGCCTCATCTGCTGTAACATATCCGCGTAAATTCCGTTCATTATCAACGACTAAAATACTGGAAATCCCTTCCTCACGCATACGTTCTAACGCAACACGAGGACCATGTCTATCAATATTCACCGTTTCTGGACGTTTCATAATTTGATGTGCTGTTAATACTTTGGAACGATCAACATCCTCAACAAATTTCTCAACGTATTCGTTTGCTGGTGAAATAAGTATTTCTTCTGGTGTTCCTACTTGTACAATACTTCCATCACGCATGAGGGCAATTCGATCACCCAGTTTTAAAGCTTCATTTAGATCATGCGTAATAAAAATAATTGTCTTTTTCATCGTTGCTTGCAATTCAATTAATTCGTCTTGCATTTCTTTCCTAATTAACGGATCCAAGGCAGAAAATGCTTCGTCCATTAGCAATACTTCTGGGTCATTTGCTAATGCCCTGGCAAGTCCAACACGCTGTTGCATTCCTCCTGATAGTTGATCAGGCTTCTGATGAAGATAATTTCCCAATCCTACCATTTCTAATGCTTCTTTTGCCTTCGCTTTTCGTTCATCTTTAGAAACCTTTTGAATTTCTAGACCAAACTCCGCATTTTCTAGAATCGTCCGATGTGGGAATAATGCAAAGCGTTGGAAAACCATGCTTAGTTTTTTACGACGAACATTGAGTAAGTCTTGCTTGTTCATATTCGCTAGATTTTCACCATCAATAAGAATACTACCTTCAGTTGGCTCAATTAATCGATTTAATAGCCGAACAAGCGTCGATTTTCCACTTCCTGATAATCCCATAATTACAAATATCTCGCCAGCATGTACCTCGAATGAAGCCCGATTTACACCAACAGTGCTACCAGTTTCTTGTAATATTTCAGCCTTTGTTGCGCCTTTTTCTAAAAGTTGTATTGCTTGTTTCGGATTTTTCCCGAAAACCTTCGTTAAATTTTTCACTTCAATTATTGGCACACTTTGCCCCCCTCTTTTCTTTTTGTCGTAGCCATTCTTTTATTATACAAGTGCTTGTCATATTTTTTACACCGATCATATCGTATAAAAAAAAGATACATATGATTATTTTTTACTAATACTTCTAAAATAGTTTCATAGAATTTTACTATCCCGAATGGTAACGCCCTTTTAACTATATAACTTATCCTATAATCCACACAAACTTTATATACCGTTAATTTGTTTCATATTTTACGTACAGTTTAAACTGTACAAACTTACACCTGTTTTTTCTTAATAATACTACTTAATCCTCCAATTTCCATAGCAATCCTCAATTTCCATTTCAAATCTATTTATTGTAACCTTTATATAGTAGGGTTTTAGGAGGATTGTATGATCACTCACGAAAAGCAAGTACTGATGAAAAAGATCATGAATGAATTTGCAAAAACAGTGGAACTATTTGGATTAACTCCCCTGGAAGCACGACTCTTTGCTTATTTATATTTAACGGAAGATATTATGACATTGGATGAAATGAGTGAAGCATTAGGGAAAAGCAAAACATCTATGAGTACGAGTATTAGAGGATTAGCCGAATTAAATTTAGTTTCCCGTGTATGGCGTAAAGGTGTTCGAAAGGATTTATATAGAGCAAACACACAATTATTCAAGTTATTTATTACCTCTTATATGAATAAATGGGTAGATGCGACAAATCATCGTAAGGAAGGGTTGTATGAAATTAAAAAATGGTTACAAACGCAGGATAAAGATGCTATTCATTCAGATGACACAGCTCCAGATTTAGACGAAAAACTTGACCAAATTATTACATTCCATAAACAAGTAGCTACATTCTTTAATAATTTACAAAAATGAATGAATGAAGCGATTATCAAAGACCCACTAATTTTACAATTCTATATGAATTTGTTACCTACCAAAAATGTTACAGTCTGTATAAATGGAGAAGGCGGTAAAAATGATTGCGCTTATAGGAATCACTTTTACCGCCTTTTTTTATTTCTGGACAATGCTTGATCCTGTCCTGTAAATTGCATAATGCCTATAAACTCCTCCATGAGTTCTGGGTAATACCCTTCCTTGTGAAGTGCAAAAACAAGCTCATTTGGTTGCAATTTTTCACTTAGCTTCTCGGCAAGCAACATAAGAAGTGAGGAAAAGTCTAGTAGCCCTTCATCTTTTTGTAGTTGATACTTTTCATTTAATATCGCCAAAAGATGCATCAGTTCATCATACTCATTTTTTGACAAATTTGCTTGTATCACCATTCTAATGAATGGATAAGCTTCCATATCAATCACATTTGCTAATAAATGTAGATGAAAGACTGTTGTTTCATTTTCTGAGACACGCTCCACTATTACGTCCCCCCTCTTACTTCTTTGTATTATTTTGTATTTTATTCCACTGGAAAATCATCAATTTAACTATTGCATTTTAGATGGAAACGTACTATTATCATTAAGTATTTTATTACAACTAGATTATCTCATAATATTTGAAGGAGAATAACGTACAATGTATTGTTGGAAGTCCATTAACTTGTCAAAAGACTTTGGTTTATTTCGTATGTATACGATATCTTGCTTTATAAGTATTTTAGCATTTATTCTCATGTATGTCCCTACATCTATATTTCATGGCCTGCATCATGTGAATGAATATGCTTTGCTTGGTTTACTACTTGCCTTATATTTATTACCAACAATTCATACAGCGGCGCATATTTTATCATTAATATTTTTCAAAAAACGTGTGAAAGTAACATATAGTTCAAAATCAAAAGTAATTCCGGCTTTTTCATACATGCCGTATCAATGTTTGCCAAAAGGTATATCAATCGTTGTTGCACTTGCACCAACTTTATTCATCACAGTACCGGCTATCGTTGCAATATATTTATATAGTAGCGCCTATATTCATATTTTGCTTTTCACTTCTATTCATCTTGGGTATTCATTCTATGACTTTTTATACATTAGTCATATTGTCAAAGCACCTAAGTGCGCTTTTGTTGATCACAACAACAGCGCCTTAAATTTTGACATTTTATTAAAGAAAAATTAATAATCTGCTAACGTATAACGTGATTCGTATAAAGTGAAACTTTAATCAGTAGGGATTTTCACACTTCCCCTACTGATTGTTAGTTCTACAAATCAGGAATTTATTGGCTGGTGTTTCCGAACTTATCATGCTCCATCCCCTTGTACGCTTGATGTGGCAGCTTACAACCAGTTAAGCTAGGATAAATTGCCCAACATCTTTTATAAAGATTACGTTTTTTGACTGTTCAGGACTGTTAAGTTTTGATAAAGTTAGTGGTAAGTCTTTTGGGGCTTGAGTTTTACTTCATAGGGGGCTTTATCATGATTATAACTTATTTTATATACAGTGGCATTGTTTTATTTGTATTCAACTTATTAGCAGATCGTTTTTGTACTAAATTTGAATTATCCAGGGAGAAGCAAAAAAACATGTTTTTTTATACAAATACTGCTGTTTTTGTTTTATTAGTCTTATTTTATTTACGGATATTAAATGCAATGGTATAGTATACATACTTGAAAATTATGAGAAAAGAAATGTGAAGCATGCATACAGGAGGAACAAAGGGGTAAACGACATAAAGGTAAGGGAATAGTATTTTCTTACGAACAATGTTATCCTGCCGTACCCTACCTTTGCTTGATGCAATCCCTGTTCTACCACGTACTGTACGCGAAAACTAGATATGGATTTCTCAGAGGACCATACATAACGAGGCAATGTCCTATGTACTCATAACAACCAGTTTCAATTTAGGGAGTTTTTAGGTAGCACTGACTTTGCCGAATATCTATTTTTTTTACGTGTAAAATGTGTTATATTTATCCTTAGTGTATTAAAATTTAGTAATTAGATTAGGAGTGTTCACAAATGAAGAAATTAGCAATTGCAGCTACAGTTTCAATTGGAATATTAGCACTGTCTGGATGTTCATCGAGTAATTCAGATGTTGTTGTCCAAACAAAATCTGGTGATATTACAAAAGACGATTTTTATAATGAGTTAAAAACCCGTTATGGTGATAATCTCATTCAGCAATTAGTTATCTCGAAAGTGTTAGATGATAAATTTGATGTAAGTCAAAAAGAAGTCGATAAAGAGGTTAAAAAATATAAAGACCAAATGGGTGACTCTTTCACCATGTGGATGCAACAAAATGGTTTTAAAGATGAAGCCGACTTTAAAGATCAAGTTCGTGACTCACTACTATATCATGAAGCAGTATTTGGTGATACAAAAGTTACAGATGATGAATTAAAGCAACAATATGACCGTATGAAAACAGAATTAAAAGCTCGACATATACTTGTTGAAGATGAAAAGACTGCAAATGAAGTGAAGAAGAAATTAGATGATGGTGGAGACTTTGCAAAACTTGCTAAAGAATATTCCACTGACGGTACTGCCGAAAAAGGTGGCGAACTAGGTTGGTTCTCTACGGGAGATATGGTCGCACAATTTGAAGATGCAGCTTACAACATGAAAAAAGGTGAAATAAGTGAACCAGTAAAGTCTGACTTTGGCTATCACATTATTTTACTTGAGGACAAGCGTGATAAAGAAGATGACGTTGGTTCGTTCGAAGATAATAAAGAACAAATTGAAACACAAATATTAAATAAAAAAGTTCCACAAGATGAGCAACAAGCTAAAATGGAAAAACTTATGAAAGACGCTAATATCGAAGTAAAAGATAAACAATTTGATGAGTTATTCCAGTTCGATACTGAAAAAGATACGAAAGAAAATAGCAAAGAAGATAAATAATAAAAATGGTGAATGTAGCTTGTATACATTCACCATTTTTTATCCCGCATTAACTGGCTGTAAGACCCCCACTTCAAGAATTCGAGTATAATCCAAGAAATGTAAGTTGGGGATCAACAGCCAGTAAAAGCCCGATTCTGTTTAACTAACATTCAGTGGGGGAGATAGGGAAACCCCCACTGAATGAAGTTTCACTTTATTGACATAGATTCAGTAGCCTACTCATGATCCCGACATTTGCTGATTCGCATTAGACTTTTTTTGACGTTCTGCTTCTATTCGTTCAAGAAATATTTTTCCTTCTCTTTCAATGTACTGTTGTTCCAACTCTCTTTCTGCGCGCATGGCTCGAAACGCCATATAACCAGTCGTGAATATTAATAAAATAATAAGTAATACCCACCAAGGTAGTCCAAATAATACCATCGTTACGCCCCCCTTGTCCTTCTTACCATTCATATATATGAAGAGGGGTTACAATTCATGACTGGATATTTTCGTTAAAATCTATGTCCTATACGCTTTCTTTTATTATCTCTTTTTCAAATAGCGGTTTATAAAAGGCACGATTGTCCATCGCAAATAAGCGTTCAGTAAATTCTCCCGGATTCACATTTTCCAAAGCACGATTTAGCATATTCATTTTAGCATCAATTAAATCAATAAGATGTAATAATTCCGCTTCACGCACAAGTGGTGGTGTAGGACTACCCCATTCCGCCTTTCCGTGATGACTTAATACAAGATGTTGTAATACGGTTACTTCTTCGCCCTCAATTTGTAATTCCCGTGCAACATGGCCGATTTCTTCCACCATCATCGGAATATGACCTAATAATTTACCTTCCACTGTATAAGTTGTCGTTACAACACCAGATAGCTCTCTTATTTTTCCTAAGTCATGTAAAATAACACCTGCATATAAAAGGTCTTTATTTATTTCAGGATACAACATAACAAGTTGACGTGCTAACGCAAGCATGCTGACAACGTGATGGGCAAGACCTGAAGCATAGTTATGATGATTTTTTGCAGCCGCCGGATACGTAAACAAATCATGATCATATTTCGTAGTAAATGCTTGTACGATACGTTGCAATTTTATATTTTCTATTTCATGAACTGCTTCTGTTAACATTTCTTGTAATGTTTCACGTTCTACTGGTGATCTTTCAATAAAGTCAGCAATTTGTACTTGATCTGTCACCTGTGCTGGACGGATAGAATTTATTTTTAATTGGGATTTTCCACGAAATTGAATGACTTCTCCTTGAATCCAGACAATCTGTTCTGCAACAAAAAGTTCCTCATCTTCTTTTGTTACATCCCATAGTTTAGCGTCTATTTCACCAGTTCGATCTCGTAAAATCAATGTTAAAAAAGGACTACCATTTGATGTAGTACCTTTCGATGCTTCTTTAATTAAAATAAAGTTGTGGAACAGATCACCAGTCTGATAGTCTTTAATTCCTCTTTTCATCTCACTACCCCCTTACGAAAATTCCCTTACATTATGATTTGTTTTTCGGTATATAATGAAATATTTCACCAGTTTCGATTACGTTAATAAATTTCATTAACCATTCATAATACGCCTGTGCATATTGAAGGCGTTCTAAATCTTTTTCTATTTTATCACGTAACGTCTCGTCTAATGTACTATTTTTGATTCTCTGTAAATCTATGATTGCTTCGTCTGCTTCTTCTATATTTGTTTCTGTATGTTTTCTCCAACGATTACCAAATAAAGAAGTAAAGGATTTATACCAATCTTCTTCCGATTGATATAAATCTTTTCGAATACCCTTTTTAAAAGTAGACTCTACCATTTTCATATCTGATAATGTGCGTACACCTGTCGACATACTCGTTTTACTCATTTCGAGTGCTTTTCCCATTTCATCTAATGTCATCGGCTCATCCGAAAAATATAATACACCATATAACCGTCCAATGGATGGGGTAATACCGTATAGGTTCATATTTTTAGCAATCGCTTGAATAAACTTTTCAATTGTGTGTTCATAGTTATGCCAATTCATTATTTCATTATTGTCTGCCAACGCTATCCCCCTAACTCTGTTATCATCTTCATCTTTACACTGTTACAACTTGATTTAAATAAATTCCTTTTCCTTTTTGATCACGTACGATATGTTGATGACATGTAAAGACAATAACTTGCTGCCTTTTGGCAACTTCCAACAATATATTCATCATTCGCTTTTGACGAGTTGAATCAAAATGAACAAATCCATCGTCGATAATAAAAGGAAATCGATGTTCTTCATTCATCACTTCACTTATTGCTAAACGCAATGACACATATAACTGATTCATCGTTCCTTGCGACAATTCATTCACAGTATAACGTATTTTATCTTTTCCTTCTACTGTAAATGGTTTGTCACCTTGAGGTGCATGTATTTTTACATAGCCTCCATTCGTCAGCTTATAAAAATAATTCGTTGTCTTTTCAAGGATTTTCGATAAATATTTATTTTTAAATGTCCGAATCGTTTCTTGTAACGTTTCTTTTGCTATTTTATATGTTGCCCATTTTTTAGCCATCTCATTTAGCTCACTCTTCTCTATTTGATAGCGCTGAATAAGTGTAGAATGTGTTTCCGACTTTTCCATCTGTTGTACATTTACTTTTGCTGTCGCATATTGTGCACTTTTTTCTTCTAATTCAACTTGTAATTTTGCTAGATCCGCTTGTAATGTTTCCTCTTTTGCTTGAATAATTGACTTTGTAGGCATTTCCTCTTGTAGTTTTTTCCATTGTTCATCGGTGAATATCATCGCGTATTGTTTGCGCATACGTAATTCAGTAGCAAATAACTGCTCTCTTTCCTCAAGTTGTTTCGCTGTTTTGTAAAATTCATCTTCATTTTCTACTTCTGCTTTAGCAAATAATTTATGCTTCTCCTGTTCATAAGCATGCAATCTTTCCATCATATTTCGTTGCTTTTCTTCTATCTCTATGCTAAGTTTTGTCTCATAATCAATTTGCCCTTGGATTTTTTTATGTTGCTCCGCTTGTTTTTTTATATAAGTAAAAGCATGCAATAAGTCTGTTTGTTGGTTATTCTCTTTTGTCTGGCTCAATATGCGCTGGACAACTTCTTTTATTGCTTGTCTTTGCTCATTTAATTGAACAAGCTTCTTTTCAACATCTGTTTTTCCCTTTAAAAAATGCATCATTTCTTTCAAATCTTGGTAAAGCATCGGCCAATATGCTATCTCATAATCTTTGAAAAATGGATAACTTTCCATATGGATTTGTTGTGTTTGTATATGTTCCTGTTGTTTTTGTTCATGTTGTAGCCGCTTTTCCTCTAATTGTAATAGTTTTACATCAAGCTTTTTTAATCGTTCGAATAGATGCGTTTGTTCTCGTTCATTTTCCTCATTGATCTTTAACTTTTCCTGTATTTTACTCCGTTCCTCATCCGATAAAGTTTCACTTTTTACGTATGGTGTAACGAAATCGGCTATCATTTGCACCGTTTCTCTTTCAGTTGCTCTTCTTAATATCCATTGACCAAAGCCTATCCCGAAACTAACCAAGGCTAGATAATAAAATAGTGGTGCATGTAGTTGCCTTCCTAATATTACCAAAACAATTGTAATCGGAAAGGACAAGAATAAAAATAGCCTACTTTGTTTTTTTCTTAATTGTTGGTTTTGGAAAATTGCACTTTGTTTTTGTTTGGCATCTTTTTGCAGCTTCATTTGTAGTTTCGTATGATCATAGAACGCAAGTCTATCTTCTAATGCTAATTTCTGTTCTTGTGATAGAACTTCCTCAGCCAATTCCTGTAGTTGCGTTTCCACGTGTTCCTGTTCCGTAATTAATTGTCTCTTTTCCAAGTCCAATTGTTTTTTTTCACGATTTATTATTTGGTCCATCTCTTTTATTTCCGTTAAGCTTTGTCCCAAATAAGCGGAAAAATGTGTAGCTTTTAATTCATCTTCCGTTATAGAAACGTTTAACCTATCTAATTCAAATTTAATTTGGTTGGATAACTTTTCTATCCGTTCGTTTAGTTCCTTACGTTCGGCTTCGATTTGGATAAATTTATTTTCATATTCTAAAACGGTCATTGCTTCCTCAAATGGTAATAGTTCTTGGAGTTCCTCTTCCCATTTCTGAATTCTTTCTTTGCCGTTTTGTTGATTCGCTTGTAAAACGGTGAGTTCACTTTGCAAAGGTATAACATAACTATTGATTTGTTCCATTCGCTTTATTCCTTCCTCAGGGAATGGAATTATTTCTGGATAGCTTTCTAATTGTTGTATTACCAATTGATATTCATATAATAAAGGCAATATTTGTCGCCTTTTTTCCAATACAAGTAGTTCTTTACGTATCTTTTCAACTTCAATTTGCTTCACTTCAATCGATTTCTCTATCTCCAATAGTTGTAACTTTAAATCTTTATATTTTTCTTCTTCTCTTTCATATTCCTGCATTTTTTTAGTTATTTCTTGTAACGATGTTATTTGTTGATTAAGAAGAGGCTTTTTTCCAAATGGTTTAAAAAGCTCACCAAGCTTCTGATCTAGTCGTTTATCCACTTCATAAATTTGTGTGGAACCAGTTAATCCAATACCTAATAAGATTTCTCCAATATCGCCTTCTCTTAAATCCTGAATGCCAACAAGGTCTAAAGCCGAAAAGGAATAAATAGATTCATATGTTTTCAATGTCATTCCATGTAAATAATCGCGAAGCCAGTTGTCTTCTTCTATTTCACCATTGGGTAAATAGATTGTTGCTGCGCCATTTTTCACATGATCCATACGTTCTATCGTAAACTCCCCTATTTTGTCATCTTTAATTATTAGCCTTCCACCCATTTTACTACTCGTCTTCGGTCGATAAAACGTCCGCTCTTTTGGATAAAGACCAAATAACATAAACATCATAAATTTTTGTAATGTAGATTTTCCAGACTCATTTTCACCATATATACAAACAAATCCACTGTCATTAAATGCAATCGTTTGATCGACCCATTTTCCAAATCCATAAATATTTGCCTCTTTAATAAACATCCGTTTCACCCCCGGCCGCTTTTCATCAATTCATGTAACAATAATTGCTTCGCCGCTTGCCTTATTTCTCGTTCTTCTTTCACTGCTAATCGTTCCAAATATTTTCTTGCCTCCCGATGTCCATATAATTCCTGGACATGTTTAGATAATGTGATATCACTAATAATCTTATCCAATTCACCAATAAAATGATCGTGTTCATGAATACGATGCTCGTCAACTAAACGTAACGTATAATGATACATATACATCCACGGTTTTCTTTCCATCCATTGTTCATTTATAAATTCAATCATATCCGAAAAATAATGTTGTAATTCCCATTCCAGTATATCCGGGTTGTTACTCGTAAATGTAATGGAAATTAGTCGGGATGTCGTATATTGATCATTTGTGATTTCCTCCATCAACCGTGCTTCCAACCCCCCTGCTTCCGTTACGTCTGAAATATCTATCATATGATTATAAAATTCAATTTCCTGTAATGGTAGAAACTGTATATCATTGTTATTTTTCGTCATATTAATGTAATAACAACCTTTTTTACCTGTTTCTTTCCGGTTTCTTCCCTGTATATTACCCGGATAAATGATGGGAGGATCATTTTTCAAAACTTGCCTTTTATGTATATGTCCTAATGCCCAATAATCAAAAGACTCTTTTACTAAATCTCCAAGATGAAATGGCGCATATTTATCATGCTCTGTATCGTTGGCAATACTACCATGTAGCATTGCAATATGGAACGGAATATGAGATTGCTGAATTGTATATGCATCTGTTTTATTTACAGTTACTGCACGATTTTCATAACTAAATCCATAAATAGCTGCGGCATCTTCACCGTGCTTTTTGTGTATCACATGACGCACTGTTTCATCTGGAAATACATAAACATTGCTTGGATACGTAATCGGATGGATATTTCCATTTATAAAGTCATGATTTCCATATGATACATACACCGAAATTTGATGCTCTTGCAATGTTTCAAACGCCTGTTTCAATCTTAATTGTGCTTTTAGACTTTGTTTTTCATTATCAAATAAATCTCCAACAATGAGGACAAAGTCCACATCTTTTTCTATTGCATATTGCACCATGCGATCTAGTGCACGGAATGTACTATTTTGTATTTCATTAAAAATGTGATCAGGAACTGACGATAATCCAGTAAAAGGACTATCTAAATGTAAATCAGCCACATGAATGAATGATATATTCGTCATCATCATTTCACTCCCTCTTAATATCTTTACATTCAGTTTAACAAAACAAACTTGCGAATGCACGTTCGGAGGTAACTCGCTATACATATTGTTTAAATAGCGCAAAAACAGATAATAGGCTAAAATAAAATTGTATCATGAGATCATGCACGAATCTTGAGGGGGAGAAGATTAATGAAAAAATATGTTTTAACAGTTTTTGATAAAACAGGTGAAAAGCTATTAGAGGAAACTTTTGAAGCTAAAAATGATGCAGATGCAAAAACGATGGGCCAAGCAAAATTAAAAGAGCACCAATATGAAGAACATACCCACCGTTGTGTATCACCTGATGCTAAACTCGTACTTTTCCATCGCTAATAACGAAAGGGAATGAGATAGTCTCACTCCCTTTCCATTTCAATACACTATTTTCCTATAAAAACAGGACTTCTCTTTTCCAAAAATGCCTGTACTCCCTCACGATGGTCGGCAGTATGACATAATAGCCATTGTGTTTTCTTTTCCTCATTTAAATAATATTGTAATTGTTCTTTTCCTTCTCTATGATACATACTTTTTGTTTGTATCATAGATGTGATCGGCGACTGCTTCATTTTCTTAGCAAGGTGTTCAGCAAATGCTACTGCTTGTTGTTCAGTTGAAAAATCAATTAAGCCCATTTGTTTTGCCTCTTCACCTGTCACTTGTTCCATATTCCAAATAAACTGTTTAGCCTGTGGTACACCTAATCGTTCCTTTAACCAGAAGTGTCCGCCACCATCTGGTGCTAAGCCAACTCCTAAAAATAACATACCAAGTTTTGCCTTATTCTCAGCAATTACATAATCCGCTGCAAGTGCTAAACTCAGCCCTAATCCAGCCGCAGATCCTTGAATTGCACTAATGATAATTTTTGGCATTTCATACAATTTCATCATCACATTACTAATTGTATCCATTACCCCGCCAAAATTAGCCTCATCTGCCCAATCATTCATCATACCGATATCCCCACCAGCACAAAAAGCTTTTCCTTTTCCGGCCAAAATAACTACCTGATCTTCATTCTGTCCTACTTCTTCCACTACAAGCAATAGTTGTTGCAAGGCCTCTACATTCAAAGCATTATATCGGTCGGGACGATTCAAATAAATATACGAAACCCCATCTTTTCTTTCATATAAAACAGTACGCATCTTTATCCCCCTATTAAGCAAAATATGTACCAACTCTATTCTATATTTTTTCTAATATTCCTGCAAATACGAATAGATTTTCGTTGCATTCATCGGCAATATAGGTGCAAACAAAAAGCCCACAAATCAATATCGACTTGTGAGCGAAATGTTTTCTCTTATTCTTCTTCCTCTTCAAAACCGCCATATAATTCTTCAAGAGGTTTCGTAATGATACGGCTAATGTCACCAATAATAATATTTAATCTTTGTTCTTTTTCCATCAAGTTGGCAATCCCTTGATGCTGTTGAACATTATTTACAATATTACGCGCCGAATCTAATTCAGCTTCAGTTATTTCCATTCCTTGCATTTGCTTTTCCTGCAAATCTAATTGCACATCACGAAATTCTTCAAACATCGCTTTTGAATTCGGATCATTCATTACCGATTCGTACGCCTCTTGCAATGATTTAAATTCTTCACTTTCGCGAATTGCTTTTTCTAAAACATATGCGCTATCATACATATTAGGCATTATATAATGCCCCTCCTTTTTACACAAGCTTATTTTCTGAACAAATCGTTTATACGATTTATTTCATCCTAAAATCCACTATAACAAAGGATTTATCTTCTGTATAGCCATAAGAAAATGATAAACTAGTATAAATAATTACTTTTATGTGCTCAAATTAAGACAAAATTCATTTATATAAGGGGATACGAGGTTTTCGCCATGTTAAATCAACTAAAAAAAGTATTTTCATCATTTTTAACTTTACAGGAAAATAACAAACATCTTTCACAGGATTACCATTGGTTCAAAACAAAGGAGTCGGAGGAGGTATTTGGTATCGCAAAAGAAGAGCTAACGAAACGTGATTTGGTCATTTTGCATACCTTTCTCGAATCCTATAATCCAATCTTTCCACCGCTCACGTCACAAGAAAAAATGTGGAAAAAATTGATTCATGAAAAAGATCCGATTCCACCGGACATTTTCGATACTTCTTTTCGGTTCGTTTATTTTACAATGCCCGAAAAGACAATGGGCCCAAATGCTTTTAAAGAGGCAATCTATGAAGTTTTTGAATACTCTGTTCCAATTATATGGGAAAATGAACATGAAGGAATTATAATTGAAGACCAATTAAATATCCGCCCACAAATTATGTATTCATCTATAATCGATATTTTAATGAGTGATTTATATATCAAAATCAATTTATTTGTCGGGCCTATTCAGCACAACTTATCCATGATTCACACATATTACCAAACAATCATGAAACATGCACATACTGTATTTGCTATTTCAAAAAATCATGTCATTTCTTACATTGATGCATTTCCTTATTTATTATTACAGCAAAGCGATATCGCGTATAAGGACTTTTTTGTAACATCCACCTTACAAGAATATGCGGACGATAAAGACATGTTACACACATTGCAAACATTTTTCGAATGTAATTTAAACTTATCTGTCACTGCAAAGAAGCTGTACATGCATCGTAATTCGCTACAATATCGTTTAGATAAATTTACAGAGGTAACCGGTATCGACATTCGAAACTTCCAACATGCACTTACCGTTTATTTAGCAATATTAAGCGATAAAATATAACAACGAAAAGATATGTTTTAAGTGAGTTTCTAGGTGAATTGAACAAATTAGCTTATGTTTTTTGTGCATGTTGTCCATTACATTTTGGTAGCGTTTTCTTTATACTATAATCATAAGCTTCTTAAAAATGGAGGGAATTGAATTGGCAGAACTACGACTTGATAATATAAAAAAGGTTTATGACAAAAATGTTGTGGCAGTAGAAGATTTTAATTTACACATACAAGATAAAGAATTTATTGTTTTTGTTGGTCCATCCGGTTGCGGTAAATCAACTACTTTACGTATGATTGCAGGACTAGAGGAGATATCTGACGGAGAGTTATATATTGATGATAAGAAAATGAACGATGTGGCACCAAAAGATCGTGACATTGCAATGGTATTCCAAAACTATGCATTATATCCACATATGAATGTTTATGATAATATGGCTTTTGGATTAAAACTTCGTAAATTTAAAAAAGACGAAATTGAAACGCGTGTTAAGAATGCCGCAAAGATTTTAGGTTTAGAGGCTTATTTAGATCGTAAACCTAAAGCACTTTCAGGTGGACAACGTCAGCGTGTTGCGTTAGGACGTGCTATTGTTCGTGATGCAAAAGTATTTTTAATGGACGAACCGCTTTCTAACCTTGATGCGAAATTACGTGTACAAATGCGTGCAGAAATTCAAAAATTGCACCAAAGACTACAAACAACAACCATTTATGTAACACATGACCAAACTGAGGCTATGACAATGGCTACACGCCTTGTTGTAATGAAAGATGGTATTATTCAACAAGTTGGAGCTCCAAAAGAGGTCTATGATTTTCCTGAAAATATTTTTGTAGGTGGTTTTATCGGATCCCCTTCCATGAACTTCCTAAATGGAAAATTAACTGACGGTTACTTATTAATTGAAGACACTAAAATTAAAGTTCCTGAAGGAAAAATGAAAGTATTACGTGAACAAGGTTATGTCAATCAAGACATTGTATTAGGAATCCGTCCTGAAGATATTCATGATGAACCTGTCTTCATCGATTCGACACCTGAAACAAAAATAACAGCTACAATTGAAGTTGCCGAGTTAATGGGTGCAGAGTCTTACTTATATTCCAAACTACATGGCCAAGATTTTGTAGCTCGCGTTGATTCTAGATCTGACATTCAAGGCGGCACAAAACTCGATTTAGCATTTAATATGAACCATGCACATTTCTTTGACATAAAAACAGAACAAAGAATTCGTTAACGATAAAATGCAGTATACTAAGATTAGTGGGCAAGATCATCGTGAGGTGATTTTACCCACTTTTTTATATGTAAAGGGTGATAAGTGACGGTTCGAATTTTTCCATTTCATATTGGTATTCATCATTTTACAATTGTTTTATTATATTGCATGCAAAATAAATAGAGGGAAAGTCTATAATAGACCTTCCCTCTAATCCTATTCAGAAGAGGCTTCTAACCTCTCATAGCCATATTATTGATGAAATTGTCCACCTAGTTGTTGCTGTGCAGTTGCAACTAAGCGCTTTGTGATTTCTCCACCAACAGAACCGTTAGCGCGAGAAGTTGTATCAGGACCAAGGTTAACACCGAACTCCTGAGCAATTTCCTGTTTCATTTGATCTAGTGCTTGTTGAGCACCTGGTACTACTAACTGATTTGAGTTGTTGTTTGCCATGTCTTATCACCTCCTGTACTAACTATTCTTTGCAAAACGCGAAAACTTATCACAAATATCTACTGGTAATTTGTTCTTGATTTGCTACATTTTTTTTACAAGCTTATTTCAACACTTTTTATTTAAAAAAATGTAACTTCAATCAGAGGAGTTTAAGTACTTCCCTTACTGATTGTTAATTGAACGAATCAGACTTACTGGCTGTTAATCTCACAACTATCTTTCTAAAATCTCCTCGAAAGCTTGGTGGGACACTTACAACACGTTAAACCTGCATGAAAAAAGGCAAAAAAACAGCGCTTACTTTGTGTATCATCATCAAGTAAGCGCTGTTCTTAGTACTTATTTCGGTTGTGTCATTTCCTTTGGTATCACATATTGATCAAATTCCTCTTCTGTTAATAAATTTAAAGCTACTGCGGCCTCTTTTAATGTTGATTGGTCAGCAAAGGCCTTCTTGGCAATTTTTGCAGCATTTTCATAACCAATATGCGGATTTAAAGCTGTAACAAGCATTAATGAATCATTTAAGTTTTGGTCAATTTTTTCACGGTTTGGCTCTAATCCTTGCATGCAGCGCTCATCAAACGAAAGCATGCTATCTGCGAGTAATTGACAAGACTGTAAGAAATTATATGCCATCACTGGCTTAAACACGTTCAATTCAAAATTACCTTGACTTGCCGCAAATCCTATTGTTGCATCATTCCCCATCACTTGCGCTGCAACCATCGTGATTGCTTCACTTTGCGTTGGATTTACTTTTCCTGGCATAATAGAACTTCCCGGCTCATTCGAAGGAATTGTAATTTCACCAATTCCACAACGAGGACCACTTGCAAGCCAACGAACATCATTGGCGATTTTCATTAAATTTGCTGCAAGCGCTTTTAAAGCACCATGTGCGTAAACTAATTCGTCATAACTTGTTAAGGAATGAAATTTATTCTTTGCTGAGATAAATGTTTTTCCAGTAAACTCGCTAATTGCCTTACATACAAGATTAGAAAACTCTGGATGTGCGTTTAATCCTGTACCTACTGCAGTTCCGCCAATTGCTAATTCTTTTAAATGATGTGCACTTTCTGCTACAAATCGTTCAGCTTTGACAAGCATTTCGTACCAACCACTAATTTCTTGCCCTAATGTAAGTGGTGTGGCATCTTGCAAATGTGTTCTACCAATTTTAACGATATCCATATATGCTTCCATTTTTTCTTTTGTTGTTGCTTTTAATTGCTCAATAGCTGGTAATACGATATCTTCCATTTTAAGTACAGCTGATACATGTAAGGCTGTTGGATATGTATCGTTAGAACTTTGTGATTTATTTACATCATCATTTGGATGCAGACGTAACTTGCTTCCTTTTTCTACTAAATACGTATTTCCGACATGCGCCAATACTTCATTTACGTTCATATTTGACTGTGTACCACTTCCAGTTTGCCAGACGACAAGCGGAAAATGGTCATCTAGTTTACCCTCTAACACAAGATCAGCAGCGTAAGCAATAGCGTGATATTTCTCTTCTTCTAATAAGCCAAGCTCACTGTTTGCCTTAGCTGTACTCTTTTTCAAAATAGCAAATGCGCGAATAATCTCTTTCGGCATTTTTTCATTACCAATTGGAAAGTTTTGTTTGCTTCGTTGTGTTTGTGCACCCCAATATTTATCAGCTGGAACTTTTACTTCCCCTAGTGTATCATGTTCAATACGATAATCCATTATCTAATTCCTCCCCATTGTCTATAACTAACTCGTACCCAATACTATTGTATCAAATTTTTAAAATCACGCTATTCGTATGTTTTATATTTTAAAAAATAATCTCGGAATCATATATTCAAAAATTTGTACACATTTGGGCATGCACAAATCGTAATTTCATTTATACTAGTACATGTTCACTATTTTTGATAACATTTAAAAAGGAGGGATGATGCTTGCCATCTGTTTGGACACATATGCTTTTTTGCGAAAATATCATTGATCTTTTAGACAGAAAAGCAATCCCTAATGTTAAAAATGAAACATATTTAAAACTTGGTTCCTTGGGTCCTGATTTATTTTTATATTATCATTTCTGGAGGCCCGCAAAACATAAAACTTATATGGAAAAAATGGACTTTTTACGTAAAAAGAATTACTTGCCATATCTCATCGATCTTGTTGAACAGATGAAAGGCAAAGAATCCCATTTATTAGCCTATACTTTCGGGTTTATTACACATCTTGCTTTGGAACATCGTACGTATTCGTTTATATCCTACTTTGCAAATGAAAGGAAAATACCAGAACGGAAACTCGAAACAATCATCGATACAATTTTGATGAAAAAATATCATAATTTAAATACGTGGAAATCTAAAATAGATAAAGAAATTGATGTTGGCTTCAACTTGGATAAACAGCTTTGTGAAAGCTTTTATCCCTTATTAGCGAATTCCCTTTTGTCTACTCACGATCATGTACTACCTGCTGATTTTATGCAAAGAGCATACCGTGATACGAAATTAGCTTTAAAATTACTTGCCGATCCACATGGTTGGAAAAATACGTTTCTATCCCGGTGGACAGCCGCCTATTCACATCGTCCGGTTATAACGAATCAAGATTATTTAAATTTAAAACAGCGCACATGGCATAATGTGAATACAAACGACACTGCAGATCTTTCCTTTATTCAACTCTTTGAACAAAGTAAAATAGAAGCTGCTTCACTCATGCAATCCATCAACCACTACTGGTCTAATAAAAATAATATGACAATCGATGATATAAAATCTATTATGCATACGTATTTTAAGCAATAAAGCCTATCCTATATATGGATGGCTTTTTTGATGTTCTTTTTGCTACTTGAAATGTGGACGCCCAGTCCTTTTTTTAGTAAAATATGTAAGTTGTCAATTGTAATGGAGGAATGATGATGATTGAGACAAATGCAAAACTAGGGGAAAAAGGTGCTTGGCTAAGCATCATTACATATATTGTATTAGCTTTATCAAAATTAATCATTGGGCATGTTGGCCATTCTGATGCATTACGTGCAGATGGTTTAAATAACTCAACAGACGTCATTGCATCTATTGCGATATTAATCGGATTACGCATTTCCCAAAAACCACCAGATCAGGACCATCGTTATGGTCACTATCGTGCTGAGACAATCGCCTCATTATTTGCTGCATTTATTATGATGTTTGTCGGTATCCAGGTTATGATAGATACATTCCAGAAAGTATTTGCACACGAAATCATGCAACCTAATATGATTACTGCTTGGACGGCACTCGGTTCTTTTATCATGATGCTCCTCGTCTATCGTGTTAATTTAATTTTGTCCAAAAAAGTAAACAGTCGTGCACTTTTTGCAGCTGCCCAAGATAATAAATCTGATGCCTTAGTTAGTATCGGGGCTTTTTTAGGAATTGTTGGGGCCCAGTTTGGTGTTTTTTGGCTCGATCCTTTAACTGGATTAATTGTAGGCTTGATCATTTGTTTTACAGCTTGGAAGATCTTCAAAGAAGCAACCCATACATTAACAGATGGATTTGATGAAACGTTGCTCGAACAGATGAAGGAAACCGTATATACTGTTCCACAAGTTAAAAAGGTAAAAGATATCAAAGGAAGAATACTTGGTAATCAGCAGTTTATTGACATTACCATTTTGGTTGATTATTATCTAAACGTAGAAGAAAGCCATGATATAACAGTTCGAATTGAAAAACTGCTATATGAAAAGCACCATATACCATATGCACATATTCACATCGAACCGTATAAAGAATAATACGTAAACAGCTTACACAAGTCAATTCAATATTATGTATGCAAGATGAATGAAAAAATAATCAGCGAGTAGATAGAAGCTTTCTATCTACTCGAAAACAAGTAATGGTCAAAATATAGAGAATATTCCTATGTACCCGACTTAGTTAAATCAAAAAGATTACATAGGATATTTTTCATCCCTATACATTTGAATATTTTAATTTCTTCACAAGGCCTTCCAAATCTGTCCAACCATATGCTGTTTCCCGATATGTGCCCTCACCTATCGTTGTTTCCTCGTAGCCCACTGGTTTTGCTTCATATCGCTCATAAAATCTGCTAGAGGGATTTTGTTTTAGGATCCAAACCAAAAGGGATTGATGCCCAAATGCCAACATCTTTTTCGAAAAGGCCGCTAAAAGCTGTGCGCCTAATCCCTTTTTTTGGTGTTCATCTAATATGTAAATCGTATAAATTTCCGCATCATAGTTAAATCTCTTTGTACGCTCTGGTCCACCAGAAATAAAACCAATGATTTGTTCATTTTGGTGGATGACAAGTGTAACTCTGTCCTCTGTTTGCGTTTGCAAAATTGTTTGCCATAATACTTTTCTATTTTCATATGTCATATTTGAAATGTCTTTTTCATCAATTAAGTCTTGATATGTATTTTTCCACGTTCGTACATGAATATTAGCAATAGCTGTTGCATCTTCGTAACTTGCTTGACGAATGGTATACATCGCATCGTATCCCCCTATGTTCAGCTTAAGTACAGCTTCACTTTTTAACACTAATTTCATTTTACCATGTTGTAAGGAGGAAAACAGTACAGATTGCTCCTAATACGACAATTATAGTATTCACACCAAAATAAGCTAATGTAATCGCAACCAATCCGCCGATTAAACCAATATATTGTTGTTCGGGAATCACAGTTAAAATACTTGGAAATATTAATGCACCAAGTGCAGCGAAAGGTATCGCACTTAACCAGCGATTTACCCAACTACGAAATATTAATTTATCAACAATAAATGCTGGTATTATCCTTGGAACCATCGTTACGAAGGCCATTCCTATAATGATGAAGTAAATCATTGTATCACCTTAACTTTCCTGTTCTTTCATCAGAAACACACCACTAAATCCGCCTAATATCGTCGCAATAACGATTGCCCAACCAGTACTCAAGTGAAAAACTTCGCTACACAACGTATGAATAAGCATAGCAATGATTGCAATACATGCTAGTTTTAATTCCTTTTTGACTGTTGGCACTAATAACCCGATAAACATTGCATAAAGGGCAATTCCCATACTTTGACTTAGCTTATCAGGTATGATTTCCCCTAATACCCCACCTAAAAAGGAGCCAAAAATCCAGGATAGATAGGCAGTGAAAAACAAAGAAATATAAAACCATTTGCCATGCTTCTTACTTACCGCATCTGTATGCATCGATGAGACTGCAAACGATTCATCTGTTAATGTCAACGTTAACGGAAATCGCCATGCTGTTTTCATATCACGAATTGCATGCATAAATGACAAACTCATCACAAAGTGGCGTGAGTTTAGAATGAATGTAGCAATGATAATTTCCATTGCTCCTACCCCTACCGCAATCATGTTTACTCCCATAAATTGACTTGCTCCGGCATATACCAAAACACTCATCATCGTTAATTCCAAAAGTGATAACCCTGCTTGTTTTGCTAAGACTCCATATGTAATCGCAATAGGAAGGTAGCCGAGTATAATTGGTATTCCAACGGTTAACCCTTGTTTCAACATCATCGTACTCGTTGCACCTTGCTTCTTCTCTACCAGCTCCATCTTTATTTCACCACCTTTGCGGGAAATTTCATTATATTATAACTGTTTTTATTAAAATAACAAAGTATGACGGCTCTGATAAGTGTTACTTTTTTACTTTGAGGAAATACCCTATAAGCAATGAAGGCATTTCGGGTCGGAGAATATGGGAAATGTTTTCGTAATAGGTATGTCTTTTTATTCAAATAAATATGTAGCTTAGGATCACACGATTTTAATCATAGGAAACAGTTGGAATAAAAAAGGATCAGACCCCCTTCAAGCTAATCGAGGGGTCTGATCCTTTTATCCGTGCTAAGCCGCTTCATTATTGTTCATCTTGTTCCGTTAGAATAATCGGTTTATCCTTTGTAATCACGATAGTATGTTCATATTGTACAGAACGCCCACCATCAATTGTTCTTGCTGTCCAACCATTATCATCCATTTGGCTTCTCCAGTCACCTTCATTAATCATCGGCTCAATCGTAATTGTCATTCCTTCTTTTAAACGAACTCCTTTGTTTGGTAAACCGAAGTGTGGGACATGCGGATTTTCGTGAATTGTTGGACCGATGCCATGACCAGTAAAATCACGTACAACGGAAAATCCTTCCCCTTCCGCATACGTTTGGATAGCGTGACCGATATCACCAATTCGCTTTCCGTCTCGTGCTTGTTCAATCCCTCTGTATAGCGCTTCTTTTGTAACTTCCATTAATCGTTTCCCTACTGCATCTACATTTCCAACAGCATAGGTCCAAGCAGAGTCAGCAAGTCCGCCATTTAAGTTTACGACCATATCTATTGTTACGATATCGCCATTCTTTAATTTTTCATTGCGTGGGAAACCATGGCAAATTTCATCATTAATAGAAGCACATGTAGCATATTGATAACCATTATATCCCTTTTGTTCTGCAATCGCACCATGTTCTGCTAGAAATTTATCAACAAAAGTATCGATTTCCATCGTCGTAATTCCTGGTTTTATCATTTCCGCAATTTTTTTATGTGTTAACACTAACAAGTCAGCAGCTTTCTGCATTTGTTCTACTTCGCGTTCACTTTTTCTCGTTATCATTTTATTCTTCCTTTCATCTTCTATAAAACCTAACAATATTATGATATTCTCCAATTTTGTGATTTACGCCTTTTACAAAACTCAATCTAAAGTGTATCACAATCTAATTATTCTTGCAGGTACGAAACGCTAAAGAAGGGAGAAAGGATCGTTTAAAAATAATCTCTTGCATGATAAATAGTTCCATTTTTAATTTGCTCACAATCATTTAAGATGTCAAATAAAATTGTTGCAATTATCTCAGGTTGCTTTAATTTGTTTGTCTCTTTATAATTCCTAAATGACTCAATCTCGATAAATTCTTCATGGGAACGTGTTCTTATTTGCCGTTGCATTTCCGTGTCCATTATTCCAGGACTAAAGGCAATTATTTTATTGTCTGTGTTTAATTCTTCTTGCTCAAGCGCTACTGTTTTTGTATACATATTTAGTGCTGCTTTTGTACTACAATAAGCACTCCAGCCATAGACAGGTCTTTCCGCTGCTCCTGATGTAATAGTAGCAATCTTGAACGGTATTTTTTCTTGGCTAGAAAATTGTAATAAGGCATTTGTCATGAGCATTGGTGCTGTTACATTTACTTGTATATGTGTTGTTAATTCCTTTTCATCAAGTTCACCCGCTTGATGGATAGGTTCTACCATAGCCGCGTTATTGATTAAGAAAACTTCTGTAGGTGCAACGTTCGTCATTTTTTCCTTTATCTTAAATATCGTTGATTGTACCGCAGCAATATCTTTTAAATCACAAGTTATATGTTCATATTTTGTATTGTTTACCTCAGCAATGTTTTCCAATCTATCATTTGTTTTTCTACTTATTCCTATAACTGGAATACGTTGTTTTAAATATAAAATTGCAAGTGCTTCCCCTAGTCCACGTGATGTGCCCGTAATAATGGCTATCTGCATACAGATCCTCCCCTCTATTTTTAGGCCCTCTCGTTTATTTTTCTAATGCTGACCAATAGTGAGCAAGTGTTTCCATCCCTTTATCAAAACTATCTAAAGGAAAGCTTTCATTTGGAGAGTGAAGTCTGTCATCTGGTGTTCCAAAACCCAAAAGGACGATTGGAATATTGTAAATATCGTCAATCCATTCCACAACTGGAATCGATCCACCCATACGGACATATACCGTTTCTTTTCCAAAAGCTTTTGTATAGCTGTCTGCAGCTTTTTGAATTAGGGGATGGTTTGGTTCTACCTTATATGCTTTTGACGACAGTTTTTCTTTTTTCACATCAACCGTCACACCTTTTGGTGCAATACGTTTCATATGTTTTTCTAATAAATCTTGAATATGCTCTGGATCTTGTCCTGGTACTAAACGACAAGTAATTTTCGCTGTTGCAGTTGATGGGATAATTGTTTTCGTTCCTTCTCCTTGATATCCACCATATATTCCATTTACTTCAAATGTTGGGCGCGCCATCGTATGTTCTTTTGCAGTATATCCTTTTTCTGAAACAACTTCACTTACGCCAGTAGTTGCCGCATAATCCTCTCCTTCTACTTGATCAATCAATTGTCTTTCTTCATCAGTTAACGGTTCTACACCGTCATAAAATCCAGGAACCGTAATCACTTCATCTTCATTTTTAATGGAAGCAAGTATATGTGATAAAGCCATGACTGGATTTCGAACTGCTCCACCATACATTCCGGAATGAAGATCATGGTCGGGCCCTTTTACTGTCACTTCAACACCAGTAAATCCTTTCAAACCATATAAAATAGTTGGCTGGTTTTCAGCAACCATACCTGAATCAGAAATTACAGCGAAATCAGCAGCAAACTGTTCTCTTTTATCCTGCAATACTCGATATAAGTTCTCACTGCCTATTTCCTCTTCACCCTCGATACATACTTTTACGTTTAACGGAATGCGCCCATTCGTTTTCATAAATGCTTCAAAAACGGCAAGATGCATAAAAACTTGTCCTTTATCATCACTTGCGCCTCGTGCATATAAACGTCCATTACGAACTTCTGGTTTAAAAGGCTCACTTTCCCATAATTCTAAAGGATCAGCTGGTTGTACATCATAATGTCCATAAAATAATACCGTAGGCGCATCAGGCCCTGCCTGCTTATAATGCGCATAAACTAATGGATGTCCACCTGTTTCCTGTACTTCTACCTCATCAAAACCAATATCCTGTAAATATGTTTCTAAAAATTGCGCAGCTTGTTCGACATCCTGTTTAAAACTACTATCTGTACTTACACTTGGGATTGCCAAAAAGTCATTTAATTTTTTTAAAAGACGTTCACGATTTTCAGTTAAATATGTAATCACCTGATTCTGCATACAAGTCTACCTCCATTTAATTATTAGAATATATACATATTATCATAAAAACAGTAAGCGACGTATACAAACGCATAGATGATTTGGTAAGAGGTCACCGAACAGGGTAAACATTACATTTGGCCTATAAAGGAGAATATATTATAAAAGTGCGATGAAATGAACTTATGTCTTGGAATAAAATTACATTATGATCATTTGTAGTTAAATTAATTTTTACTGTTAAAGCCTTTACATCCATAAAAAAAGAGCAAGTGTAGATATAAAATATATCCACACTCGCCCTTTCATTTGTTACCTATTTTGAGGGAATAAACGCTCAATCATATTACCGAATTGATCAAAGAAGCCACGTACAGGACGGCCTTGATCCATATCGTCTACATAATTGTTTGTTAAATTATAAAAATCCGGGTTTGTTGAAACATATACATTATCTATACGATTGTCCACAGACTTTACAATATCAGATACTTTACGTTTTACACTATCTGTTAATTTATCCCCATTATTATTTTTGTCTTTTACACCATCGCGGTTATCATTTGTGTCAAGTTGTGCTGCTACATATGCATTATTATTTGTAGTTAATACATATGCACGGTCAATTTCTGGAACATCACGAACGATTCGGTCAGCAGCTTCTTTTGCAACATCATAACGCGTATTGTTATTTACATTACCACGATTGTCATTACGAACATCTCGTGTATTGTAATTGTCATCATTGTAACGGTTCGAACCATTAAATCGATCATTACCTCGATAACCGGTTCGTTCCATGTTACGATCAATTACATTATCGTTTGCATTTTGATGGTAACGTGTCGGCTCTGCACCGTTATTTGTACCCTTATTATTTGTCGCTCCATCATTGTTTGCGTTACACCCTGCTAATGCAATTGTAGCTACTGCCGCTAAGCTAATAACTTTTCGTTTCAAAATTAATTCCTCCTTTGCCCGTTTGTTCATTAGTATGGGGTGTTTTAAAAACAATATTCTTTTTTGCGTAAGCCTTTAAATGGCAAACACACCAATTTTGTTTTTGTAAATATATATATACTAGGGGGAAAGCTAAAGGTAGCTTCACTTTTAAGGAGGGGATAAAGATGGATATTCCAGATTACGACAAAGCCTTATATTATACGATGTGGGGGCAATGGGACGACTTACTTGTATTAATGGTACGCACAAAAGACGATATTTTATCAAAAAAGATCCAACACTTTTTACACTCCTTTAACTTTTCATTAGATGAATCGACAATCATCCAATCCCATGATAATTTACTGTATTATATTGACCATGCAATGAAAAACACAATATCTGACAGTGCCGTAAAAATGTAGCGCTACAACTTGAAACAAAGAAAATGAAACAAAAGGGTCTGACCCCCCAAACGACGGGGTCAGACCCCTTCTTTTATTTTTTTATAATAATAATCAATTGGGATAAATAATCCAACCTTTCCATATGATTCATGATCCAAAGTTGCAAAAATAACACCGATAACTTGCCCCGCTTTATTAAATATTGGGCTCCCACTATTCCCTCGATAAACCGGCGCTTGGATCATTAACACAGGTTCTTTCCAATCTCGAAGCTTTGTATATCCCAAAATTGATCCTTCATTGGCAATCCCCTGAAACCTCAAAGGATTACCGATAAATTGGATTTGTTCTCCTTCAACGAATAACGTCTCTTCCGCTAACTCCAATGTAGGTAGCGCGGAGCCCTTTTCCACTTGTAGAACTGCTAAATCAATGTCCGGATAAGATACAATGACATCAGCCATAAATAAACCATGTTCTGGAAAAGCAACTGTTACGCGTTCATTACTTTTAACGACATGCGCATTCGTTATGATTTTTCCATCTTCTGTTATGGAAAATCCCGTCCCTCTACTTTCATCTGTTTCAATCACGACAACTGCTTGTTTATGCGATTGAATGATTTCTTGTTTCGAAAGCTTCGCAGATGTCGTTAAAAAGTCAATGGCCGGTATAGATAACGTTTGAGGTAACAGTGCAATCACTTGAAGAAACATTGCAAATGAAATGAGCCAAAATGCCCATTTGGGAAATGGACGTTTTGGCTTTCCTTCTTGCTGTTTGGCTTCAATTTCCTTTTTTGCTTGTTGAAGAAGTTCATACATTTCTTCTTCATCAATGTCTTCAAACAAATCTTCATCTATTATGTCTCTATCTTCGCTCACCTATGTCACCACACTTTATCAATTTAACTAACGTGTGCTGTCTTCCCTAGCTGCATTTGATACATTTGATAATAAATTCCCTTTTGCGATAATAAATGTTCATGATTTCCACTTTCTTTGATTTTACCATGTTCCAACACAAAAATCGTGTCTGCTTGCTGAATCGTAGATAATCGATGTGCGATAACGAGTGTCGTTCGTCCCTTTTTCAACACGTCTAATGCACTTTGGATTATACTTTCTGTTTCTGTATCGATATTTGCGGTTGCTTCATCCAATATTAGAATTGCAGGGTCAAAAGCTAATGCACGCGCAAAAGATATGAGTTGTCTTTCTCCTAGTGAAAAAGTCGTTCCACCTTCTGTCACTGGTTCATCAAAGGAATGGGGAAGTTTTTCAATAAAACGCTCAGCTCCAACAGCCTTTAATGCATGAATTGCTTGTTCACGAGATATCTTAGAATCATTCATTGTCACATTCGAAATGATTGTTCCGGAAAATAAAAACGGATCTTGTAAAACAATTCCCATATGACTTCTTACTTGTTGGCGTGACCAACCTAAAGTATCTTGCCCATCAATCGTAATCGTTCCATATTGCGGATCATAAAAGCGAAAAAGCAAATTCATAATCGAACTTTTACCAGAACCAGTATGACCGACAAATGCTGCCGTCTGTCCAGCTTCTACTTGAAACGTTATATTTTTTAGTACAATATCTTCATTATTATATGAAAATGTCACATTTTGAAAAGCTAGTGCCCCATTATATCGTGGAATCAACGTATGATTCATTTCTTCCCCTTCATGATCCATTAACTCAAACACTCTCCCACCTGCTACACGCGCCTGTTCAAGTAATGGTAGTTGATTCACAATATCTGTCACCGGTTCAAAAAGTCTCGTTAAATAATCGACAAATGCATAAAGCATACCGATTGAAATAATTCCACTAGGTTCCAAAGACTGCGAACCAAAATACCAAATGAAAACAACAAATGTCATATTTCTAAAAAATGTAACGAGATTATAAGATGTTAATGCACTCAGTTTAATTAATTTTCTTTGATACGTAAAATGACGTTTATTTAATACTTCAAAATCGTCATTTGTTTTCTTTTCACGACGAAATGCTTGAATAATCGGCATTCCTTGAATTGCTTCATTTATATTCCCATTAATTTCACTAACTGTAGCACGAATGACTTTATTATATTTTGAACCGAAATATTTATATACTTTCATCCATCCTAAAATAAGTGGAATAACTAATAAGCAAAATGCCGCTAATTTTGCGTCTAAAATAAATAGTGCAACGAAAATCCCTAGCATATAGATAGCACTTGTAATGATAATAGATAGAACCCGTTCATATAAGTCGCGGATTGCTTCTGTATCATTGGTAACTCGTGCAACTATTCTTCCAGCAGGTTGATCTACAAAATAATTAATTGGTACTGTATGTGTATGGGAAAATATATCATTCCGCATCTTTTTAACAATTTGATTTGAAGCTTTTTGTAAGCTAAAAGTTTGATAAAATTGGAAAACTCCAGCGATTATTAGGAGCAAAACATACAGTCCTAATAGTAAGAGAATTGGGCGTTGTTCTGGTTGAAAAAACGGATATAATTCCTTTAGGTCCATCTTAACAGCTTGAAACGTAGCCCTTGTATCAGATGTTACTATCGATATCATGCCGTTTTGAACTGATCGTTTCCCTTTTAGTGGTACATCATCATTTACAAAGTAATAACTTTTTCCAACTTGAAGTAATGTTGCTGTTCCTAATTTCTCTTCATCTTCTTTTACTCTATCTGCACGCTTATAAAAGCTACCTTGATATGATACAGTGTAACGATCTATCTCTTCCGGAACCTCTTGCCAAATACCTTCAATGCCAACAATATGCTCATCAATTACCTTTTTGGCAATTAACGGACCTGCAAGTTCTAACGTTGTTGCAATCATTAAACAAATAATTCCAATCATGATCCCGCGTTTAAATTTCAGCGCATATTGAAACAATCTTTTTTCTGTTGACCCTTTCATTAGGAAATCCCCTCCTCATGCTGCAGCTGTTGTAACTCGTATTGTTCTTTATACCAACCACCTTGTTGCACTAATGAATCGTGGGTACCATGTTCAACAATTTTACCATCCGCTAATACAATTATTTGATCGGCATGCATAACAGCAGACATCCGATGCGCAGCTATAAATGTCGTTTTATTTTTACGTTCCTTTCGTAAATGTTCCAAAATTTTTGATTCTGTTTTTCCATCCACCGCTGACATCGAATCATCCAAGATTAAAATTTCTGGCTTCTTAATAAACGCACGTGCCAATGCAACCCGTTGTTTTTGTCCCCCTGATAAAGTGACACCGCTCTCACCAACTTGTGTATCAAGCCCTTTTGGTAATTGTTTCATGTCATCTAAAAAGTGTGCTAATTCCATCACACGGTAAATTTCTTCATCCGTTGCATCAGCTTTTCCAAACTGGATATTTTCACGTATTGTTTTAGAAAATAATATTTGATCTTGAGGGACATATCCTATAAACTCCCGTAATTTTTGTAAATCCAGGTTATTAATGTTCACATTTCCAAATGAAATGGAACCATCCATCCCCGGATATTGTCGTAGCATCAATTTAAATAGTGTCGTCTTACCCGCACCAGTTTTTCCTACAATCCCAATTGTTTCTCCTTTTTTAACTTGTAGCGAAAAGTCTTCCATTCGTATCATGCTACTTGTTGGATATTTAAAAGAAATGCGGTTGAAATCTATTTGGTCAACCGTTTTTAATTGTTTCGGTTGTTTTGGACTTTTAACATCTGGCTGATAGTCGAGAATTTCATGAACACGATCTAATGACGCATTTCCGCGCTGTAAAATATTAATTAATTCTCCTACAGCAAACATCGGCCAAATGAGCATTCCTAAATAAACGTTAAAACTAACTAGTTCACCTAGTGTAATGATATTGTTAAATACGAGCATAGCGCCGTATCCTAAGCCAATCGTATAGGACATGCCTACAAGAATTTTCATCGTCGGCTCGAATAATGCATCGATTTTCGCAACCGCCATATTTTTCTCATAAACATCTTCTGTCATCTGAGCAAATCGCTGTTCATCTTGTTTCTCCTGCACAAAAGCACGGATAACGCGTACACCACGAATGGACTCCAATACTTCATTATTTAAATCACCAAAAGCTGCCTGTGCTTTTGTAAAACGAGCATGAATCGCCGCACCATACTTATTCATCACAATCGCCATAATAGGAAGCGGGATTAACGCTGCGAGTGTTAACTTCCAACTAATTGTAAAACCCATCACTGCAATAATCATTAGCATAAAAATACTTGAATCAACAAGTGTTAATACACCAAATCCAGCTGTTAATGCGATTGCCTTTAGATCATTTGTGCTCCTTGCCATTAGATCTCCTGTTTTAAACTTTCCAAAAAATGTTGGCGTCATTTTCAAATAATGGCCCATTAACTTACTACGAATCCATCTTTCTAAAATGACCGCTCCACCAAACAATGTATAATCCCATAAAAAGGAAATGATATAATGCATAAGCGCTAATACAACATAAGCTGATATAAGCATGACTAAAATTCGCGTCGTTAATGTTTCAAATTGAATCTGATCTATCACAAAACCAACAAATTTCGGTGGAATTAGTGCTAAGGTACTTGCACAGATTAATGCAATAATTGCAAATAAATATCGCTTCCAATAATGCTTAAAAAACCAATCTAACTTTTTAAAAACTTGGAACATGCATTCACCTTCTCTTCTCTCTATTGGTAAAATTTATTTAACCTTTTTCAAACTATTACAAGCAGGTCATCAACCCTTTTTTACATGTTCATAACTCCTCCCAAACGAATATGATTCGTTTTTATCAAATAAAAAAAGCACACGTCTATGCGTATGCGATCAAACAAAAACAAAAATGTTCACAAAAAAAGCACAGACAAGCTGTGACCATTTCTCTTTTGTTAAATGTATTCCATTGCATCAATCGTTACAATCAGAACCCATAAACTGTATAGAAATTAAACCTAAAAAACCCGATAGGAGGTCACAATAAATATTGAATTGTTAGTAAATACCTGATCCTTAAACACTTTCATCATCATCATGACCTCCCTTCTCCTACTCATTATTGATAATTATATTATTTGAAATTTTAAAAGTCAACAACTATTTTTGAAACACTGAAACATGGGTGAAACATGGGGACGGTTCTCTTGTGTCAGTAACCTTCCCAACAAATAGGTATAACGATAGTAACCGCACAATCTCTGGTAATGACACATGCTCTATTCCATTAGGCTATTTAAGCTTTTCCTATGATTGGAAAAACTGTTATACTTATAAAACATAAAAATTCACACTAGTAGGAGACGATATGAATGCGTTTAGATGAAATGCTAGCTTTTAACAAACAGTTTGTTGCCGACAAAAAGTACGAGCCGTACAAAACGGACAGTATCCCGAACAAACGAATGGTCGTTTTTACCTGTATGGAGTCACGTTTAGTGGAACTTCTCCCTAGAGCATTAAACATCCATAATGGCGATGTTAAGATGTTGAAAAATGCCGGGGCGATTATTCGGAAACCTTTTGATACAATGGTAAAAAGTATTCTTGTTGCAATTTATGAGCTACAAGCAGAGGAAGTAACTGTAATCGGTCACCATGATTGTGGTATGTCTCATATTGACCCCAAAAGTTTTACAAACAAGATGATAGAAAAAGGAATTGACGAACAAATAATTAAAACATTAGAAAATGGCGGTATCAATTTCCACGAAGAATTTCACGGCTTTGAAACAGTAGAAGAATCTGTTATGCAAAGTGTAAATATTATTCGAAACCATCCATTGCTTCCGAGCTATGTGAAAGTTCATGGGCTTGTCATTGATCCAGCCACTGGAAAAGTAGATGTTGTTACAAGACAAGATTAAAGTTTAGAGGGGGCAGATTCCAAAAGGGTCTACCCCTTCTTCATTTTCCCACACATATTCTTCCCGCATTGTCACATACTACCATTATGATTCTTTTTTCGTGGAGGCTCCAACTGTGATAAGAAGGCGTGCAACCAAACAAGGCAAAGAAATTTTCCCAATTAAAATAGATGAATTAAAAAAAATATTACAGTCCCATTTCGAAATGAACAAGGATGATTTATCTTTTACAACATATGAAAAACAAGGAAAAAAAATTGCAGTTTTCTTTATTGCAACTGTGGTGAATTCAGATAAAATAGATCAGTCTTTATTGCAACCTCTTTTACAAATGAAAGAGAGCTGGACCGCAAATTCCATAGCAAATAACATTCCGATTGAGTCTAGCCAAAAATTGAACTCTTTTGAACATATTCTAGAAATGATTACGTATGGAACCGTAGTTGTATATGTAGAAGATGATCCAGAAGCTATCACTTATCTACTACTTGAAAAGGAAAAAAGAGGATTAGCTGAAGCTGAAACTGAATCACTCGTAGTTGGCCCTAAAATTGCATTTACAGAGTCTATTAATACTAATATGAATATCGTCCGTTGGCGGATTCGCTCTACAGATCTTGTCATGGAAGAATTACACATTGGAAAAACAGTTCCAAGAGAAGTTAGACTCGTTTATATGAAATCAATTGCGAATGAAGCTGATGTAAATACGATGCGGCAGCGATTACAAGACTTAGACGTTGGTGAAATAGAAGATGCTTTTGTTCTTACTCAATACATAGAGGATGACCAACTGAACTTATTCCCACAGTTTGATACTACGGAATTACCTGACCGTTTTACATATGCAATTACAAAAGGTAAAGTTGGTGTTCTTGTAGAAAATAGCCCAACAGGATTTACCGGGCCGACAACTTTTTTTAGTCTTCTTGAATCTACAGAAGATTTATATATGCGTTGGCAAGCTGGTACATTTTTACGTCTATTACGATTTATAGCTGTCTTTTTTTCCATCGTGGTAACGCCATTGTACGTTGCTATTATTACGTATCAGTCCAACATATTACCTGTCGAATTACTCGTTTCAATTGGGCAATCAAGAGCCGCAGTACCATTTCCACCGCTAATCGAAGCATTGATTTTAGAATTATTAATTGAGTTTCTTCGTGAAGCCGGGGCAAGACTCCCAACAAAAGTTGGACAAACAATGGGGATTGTCGGTGGTATTGTAATTGGTCAGGCTGCTGTTGAAGCTGGTTTAACGAGTAATATTTTAATAATTGTTGTAGCAATGAGTGCATTGGCTTCTTTTACAACACCAGACTACTTAATGGGCACAACCATTCGCATTGTACGTTTTCCATTAATCCTCTTATCTGGATTTTTTGGCCTAGTTGGACTGATGTTTGGGTTATGTTTTTTAGTCATTCATCTCGTCCGGTTAACGTCAATGGGACGCCCTTTTTTGACACCGCTATATCCATTACAAATAAGTGATTTTAATAAAGTGTTTTATCGTACACCACCAAACGTTGATGGCAAACGTGCAAAATCATATCGACCTAAATTTATGTTTCGATATGGGAGTAAAGAAGCAGAAGAAAAACATGATGTCGATGAGTAGGTGAGGGAATTTGGACGTTAATCTTACAGTTAATAAAAATGCCACCATTCGAGCCTCTTACATTTTTTTTATCATGGCGACGGTTCAGTTAGGTGTAGGAATTTTGGGAGGCCCAGCTTACGTCTTTCAAGTAGTAAAACAAGATGCATGGCTATCAATTATAATCGCCACTGTAGCAATAATGCTCAATTTAACCATCATGTTTTTTATTTTAAAACAGTATAAAAATGCAGATATATTTGGCATTCACATCGATATATTTGGAAAATGGCTAGGTAAATTAATAGGCTCCATTTATATCGCCTATTTTATGCTTAGTATCATATCTGTATTATTAACCTATTTAGAAGTTGTCAATATTTTCCTTTACCCAACGTTGTCCCCATTTATCATTGGGTTACTCATCATCACTTTGATCGTTTATAGTGTTAGTGGCGGTTTACGAGCTACTGTTGGCACATGTGTAATTTTCTTTTTTCTTACGCAGGGGGTGTTATTATTTTTATATGATCCTATTCAGAGAATTGAGTGGGACCATTTCTTCCCGATGTTTCAAGCCTCCTTTCCAGAATTATTAAAAGGGGCACAAAAATCTACTTACACCTTACTTGGCTTTGAGTTTATCCTTTTAATATATCCTTTTATTGATAATAAAAAGCATATAAAATTACCGACTTACTTAGGTGTACTATATTCTTCTATTATCACTTTAGCATCAGCAGTAATTATTATCGGTTATTTTAGTTTAAAAAGAGTAACTGTCGTTGAATGGCCTTTTTTAACTGCATTTAAAAGTGTTTCCCTACCATTTGCTGAACGATTAGATTTTATCGTCGTTATGCTTTGGATGATGGTTGTCTTACCAACTTGTGTACTTCTTACGTGGATGATTAGTCAAGGATTACACCGTGTGTTTGCAATCAATTTAAAAATGGCAGTATATGGCGTCTCTATCATCTTATTATTAATCGTGAGCTTTTTGAAATACGATTATATTATTTTAAAAGTTACCGATTACGTAGCAAAAATTGGCTTTTGGCTTATTTTCGTCTATCCTTTTATATTATTACCAATTGTTTTATTGAAAAATAAAATAAGGGGGAACAAAAAATGAGACTCCTTAAACTAACATTATTATCTACATTATTACTTCTCACGGCATGTCTTGAAAGTCGTCAAATAGAAGATTTAGGTGTGATTATCGCAAGAGGTACTGATAAAGCAGAAGATGATAAAATTGAAACCTCATTAGTTATTTTTCAATTTGAATCTCAATCACAAGAAATAGCGAAAGTTGTCACCGGTAAAGGACATACTTTTAAAGGTGCCATGGTAAACGCCAACTATGAAACAAATTTTTTATTAGATGAAGGTAAAATTCAAGTTGAATTATATGAAAAAGAGTTAGCCAAGCAAGGCCTAACGCCATATATCGATATGATTAGTCGCGATCCGAATACACCTGATACGCTCTACCTAGCAATAAGTGATAAAAAGGCAAAGGATATTATTAATTTACAATACCAAGGTATTTCCGTAAATATCGGACAATATTTACATGGTGTTATTGAGCAAAATTCAAATCAAGAATCACTATTCCCAAAAACTACACTTGTATCGTTTACACGAATATTAAACGATGTTGGAATTGACCCCGTCCTTCCTGTCTTTTCCTTTGATAGTGAAGGTGGCATACCAAAAATTACACATATCGGTTTACTAAAAAATGATAAATTTGTTGGTCAAATACCAATTGAGAATAAAACAATGATAAATTTAATTAATAATAAACTAAAAGATGTAATGATTGAGTTTACGATACCTGCTGAACCATTTAAAAATAAAATAAAACATCGCAATCTGGATAGTGAGAAACTTTACGTATCTTTCATGATTTTAAAAAGCAAGGGGGATATCGAAGTAATCGATAAGGAACAACTTCGCTTTAGAATTAATTTAAAAGCTAAGTTAGTGCTTTTGGAAATATTAGAGGAATTGGATCTATCCGACAACGAAACATTGCATTTAATAGAAAAGGAAATTGAGAAGCGCCTTCAGCAAAGATACAAAAGGCTATTAACTTATTTCAAAGAACTAAATGTCGATCCATTAGGTTTTGGTACAGAATATCGTAAAGTATATCGTAAAGGTGAATTAACTGATAAACAATGGCGTGCAAAGTACCCTAATATCAACGTAGATTACAATTTTGACGTGAATATCATCCGTCATGGTGAAACGTATTAAGGAGTATACTACGCTTTCCAAATTTTAACGATGCGTACTTATGCATTTCATGAAATCCACCCATCTGATAATTTTCGGACAAACCGCGGGATCTTTCTATAAAGCTTTTCACAATATCACATTTCCATCAATTTTTCACCATATGCCAATAATTAAAAGACAGCCTCTAACGAACATAGGCTGTCTTCCTTGTTTATTATATTAAAGCAGTTAAGCCATTTTCGTAATGTAGCGGATACCCATGATAAATATCACTTTCACTAACATCATCTGATACGAGGCCCGATAAGACATGTACGCGTAAAATAAAGCCAATTAATCGTTCATCTTCATTCACAACCGCTAATGGATATTTAGACTCTAACGCTTTTGGAATTAAATCATTAATATATTCCTCTTTGTCTACCACCATATAATCTTGACACAACACATCTTCAAGAGATTTCTTTTCCTTAATACCTTTAATTGCATCATCAATTGTTAATATTCCTTGGATTTTTCGACTTCGATCTACAGCAAACACACTTGAAATCCCATTTTGCTCCATTTCCTTTATCGCAACATTTAAACCATCTTTTGTTGAAACTAATGCATTTGGTTTAATCATGATATGTTCTGCTTTAAACACCTTTGAGCGATCAATATCTTTGATAAACTCAGAAATATAATCGTTTGCTGGTTGCTCAATAATTTCCTCTGGCGTACCAACTTGCACAACATGGCCATCTTTCATTACAGCAACACGGTCACCAAGCTTGAATGCTTCATTCACATCATGCGTAATAAAGACAATTGTTTTTTGTAAACGCTCTTGAATATCAAGAAGTTCTAACTGCATTTCACGACGAATAAGTGGATCAAGGGCACTAAATGGCTCATCCATGAGCAATATATCAGGATCATTTGCAAGTGCACGCGCCAATCCTACACGCTGTTGCATACCACCTGATAATTCATCAGGATATTTATCTTCATAACCCTTTAAACCAACAATTTCGATATTCTCCAAAGCTATCTTACGACGTTTCACTTTGTCAATATTACGAATTTCTAATCCATATTCCACATTTTCCAAAATTGTTCGATGACTAAATAAGCCAAAATGCTGAAATACCATTGCTATTTTTTCTTGGCGGATTTTTTTTAGCTCTGTTTGATTATACTGTACAATATTCTCGTCATCTATATAAATTGCGCCTGCAGTCGGTTTATTCAATAAGTTAAAACAGCGAATAAGTGTTGATTTCCCACTACCAGATAAACCCATTATTACAAAAATCTCACCTTTATTAATATGAAAAGAAGCATCATAAACACCAACGGTATGGTTTGTCTTTGCTAGTATTTCCTCTTTCGTTTTTCCATCTTTAATTAACGGAATAACAGATTTCGGTTTTGAACCAAAAATCTTTGAAACATGTTCTAATCTTATTTGCGTTGTCATTCCAACTCCCCCTTCACTCGTTGAAATTTACCTGCGATTCCATTTGTTATCCGATCAATAATAATTGCCAAAAATACGATACTAATACCAGCCTCAAAGCCTAGCGCGATATCAATACGATTTATTGAAACAAGAACTTGTTCTCCTAATCCTTTCGCACCTACCATGGAAGCAATAACAACCATTGCCAATGCCATCATTGTCGTTTGGTTAACTCCAGTCATAATGGTCGGCATTGCTTGTGGCAATTGTACTTTACGAAGCATTTGAAATTTTGATGAACCAAATGATAAAGCAGATTCGACTACTTCTTTGTCAACACCACGAATAGCTAATTCTGTAAGACGAATAACAGGAGGCAATGCATAGATTAACGTCGCAAAAATAGCTGACACGTTACCAAGTCCGAAGAAAAATATCGCGGGAATCAAATAAACAAAACTTGGCATTGTCTGCATCGCATCTAGTAATGGGCGCATGACACTTGAAAATCCTTTACTAAATGCCATCCAAACTCCAAGTGGAATACCAATAATCAAACAAATAATGACTGCAAAAGTTATAATCGCAATCGTTGTCATCATATCTTCCCATAATCCAAACGTTCCAATTAGAAAAATAAAAACTCCAAATAACAATCCTGACCAAATCGATTTAAAATACCATCCTAATCCAATAATAATTAAAATAAACAACCACCATGGTAACCATACTAAAAAATCATCAATACTATTAATCATTCGAGAAGTTATAAAAAATATAAATTGAAAAAACCCTTCTAGTGAACGATCTAAAAATCCAACAAAATCTTTTACATATTCTCCTATATTCGTTGATATATCAGGAAAACTCCCCATAGGCAGACTGCGAATCGCAGTCCTTTCACCTCTCTTATTAAATTTTTTTGACACATAAAGTAAGCTTTTTTATAAATGTTGCACCAATTTCTTATACTACTCTCTGAATAGTAGATACATAAGCAGCTAACCGCTGAAGGTCAGCCGCCTATCTCACTTTATATTTTATTTCAATGTGTCCTTAACTTTTTCAGCAATATCATCTGAAACCCATGCTGTCCAGACATCTTCATGCTCTTTCATCCACCAAATAGCTGCTTCTTCTGCAGATGCATCATGTTCTTCCATATAATTTAAAGCTTCCTCTGTTAAATCATTACTAGTTTCATATTTTTCTAGAAACTCAACTACCTCTGGTGCTTGTTCTGGCATATCTTTATGAACAGCAACGACTACATCATTCGGTGGGAATGTAGTACCACGATTTTCATCCCAAATCTCCTGGTCAAATGCTGGCTCTTCCAATAATGTTAAATCATATTTCGCTGTAACCCATGTCGGAGACCAATAGTATCCTACCCATGCTTTTCCACTTTCATAAGCTTTTACTAGATCTGCAACAGCCGCAGAGTCTGATCCTGGGATAAAATTCTCCATTGTTTCTCCCAAACCATATGTTTCAAATTTTTGTGTTATTGTTTCTTCAACAGCCCATCCACTTGGACCATTAATAATACGACCTCTACCTGGCTTTTCAGGATCTGGGAAAATATCAGGATATTTTTTCAAATCTTCCACTGTACGTAAATCTGGCGCCATTGGCTCAATGCCACGTTCAGGATCTCCTTCTATCACATATGTAGGTACGTATAACCCTTGGTCATTATCCGCAAAGTTCGTAGATGTCCTCACAATATCTCCACTATCAATTGCCTCTTCATAAACTTCCTTTATATTATCGGTCCAAATTTCCATGTAGACATTAATGTCGCCTTCACGTAATCCTTGGACAGTTGCTGCTGTTGACCCTGCTGTAACATCTGTATCATATCCGAATCCTTCTTCAATAATTTTCCCTGCAATAAAATTATGCACACGAATACTATCCCACCCTGCATCCGCAAATATAATTTTATCCAACTTTCCGTCCGCATCCGAACTACAAGCTGCAAGAAAAATAAGCAATGTTGAAAAAATAATCATTGTAAGTTTTCTCATAAACTAATATAACTCCCCTTTTTTGAAATAATGTCGTTTTCTACTAAAAATGAGCACAGAAATCCGTTTAATGGTTTTTCATCCCCTTTTACTAACGGCAATGCACATTCCGAAACAGTACGATCCTGAGCTTAAATATAAGCTATCCTTCAACCAATTCATACAAAGTTAAAAATAAATTCTTTTGAATTTGACAGTGTGGAAATAACAACAGCAAATATGAAGTAGTAATGTTAGGAAGATAACCAAGCAATCAAACCATACCTTATTAATGCTATCGAACAGGCTTTTATTTCGCAAATCGAATAATTGGCTATATCTCAAGGTATAACGCGATTAATCGTCCTAGCGTGGATATAATTCATTAATATGTCATAATAGAATGATATTCTCGTAATTTCATCTATTTCTAACATTTCTTTCTAAATAAACTCTCCTGATATACCCCAACTTTCCTTCTAAATATTCCAATAATTGATTACCCAAAATAGCGTCCATGTAAACATTATTTCTGTAAATACACGACATTCTTTTCTTTACACCTATTCCATTCTTTATGTTAAAATTGATTCATCCCGTGAACTATTCACGAATTAAACTACTTTCCCCATGGAGGTGAAATGATAAATGGAACTTAAAGTATTAGCAGATCGGTATCAAGTGGCGATGAATACTGTATTTCGTGGTGTCAATCACATTATGAAAGAAAAAGTTCACTCCGATATTACGACAGATCAATTTGCCACTTTACAATATATTCAACAACATGATCAATGCACAAGCACTGAAATTTCCCATGCATTTGGCGTTGGCAAAAGCGCCGTTACAAATCAAGTGAACCGATTAGTGAACAAGGGGCTTGTTTATAGAACACGTGATGAAAGTGATAGACGTAATGTCTATTTACATATTACCGAGAAAGGTTCTGAACTTGTTCAGTATACAGAAAAAGAATTATATACAGTCCTTGAACCATTACTCGGGCACTTTTCTAATGAGGAAATACTCACCTTTATCGAAGCTTTAGAAAGACTTGCATTATTAATGGAAGACTATGACAAACGAAATTAAAGGGAAATTTTAAACGAAGAGAAAGGGGAACATGTATGAAGCAAATTATTCGTTTACGGTGGACTGTCGCAGTAATTTGGATCATTATTGCAGTAGGTTTATTTATTTTTGCACCAAACTTACAAGAACTCGTTCGTGAAAAAGGGCAAATTAGTGCACCAGAAGGTTCAGCCTCTATGGAAGCCAGCAAATTACTAAAGAAAATGTCAACCGAATACGATGAACATACCCATGGTGCTGTTCTCGTTTTCCATGAAGATAAAAAAATGACAGGTAACCAAAGAGCTGAAGTTGAATCAGCCATTGATGCTTTAAAAAACAACAACAAAGAATTAGCTGTAACAAACATTTTAGATTTCCGTGATGACCCTGCCATTGCATCACAAACTGTTGCAGAAGATGGTAAAACGATTATTGTTCCGTTCGATGTTTCATTTAAAAATCAGGACATTGAAGAATCTAAAGCTAAAATTAACTCTGTCTTGAAAGATATTGAAGTGCAACACTTCCTAACTGGAGAAGAATATATAAACCAAGACATCATTACAAACTCAGAAGAAGGATTGAAAAAAACAGAGATTATTACAGTAGGGCTCATTCTTATCATTTTATTTGCTGTATTCCGTTCAGTTGTCGCACCATTTATTCCATTATTAACGGTCGGGATTAGCTATCTTGCAGCACAAGGAATCGTTTCTATTTTAGCCGATACAGTAGACTTCCCTCTTTCTACGTTTACACAAATATTTATGGTTGCAGTTATGTTTGGAATTGGGACTGATTATTGCATACTAATCATTAGTAGATTTAAAGAGGAACTTACCGAAACTGACTCAGTTAAAGAAGCTGTAATTGCAACTTATCAAGGGGCAGGGAAAACCATTATTTATGCATCACTAGCTGTCTTAATCGGTTTTTCAACAATCGGATTGTCTACATTCTCTCTCTATCAATCTGCTGTTGCTGTAGCAGTTGGTGTAGCAGTTGTGCTTCTTGCATTATTAACACTTGTACCATTTTTCCTTGCTGTATTGGGCAAAAAAATATTTTGGCCATTTAATAAGCAGGTTGAACATAAGGAAAGTAAAATTTGGGGTGCTGCAGGACATTATGCTTGGACACGACCAATCATCGCAATTGTGATAATTTTAGTCATTACCTTACCCACACTCTTAACTTATGATGCTAGCAAATCATATGACTCGTTGGCAGAAATTGGTGATAATTATGATTCAGTTAAAGGCTTTAACGCTGTAGCAGATAGTTTTGGACCTGGGCAAACAATGCCTACTTCCGTTGTTCTAAAAACTAATAATAAAATGGAACGTACAAAGGACTTTCAAGATATTGAAAAGATATCTGCTGAAATAGCAAAAATGAAAGGCGTCAAAGAAGTGCGTAGTGCTACCCGCCCTGCAGGAGAGGTCATTGAAGATTTCCTCATGGATAATCAAACTGAGCTATTAGCGGATGGGATTGGCAAAAGTGCTGATGGACTAAAAGAAATTCAGATGGGGCTACATGAAGCTGCTACTGAACTAGAAAAATCTAATCCACAGCTTGACGAAGCAAAAGATGGCGTGAATCAGCTCATGTCTGGTACAAATGATGCAAAAGAAGGCATTGGCGATCTCAAAAGTGCGCTAACCGAAATTCAGAAAGGTATCCAAGCAGGTTCAGCTGGCGCTGGAGAAGTAAAGAAAAATCTACAAACAATAAAAACGAACTTAGATAAAACTATTACAGGAAACAAGCAGTTACTTGGTGGCTACAAGGCAATTACAAAAGGTTTAGAGGGATTCGGAAATATTGATGTAAACTTTGACAAACTAGGTAATACCGAGGAATTAGATCAACTAATCGCTACGCTAGAAGGCGCAATAGAAAACGTTGAATTCGTTCATAAAAAAGCCATCGATTCTGATCCAAGCTTACAAACTAATCAAGCATATATGACCGCTTACCAAACTGCTCACGCTCAAATTAGCGGTTCTATAAAAGGAGTTACAGAACTAAAAAAACAACTCGATACAATTACAAAACAGGTTGGAAAACTTGGAGATGTAACAACACAATTAAAAACTGAAGTCGTTGTTCCTTTAAATGAACTAAACAAGAACTTTGCTACGACTATTTCTGGTCAAGAAGAACTTGCAAATGGAATTGGCCAGCTTATTTCCGGCATAGATGAACTACAAGGGGGCTTAAACGAGGCAGCCAATGGGCAAGGTCAAGTTGCAGGAAGTTTACCTAGCTTACAAGAAGGCCTAGCGCAAATATATGGCGGACAAAAAGAATTGAAAACAGCATTTTCCGAGATGCAAGACCAACTCACTGAATTAAGTGATGGCTTAAGTGCTAGTTCAGTCGGTCTAAGTCAAATACATGACGGATTAAATGAGGTAAAAAACTATCTCGGCGAATTTGATATAGACACCACGAATCCAATCGTCGTTATTCCCGATGAAGCACTAGAAAACGAGGATTTCATCGAAGGTATTAAACCATATTTATCTGATGATAAAACAATTACAAAACTTGATGTCGTACTTGATATTAATCCATATTCAACCACAGCAATTAAACTTATGGATCAAATTTCGCAAAAAGTTGATGACGTAAAACAAGGAACTACATTTGAAAATAGCACACCAAAACTTGGTGGTGTAACAAGTACGAATAACGACTTGCAAAAAGTTTCGGATGAAGATTATTCCCGTACAGCCATTCTAATGATTATCGGTATCTTCATTATTTTAGTTATATTACTAAAATCAATCACGATGCCACTTTATTTAATTGGCTCTTTGCTCGTAACATATTTTACGTCAATGGCATTTGCTGAATTTATTTTTGTAACAATTGGTGGTCACGATGGATTAACATGGGCAGTTCCATTCTTCGCGTTTGTTATCTTAATGGCGCTTGGTATCGACTACAGTATTTTCCTAATGGACCGTTTTAATGAATATCGTAACGGTGACATGAAAGTAGCATTACTGTCCGCTATGAAAAATATGGGAACGGTTATTATTTCAGCAGCTGTTATTCTCGGTGGTACATTCTCAGCAATGCTCCCATCAGGTGTATTATCAATTTTACAAATTGCTACGGTAGTTATAACAGGCCTATTCTTATACGCATTTATTATGCTGCCTTTATTTATTCCAGTCATGGTAAGACTATTTGGTAAAGCAAACTGGTGGCCGTTTATAAGGAAAAGCTGAAGGGCCTGGTCAGACCCCGACAAGCTTAAGTAAGAACTCCTTAGTGTGTAGTTAGACCCACAAATAGCACAAAGTGAAACTTCAACCAGTAGGAGTTTTTGTACTTCCTCCTACTGGTTGTAAGTTGAACGAATCTGACTTTTACTCTTTACTGATGCCCGCTTATCAGCCTGAAATTCCCTCTATTTCTTAAAGTGGAGGTAATAATGCCAGTTATCCAGCGATAAGATTAATATTATATATTAGCTTTTCGCAAAATCCTTAATCAATCTCATCACATGATCACGTGCATCTTCACTTTTATACGACTCCATTGCTTTTTTAATGGTAGCTTCATCATTTTTTAACTTTAACAATTCTTCTACAAGTGAATCTTTTGTTACTTTCTCTTCCTCTAATACATTTGCATAACCTTTTTCTTTAAAAGACCGCGCATTTAAAATTTGGTCCCCTCTACTTGCAGCTTTTGATAAAGGTATTAATAGCATCGGCATACGTAATGCTAAAAATTCAAATATCGCATTTGCACCAGCACGGGATAAAACAAAATCAGTGATTGCAAATAAATCATTCAATCCTTCGTTTACATATTCAAATTGCACATACCCTTTTTGGTTCATTGATTCGTCAGTTTTTCCATGACCACAAATATGAACTATTTGGAATACTGCTAATAAGTCATCTAAACTTTCACGAACAGCACGATTTATGTTTTCAGATCCACCACTACCACCCATAATAAGCAACACAGGTTTTTCTTGGTGAAATCCGCATGTTGCCCGACCTTTAACGGGATCCCCCTGAAACAGCTCATCCCGAATAACTGCACCAACAAACTCCGCCTTCTTTTCAGGTAAATATTGCATCGTCTCATTAAATGTTGCCAACACTTTTTTGGCAAAAGGGAAAGCAATTTTATTAGCGAGTCCTGGTGTGTAGTCTGACTCATGAATAAGGGCTGGGACACCACGTAGTTTCGCTGCTAACACTACTGGAACAGATACGAATCCACCTTTTGAAAAGATGACATCCGGCTTTCTTTTTCCAATGATCCGCCATGCTTGCATTGTACCTTTTAATACTCTGAATGGATCTTTCATATTTTCAATCGACATATACCTACGTAATTTCCCGGTACTAATCGGATAATATGTTACATTTTCTAACTCCTCTATTAATTTTCGTTCGATTCCATTATGCGAACCAATATAATTTATCTCCCATCCTTCTTTTTGAAAAATTGGGATTAACGCCATATTTACAATCACATGGCCAGCAGTTCCACCGCCGGTAAATAATATGCTTCTTTTTTTCATGACTATAATTTTCCCCTCTATCGCTGTTATTCACTTTATATCGTGCACTTTTTATCAATCATAAACTTTATCATAAAATCCATTATTTTTCATGTGAAACTTTCTTAATTAAGCACAGATGAACTTCACATGAATATCTTATGAAGAATCCTAACCATTTTTAGTATAGACACAAACTCCATAGCATAGAACAGTCCGATGTGACCACGTTTCTATTTTTATTACATTTTAAAGATCAACGAGTCCACGTAAATCGTTTACTATCAAACTTATATTTTAGGAAATTCCCATTATCTCTATTTTCTTTTACAGTAAAACTTCTATTGTCCTATTAGCTTTATTCCTCCATTTACTAGTATAATATAGAAGGTTTCATTTAGAACAGAAACTTGAGGCAAAATAATGAAGAAGGAAGAGTTTTATGTACGTAACAACAACATTTAGAGAAAAGCTAAAATTGTTTTCATTTATTTTAGTTCCAATTTTAATTACACAAGTAAGTATGTATTTAATGAATTTTTTCGATACTATTATGTCTGGACGAGTGGCTGCTATTGATCTTGCTGGAGTTGCAATTGGCTCTAGTTTGTGGGTTCCTATATTCACAGGGGTAAACGGCATTTTACTTGCAATTACTCCCATTATCGCTCAATTAACAGGGGCAAAAAATACTGATGAAGTTCCTAACCGTGTTCAACAGGCAATCTATTTGTCCGTTATCTTAGCTTTTATTATTTTAATTATCGGCATGTTTACATTAAATCCGATTTTGAACATGATGGACCTAGAAGCCGAAGTACGACACGTCGCAAAATATTATTTAATTACTCTCATCACGGGAATTATCCCATTATTTATTTTTAATACACTACGCTGCTTTATTGATGCACTTGGAAAAACGCGTATTTCTATGTTTATCATTTTAATATCACTACCAATCAACATTGTATTTAACTATATCTTTATTTTTGGAAAACTTGGAGTTCCAGCATTCGGTGGAGTAGGTGCCGGTATTGCCACTGCCATCACGTATTGGATTGTTTGCATATTAGCAATTATCATTGTCATTCGCGTTTCACCATTCAAGCCATATCGTATATTTGCAAACTTTGTAAAACCACAAGTTACCGCATGGTGGGAACAATTAAAAATTGGTGTCCCAATTGGACTGTCTATTTTTTTTGAAACGAGTATCTTTTCTGCTGTTACGCTATTAATGAGTGTATATAGCACATATACAATTGCTGCACACCAAGCAGCCATGAATTTTGCATCCCTTTTATATATGCTGCCACTTAGTATCGGCATGGCACTTACAATTACAGTTGCTTTTGAAGTCGGGGCAAAGCGCCACCATGATGCTAAGGTTTACAGTGTAATCGGAATTTACAGCGGATTAATTATTGCAATTTTTGCTGGAATTATCCTTTATGTATTTGATGACTCTGTTGCGAGACTGTATAACACCAATCCAGAGGTTGTTGCATTAACAAAGCAATTTATCTATTATGCAATTTTCTATCAATTTGCTGATGCAATTGGAGCACCAATTCAAGGTGTGCTTCGCGCATATAAAGATGTGAATGTCACACTCATTACTTCACTCGTGTCTTTTTGGGCTGTTGGTTTACCTTTAGGGTATATTTTGGCTAATTATACTGCACTAGAACCTTTTGGCTATTGGGTCGGAATTATTGCGGGATTATTTAGTGGTGCAATTGCCTTATTGTCTCGTCTCCTATATGTACAAAAAAAAGTACGTCATGTTGTTGAAGTAAACAAATAAGTGCAGTAGCTAACTATTGATTATTTATTCATATCCCACTTGACGTAATATACACCAAAAAGCAGAGCAATTCATTATAAATTGCTCTGCTTTTTTTCATGTGAAATGATTCTATTCAGCAAGTTTTTTGCCGTTTGAGAAACCCGGTTAACAGTACGGGTAACTTGTGGTTATCCCTTTACGATGGATATATCCGATGTTTAATCTACCGTTACGGCTAAACTTTTTATTTTCAGTGAAGGTGACCCAATATATCCACCCATTGGCGAAAACTCTAAATCACGACCTACCTTCTCCACATCCTTTAATAGATCAAAAAAGTTTCCTGCGACTGTCATTTGATTTGTCGGACCAACTATCTTGCCTTCTTTTACAAAATAACCTTCTGCAGCAAGTGAAAAATCACCAGAAATCTGGTTTGCACCTGAATGAAGCCCTGCCAAATCGGTAATAATGACACCTTCTTCAAGCTCACTGTACAAGCTTTCGTAACTTTCATCTGACTTTTCAACAAAAAAGTTGGAAGGGCTCACGCCGATTGTACCTTTATAAGATGGCTTATACCCATGTCCAGTTGATTGGACACCATCTTTTTCAGCAGTTTTTAAATTATGGAAATATGTTTTTAATTGACCATTTTCCACGATGGCATGTTTTTTAGTTGGAACCCCTTCAGAATCAAATGTGCCACTACCCATTCCATCTTCCAAAAATGGATTATCCACAAGTGTGACACAGCTTGCAGCAATTTGCTCCCCAATTTTATCCTTCAGACGAGATTGCCCTTTTTGAACAGCATCCGCTGAAAAGGCTGAAGTGAATGTTGCAAGTAATTGTGCTGCTGCACTATTTTTCAAAATAACAGGATAATTTTTATTCGGATAAGTCTTCCCACCTAAGAACCCTAAAGCTTTCTCCACCGTTTCCTTCGCAAGTTCATCACTATTTAACGTATGAAAATCTTTTGTTACTTTAAAGTGAAATCCCGATTTCACTTCTTCCCCGTCTTTCACCATTACAGAAAACATCACATAAAGAAAATTATTCCGATCTTGTAAAGCTAAACCATCATGATGGAATAGTGCCTTTTCGGATATTTCATCACGCAACGAAACATGGTTTGCTTGGACAACTCGTTTGTCGTATGCCAATATTTTTTTCTCGACTTCTTTTAAAAAGGAGATTTTTTCTTCTGTCGTCACATCCTCTATGGCTGGAGAATAAAAGTCCTTTTCCATATAGGTTGCCTTTTCAGTAAATAACTTTTCTCCTTCTTCCTCAATTAAGAGAGCATTTTCTTTTGCATTGGTTAATAGAAAGGTAATCGATTCTTCGTCTAGTTTTTCCGTATATGCATACCCCATCTTTCCTTTGTAAAATCCTCGAACAGAAACACCATTTACTGTTGATGACTCATATTTATCGATTTCACCTTTATATATGTTACAAGAAAAACTGTCCGACTTTTCATAATAAACCTCTAAAGCAGAAAAGCCAAGTTTCTCCCCTTCCACAAATACTTGTTCTTTAAATTTTAAAATATCCATTTCTTATGCCTCCCTTCCGCCAACTGTAATTTCACTTACGCGCAATGTCGGTTGCCCAACGTTAACTGGCAAACTACCACTAGAAGCACCGCACATTCCTGCTCCATGGCCTAAGTTGTTTGCCACCATGTCTACATGTTGAATAGTTGTAGCACCATTTCCAATTAATGTTGCCCCACGTAATGGCTTATCAATTTTTCCATTTTTTACAAGATACGCCTCTTCTACCGCAAAGTTATAATCACCTGTTGCTGTATTTACAGAACCACCACCCATATATTTTGCATAAATACCATGTTCCGTGTTGGCAATAATCTCTTCTGGTGTTGATTTACCTGGTGCAATATACGTATTAGTCATCCGAGATGTCGGAGCAAATTTATAAGACTCACGACGACTAGAACCCGTCGACTCCATATTCATTCTTCTACCATTTAATTTATCAATCATGTATCCTTTTAAAATACCATTTTCAATAAGCACATTTTTACGAGACTTTTCTCCCTCGTCATCAATATTGATGGAACCCCATTCATTCGCAAGTGTACCATCATCAATATATGTAACGAGATCAGAAGCTACTTTTTTACCAACTTTATTTGCAAAAACAGAACTGTTCTTTGCAACAGACGTTGCTTCTAAGCCATGACCACATGCTTCATGGAAAATAACCCCACCAAATTCATTATCAATGATAACTGGAAATTTTCCACTTGGCGCAGGATCTGCATGAAGCATCGTCACTGCCATGCGTGCTGCTTCCTTCGCATAATGGTTTAAGTCGAGATTTTCAATAAACTCAAAACCCGCGTGAGCTCCTGGTCCGTAGAATCCGCTTTGCATATCATTGCCGTCGGTTGCTACTGCTGCAATGGCTAAGCGACTACGCACCCTTTGGTCTTCAACAAATTTACCTTCTGAATTTGCAATCAGTACATTTTGCTCTTCATCAAGTAAACGTATCATTACTTGTGATATTTCTTCATGATAATTTTTCGCAATTTCATTCGCCTGTTTCATCACTGCCAGTTTACGAGATTTTTCTATAGTGTTTGGCATGAATTTAATTGGGTTTATTGTTTGAATTTTTTCTTTTACAAGTGGCAAGATAAGTGTCTTTTCATCCGTTGCAGTTTGAATTGCTTCTGCCGCTGTTCTTGCAGCTTTTAATAATCCTTCTTTAGAAAAATCGTTTGTATAAGCATATACACTTTGCAATCCTTTAAAAATACGAATACCTACACCAAAATCACGACCAGATAAGCTTTGTTCCAGTCGTCCACTTCGTAAGCTCATATGATTAGAATAAAGATCTTCCACAAAAACTTCTGAAAAGTCGCCACCAGTTTCTAATGCTGCTTGTAAAACTTCTTCGATTAACGCTTTATTTAACATACTGAACCTCCCCATTTAAAAGTAATTTGAAAATAATAATACTTTCATTATACTTTAATTGATTAGAATTGCATCCTTTTTATGATTGAATTTTCCTCAGACTTTAGGCGGAGATAAAATCGAGTTGTGGAAGTTATGTTTAAAATTTAAGCAAACACTTAGTATTATTGAACCTATGCGTAGTTAATTAAAATAACCCTCATTCAAAATGAATAAGGGCGATTTTAGTATATATTATTTCGTATAGAGAATTGATGAAGCTGGACCAAGATCAATACCGAATAACATCCAAACAATCAGCATAATTGTCCAACCAATTAAGAAAAATAGTGAGTATGGAACCATCACTGATATCATCGTTCCAATTCCCATCTTCTTATCATATTTCTGTGCAAATGCAATAATCATCGCAAAATATGTCATAAGTGGTGTAATAATATTCGTTGACGAATCAGCAATTCGATAGGCCATTTGGGTAAGTTCTGGTGAATATCCTAATTCCATCATAATCGGTACAAACACCGGGGCCATCATTGCCCACTTTGCTGAAGCACTTCCAATGAATAAGTTAATAAATGCGGTAATGATAATAAACATTAAAATTAATGGAATCCCTGTTAACTTTACACTATCTAAAAACTCCGCACCATACACACCTAGTACAAGACCCATATTCGATTCATTAAAGTAAGCGATAAATTGCCCTGCTGTAAATGCAAGTACAATAAACATTCCCATAGACGCCATCGTGTCTGTCATTTGTTGCGCGACATCTTTATCATTTCGTATTGATTTTGTAATAACTCCGTAAACTAGCCCTGGGATGAAGAATAAAATTGTAATGATTGGTACAAGGGAACTCATAAATGGAGATTGAATGATTGCATCTACTCCACTACCTTCCCCACGCATCGGTGCATTTTCCGGAAGTACCAATAAAGCCATTAATCCAGTTGCAACTACCATTGAAATAATAGCCCATAAAATTCCCTTTTTCTCTTCACTTTTCAATGTATCTATTTTTTCCCGATACTCGCCTTTATATTCTCCCAGGCGAGGCTCTACTATTTTTTCTGTAACCCATGCCCCAATTAATGTTAATAGAAAAACAGAAACAATGATGAAATAATAGTTCATTGCAATATTCATAGATTCCGCATATGCAGGATTTATAATTGAAGCTGCTGAAATAGTTAGTTCACCTAACAATGCATCTGTACCAGATAAAAATAAGTTTGCACTAAATCCTCCTGATACCCCTGCAAATGCTGCTGCTAAACCAGCCAACGGATGACGCCCTATTGCGGCAAATATAACAGCCCCCAGTGGTGGCAATACAACATAACCAGCATCAGATGCAACACTTGACATGACACCAGCAAAAACTAACCCCAATGTAATCAGTCTATTAGGTACAGATAAAACGAATCCACGTAAGACAGCACTAATTAAACCTGAACGTTCTGCAACCCCAATACCTAACATCGTTAATAAAACGACACCTAGTGGCGCAAAACCAATAAAATTATCTGTCATACTTGTAAAAATGTACTCGATTCCCTCTGCACTTAGTAAGTTTTTCACTTCGACTATTTCTCCTGGTTTCCCAGGATGTTCCACGCTAATACCAAACATCGACACAATCGCTGATAATCCAAGAACAATCAACGCCAATAATCCAAATAATGTAGCGGGATGTGGTAATTTATTACCTACAGTTTCGATACCATCAAGCGACCGTTGGAAAAATCCCCTTTTCTGCTTAACCATGAAATACTCCTTTCACACTGTTATAATTTTCTGTTAAATCAGGTTTTTAAAACACAGATACTTGCTATTATATAGCGTGTAGTAAAATAAATAAATAGATTGGCAATAAATAAAAATAGTTACAAATGTGACAATATTTTCTATATATGAAAGGGAATTTGAAGCAGTCACAATTTTAGTTATGGGACAAATTCGTAATAAATATAATGAAGTAAGGTGGTGAGCTGTGATGAAAAATATTGACTGGAACATGGCGATTTTCGTTGGAGGATCACTTATTCATGAATACTGGGTATTTTGGGGACTTCCACGTGTATACTATTGGGACTTGAAGCGAGAATATACGCCTCCTAAATAAACGGATGATTAATAAATATGATGTATGAAATATATTTTGATTTTAAAATACTTGATGCTGTGAATATTTTGGAGGGAAACAGCCCGGAATAGACTCTACAGCCATCCATAGCAAAGTGAAGCGTATGTCAACCGAGAGACCATAGAAACAATCCTTATGTATAGTATTTATAGGCCAACGAATTGATGATTGAGTTTCATCATATATGAATGGAACAGCGTGTAATTTTTAAACATAAAAAGAGCATTCACCCTCATTTTACAAGGGCAAATGCTACATAATAGATTGTGGTGGTTTTAATGTGCGGGGAAGAAGATCATCTGTAATAAAAAGACAACGCCAAAGAAATAAATAATCCAGTGAACATCTTTTCCTTTTCCGCTTACTAATTTTAATAATGGATACGTAATAAAACCAATTGAAATTCCAGTAGATATGCTGGAAGTTAATGGCATTGCTAAAATTATTGCAAATGCTGGAAATGCTTCATCAAATGTTTTCCAGTCGATTCGTGCTAAGCCTTCCATCATAAAACAACCTACAATTATTAACACTGGTGCTGTAATAGCTGGCAAATCAGCAATAGCACTAATTACCGGTGTGAAGAAAATCGATAGAATAAAAAACCCTGCTACAACAACGGATGTTAAACCAGTTCTGCCTCCCGCTGCTACACCTGATGTAGATTCTACATAAGCAGTTGATGGACTTGTCCCAAACATTGAGCCTACCGTTGTAGCCGTTGCATCAGCTAATAATGCAGCTTTTGCACGTGGTAACTTTCCATTTTTCATAAAGCCAGCCTGCTCTGCTACCCCAATCATTGTACCTGTCGTATCAAAAATCGTTACTAATAAAAACGCAAACACAACCGCATATAAATGATGCGTAAACACTCCAGCAACATCTAAATCAAAAAATACTGGAACAGGTGGGATTGATGTTACCTTTGTAAAATGCAACTGACCTGTAAAATAACCAATTACAGCAGTGATAATCATCCCAATAAACAATGCGCCTTTTACATTTCTTGCTAATAACGCCAATGTAATAAACAAACCTGCGAGTGTTAATAGTGTTACAGGTTGATGTAAATCGCCAAATCCGACCATATTAGCTTCATTTGGAATTACAATACCAGACATTTTAAGTCCTAGGAAAGCGATAAATAATCCAATTCCAGATGTAATTCCAAATTTTAATGAAGGAGGAATCGCTTGAATCAATGTTTCACGTAGTTTTGTTAAACTTAATAAAATAAAAATAAGTCCGGCAACAAATACCGCTCCAAAAACAGCTTGATAAGATAAACCGTGTGATGCTACCACACTGGCAAAATAAGCATTTAATCCCATTCCAGGTGCAATAGCTATCGGATAATTTGCGCCAAAAGCCATAATTAAAGTCCCCACAACTGCTGAAATGATAGTAGCCATAAAAACTTGATCAAAAGGAACACCTGCAGCTGATAATATAGCCGGGTTTACAATGATGATATATACCATTGTTAAAAATGTCGTCATACCTGCAATAAATTCCGTCCGTATTGTAGTTTGCTTCTCCTCGAGCTTGAAAAACTTTTGCATTTCAGCCACCTTGCCTTCCGAATATTTATATCAACATGTTATATAATATTCGTTTTTAACCTGAATTTCAAGTGTAATACTAATATTTTCATATAAAATATACACACTTTCGCTTAAAAACCCGTACATTATATAAATGGATGTCTAATAATGAGTTTAAAAACCCGAACAATTATTTGATTCTATTCACACGTAATAAATGTCCGGAAAAAACATAGCCTTACATTTTTTATTATGCTCCATTTTATTTTTTCCATTAAATAAGAAATAACCAACATCTTTTTCTCTTGAATTAAAAGCAAAAACCCTGCCTTCATCATGAAGACAGGGTTCTTTATCGCTTTCCATTATCCTTCTAATAATAAATCATATGGATCTTCTAATAATTGCTTAATACGTACTAGGAATTGTACGGCATCTTTTCCATCCACAATTCTGTGGTCATATGATAGTGCTAGATACATCATTGGACGTACCTCAATTGAATCATCTGGCATAACCATCGCACGTTTTTGAATTGTATGCATGCCTAAAATTCCAACCTGTGGTGCGTTTAAAATCGGTGTCGACATCATCGAGCCGAATACACCACCGTTTGTAATTGTAAACGTGCCACCTTGCAGGTCATTTAAGCTTAATTTATTATCACGAGCTTTTAATCCTAAATCACGGATTTCTTTTTCAATACCAGCAAAATCCATACGATCTGCATCACGTACGACTGGTACAACAAGTCCTTCTTCAGTTGATACGGCGATACCAATATCATAGAACTTTTTAATTACGAGTTCGTTCCCTTGAATTTCCGCATTCAATAATGGGAATTCCTTTAATGCGCCAATGACGGCTTTAGTAAAGAATGACATGAAACCTAACTTCACATCATGCTTTTTCACAAAGTTTTCTTGGCGTTCTTTACGCAGCTTCATTACATTTGTCAAATCTACTTCATTAAATGTTGTAAGCATCGCAGCATTGTGTTGTGCTTCAACCAAACGATTTGCAATTGTCATACGTCGACGTGACATTTTCACACGTTCTACTGGTTTATCAAATTCAGTCTCAACAGCTGCTTTTGGTGTTTCCTTTTTAGCTGGTGCAGATGCTTTTTCTTGTGTACCACGCGCAGCAGCTTCAACATCTTCTGGACGAATCCGACCTAATGGATCCCTTGAAGTCACTTTGCTTAGGTCTATGTTTAATTCCCTCGCACGTTTTCTTGCTGCCGGAGAAGCAATCATATCTAATTCTGCATTTGCATCTTCTGCTGGTGCTCCAGCAACCTTTTCAGCAGCTGGAGTCACTTCTTTTTCTTCAGCTTTTACTGATTCTTCTTTTGCTGGTGCAGCATCTGTAACAGCAGCTTTACCACTTTCATCAAGTTTTGCGATTACATCACCGACAACTACATCCTCACCTTCCCCTAAGAGGATTTCGGTAATGACCCCATCAAAGTCAGAGTTTACTTCGACGTTTACTTTGTCTGTTTCTAGTTCAACAACTGGGTCTCCTTTTGAGATTTGGTCCCCTTCTTTTACTAGCCATTCTGAAATCGTGCCCTCTGTAATTGATTCTGCTAGTTCTGGTATTGTAATTTCCTTCACTCTGAATCTCCTCCTATTGTTGGGTTAATCGCTTCTAAAATAATTTGGTTTTGTTCAATTCTATGAATATTTGGTTCTCCTACTGCTGGTGACGAACGATCAGGACGACCTACATAACGCAACTTTTGCTCCCCCTCTAAAAGTTCACGTAAATATTCATGAACAAATTGCCAAGCACCCATATTTTTCGGTTCTTCTTGTAACCAGATAATTTCTTTTAAATTTGGCAATTGTTTTAGTTCCTGAAGCAATTCCTTTTTTGGAAATGGATAAATTTGTTCCATACGTAAAACACGTAACCAATCGTATTTCTCTTCGGATTTTTCCAATTCCTCTTCTAAATCAATCATGACCTTTCCGCTACCTATTATTAATCGTTTTGCATTTTTCTTACTAACTTTTAGATTAGGCTGATTACGGATTGGTTCAAATTTCCCGTGCACAAATTCTTCAGCTGTCGATGCAATTCGTTGGCTTCTTAATAGTCCGCTCTTTGGTGTCATCATAATAAGTGGTCTTGCTTCTTCGCGTCCCTTTAAAGCTGCTTGACGGCGCATCAAATGGAAAAACTGCGCTGCTGATGTCACATTTGCAACTGTCCAGTTATTCTCTGCAGATAGTTGTAAGAAACGTTCCAGTCTTGCACTCGAGTGCTCCGGTCCTTGCCCCTCATAACCATGTGGTAACAACATGACCATGTTGGAAATGTCTCCCCATTTTGCCCGTGCAGAAGAAATAAATTGATCAAAAATTACTTGTGCTGCGTTAGAAAAATCTCCAAACTGCGCTTCCCAAATTACTAATGTTTCCGGTGAATGAATACTATAACCGTATTCAAAACCAAGTACACCAGTTTCTGATAATGGGCTATTACGAATATCAAAAGAAGCTTTCACTTCTGGTAAATGATGTAATGGACAATATTTTTCCCCGGTATCCGCATCATGTAATACAAGATGACGATGCGCAAAAGTTCCCCGTTCCGTATCTTGACCAGTAATCCGAATTGGGATCCCTTCATGCAGAATAGTTGCATATGTTAATGCTTCAGCTGCTCCCCATTCCGCAAAGCTACCTTCATCCAAAATGTTTTTACGACGTTTAAAAACACGATTTAATCCTTTAAATTGTTTAAAACCGTCAGGCCTTGCATTGATTGCCTCATTTAAGTTGTCTAAAACTTCTAAAGGTACAGCGGTTTCAAATTCACTTAAATCATGATTGAGTGCATCAGGCATAAACTGCGGTTCTAGTTTACTAGCATCTTGCTCTGACATACTATCATAGATATGTTTTAGTTCTTTCTCACGATTTTCGACCATTTTTGCGAAGTCCGCTTCGACAATGACACCTTCATCAACTAGTTTACTAGCAAAAACATTTGCTGCAGTTGGATGTTGGTCAATTTGCTCATACAATTTCGGTTGTGTTACTCTCGGCTCATCCATTTCGTTATGACCGTAGCGACGATATCCGACTAAGTCAATTAAAAAATCTTTATGAAATGCTTGACGATATTCATACGCTAGTTTAATTGCCGAAATACATGCAACTGGATCATCTGCGTTTACGTGAATAACCGGAATTTCGAATCCTTTTGCTAAATCACTCGCATACGTTGTCGAACGACCATCCTCTTGATCCGTTGTGTAACCTACAAGGTTATTTGCAATAATATGAATCGTACCACCCGTTTTATATCCAGGCAAACCACTTAAATTTAACGTTTCTGCAACAACACCCTCACCAATAAATGCTGCATCTCCATGGATAACAACTGGAATTGCCTTTGTAACATCTTGTGTTGGATAGCCAGGCTCTGTGCGTTCATCTTGAGCTGCACGTGCAATTCCTTCTACAACAGGGTTCACAAACTCTAGATGTGAAGGATTATGTGCCATCATTATTTTCGTCGTTGCCACATCTCCACCAGTTACTTCCCTTACAGCTCCAAAATGGTATTTCACATCACCAGTCCAACCATAATTTATTCCCTTTGAACCTTCTGATGGAATCAGTTCCTTATTTGGTGAGTGATGAAATTCTGAAAATATTTTATCAATCGGCTTTCCTAATACATGTGCCAACACACTTAAACGACCACGGTGGGCCATTCCCATCATAATATTTTCGATTTTATCTTGAGACGCATATTTAACAATATGATCTAGCATCGGTACCATTGCTTCTAAACCTTCAATGGAGAAACGTTTTTGCCCAACAAATGTCTTTTGTAAGAAGTTTTCAAAACCTTCCACATCAGTTAGTCGCGCAAGTAATTGTTTTTTCTCATCAGCAGATAAAGATACAGTTGCATGTTCTGTCTCAATTTTTTCTAATAACCATTCACGTTCTTCTTGACTGTTTACGTGATCATATTCATACGTAATTGTTCCAGTATAATATTTACGTAGTTCTTTTATTACATCTAAGCCGTTTTCAACATGGCTTGGCGCTTTCTCCCATAGCCACGAAGCAGGTATCTGTTGTAAATCAGCTTCAGTCAGACCATAAGTGTTAGGGTCAACTAATGATGACTCACGATTTTTATTACGACCAACTGGGTATATATTTGCTTCTAAATTTCCAAAACGACGAACAGCCTCAACAAGTTTCATCGCTGAGGTAAGTCTTTTAACATCGTTTTCAGAAGGTACTGCACTTCCTTCTTGCATTGAAATTTGTCTTTGATGCATCCATATAGGGGCCCCATATTGATCAAAAATTTCCTTTATTGATGGATCAACTGCTTGCGGATCCACTTTGTATAGCTCATATTGTTCTTCTACATACCCCATATTAGGTCCATGAAATCTTCCCCAGAATCTTACAGTAGATTCGTCATTCTGTGCCACATCCTATACCCCCATTAGAAGTTAACATTATCTGTATGTTACAATCTCCTCCATACTCCAAATCCATTATAGATATAGAGTATGGCTTCATCAACTAATATACCTTATTTTATGCGTTGAAACAATAGATTGGAAAGCGGTTGCGAAGAAAGTTTTTAAATTGAGAATTTCAATGTTTGTATAGAATAGCTATTTTTTATCTAAATGACACATTTTGATGTTTGAAAACGACTTGCACAGAAATTTCCTATGTACTTGTTTTGATATATTCATGACAATTTGGTTTTAGGCATAGCTGAGATCCTAAAAAGCGTCATAATGCGCTAGCGCTAGTTAGCATTTTAGTTTAGAAGAAGGATTTTTGATAAGGAAGAGGGCGCTCTCGGTACATTGTTAGCGGAGGAGGGTGCGAATCTGCTTTTATACGGCTTCTCCCGGCACATTGTGAACGGAGGAGGGTGCGAATCTGCTTTGATAAGGCTTCTCTCGGTACATTGTTAGTGGGGTTTGGTCAGAATGCGCCTTGACAAGGCTTCTCTCGGTACATTGTTAGTGGGGTTTGGTCAGAATGCGCCTTGATACGGCTTCTCTCGGCACATTGTGAGCGGAGGAGGGTGCAAATCTGCTTTGACAAGGCTTCTCTCGGTACATTGTTAGTGGGGTTTGGTCAGAATGCGCCTTGATACGGCTTCTCTCGGTACATTGTGAGCGGAGGAGGGTGCGAATCTGCTTTGACAAGGCTTCTCTCGGTACATTGTTAGTGGGGTTTGGTCAGAATGCGCCTTGATACGGCTTCTCTCGGCACATTGTTAGTGGGGTTTGACCAGAATGCGCCTTGACAAGGCTTCTCTTGGCACATTGTGAGCGGAGGGTGGTACGAATGCGCCTTGACAAGGCTTCTCTCGGTACATTGTTAGTGGGGTTTGGTCAGAATGCGCCTTGATACGGCTTCTCTCGGCACATTGTTAGTGGGGTTTGACCAGAATGCGCCTTGACAAGGCTTCTCTTGGCACATTGTGAACGGAGGAGGGTGCGAATCTGCTTTGACAAGGCTTCTCTTGGCGCGTTGTTAGTGGGGTTTGGTCAGAATGCGCCTTGATACGGCTTCTCTCGGTACATTGTTAGTGGGGTTTAGTCAGAATGCGCTTTGACAAGGCTTCTCTCGGTACATTGTTAGTGGGGGGTGGTGCGAATGCGCCTTGATATGGCTTCTCTCGGTACATTGTTAGCGGAGGATGGTGCAAATCTGCTTTGATAGGGCTCCTCTCGGCACATTGTGAGCGGAGGGTGGTACGAATGCGCTTTGATAAGGCTTCTCTCGGTACATTGTTAGTGGGGTTTAGTCAGAATGCGCCTTGATAGGGCTTCTCTCGGCACATTGTGAGCGGAGGGTGGTACGAATCTGCTTTGATAAGGCTTCTCTCGGCACATTGTGAGCGGAGGGTGGTGCGAATGCGCTTTGATAAGGCTTCTCTCGGTACATTGTTAGTGGGGTTTAGTCAGAATGCGCCTTGATAGGGCTTCTCTCGGCATATTGTTAGTGGGGTTTAGTCAGAATGCGCTTTGACAAGGCTTCTCTCGGTACATTGTTAGTGGGGTTTAGTCAGAATGCGCTTTGACAAGGCTTCTCTCGGTACATAGCTAGTGGATTTTTAATATAAAAAAACTGATTGTTTTAACACTCTTAGTTCACAATTTGAATCTTTTCCGTTATAATGAGGAATGATAAGTATGAATAGTACATTCATATTAGGCGTAACCTAAGTACATACACATCATTTAAGGGAGGCTGCTCATATGAAATTAGCACTCATTATGGGAGTAATTCTCACATTCATTACATCATTCTTTACATCAGGCTATGAAGCAAAACCTGGAGTACCAAAAGATAATCAGTAATACTACAGAGTAAAGAAAAACCGTCATCTCATGGGATGGCGGTTTTAAACTTATGTTAAATTTGGAAATCCTTGTTGACGCAACACTTCATAAATCAAGATTGCAGCTGTATTAGATAAATTCAACGAACGAACTTTATCATTCATATGAATTCGTAAACAATGATCTTCTTTTCCAACAAGCAGCTCCTTGGGAATGCCACTTGATTCACGTCCAAAGACAAAAAATAAATCAGCATCCGACTTATTGAAGTCATAATCCGTGTAATGTTTCGTACCAAAGTTTTCAATATAATAAAAAATACCTTCAGGAAATTCCTGATACAATGCTTCTATTGAATCATGTTCTTTTACGTCGACATGCTTCCAATAATCAAGACCTGCACGTCGAACCATTTTATCATCGAGAGAAAAACCAAGTGGATGAATAAGATGTAAAGTCGTATCAGTTGCTAAACATGTCCGTGCAATATTTCCAGTATTTGCTGGTATTTCTGGTTGAAATAATACTACATGTATACTCACTTACCATTTCTCCTTCTAACCGATGTTCAAAAATCTGAACAATTGAACCCTCCATTATTACATTCTTATTGAAGAATACGAACCATTCAGTTTTAAGAAACATCTTCTTACATAAACTTTAACTTCTCTATTATAACATGAATTAGGTAACACTTTGTATATGGAAAAACTTATATTTTATATTTGGCGTCCAAGCAGTCGAATCTTCGTAAGACCAATACCTGTGTCGGCTATTATCTGTATGTGCATTAACAAGAGGCATGCCATATGCATCTTTTGCTACAACAATGGTTGTATGATCCCATCTGCCATCACCTTGAAAGTCATAACAAATTACATCCCCTGGCAATAGTTCTTCGGGACTTTCCATCTCTACCCCTTTTACACCCTGTGTTGCTCCGCTTAAATACCACCGCATGCTATGAGCAACAGCCCAACTATAGCTCCAATTATTGCCTTGATACCACCAACCTTTTGACCGATTTGGCGTTCCCCACATTGGTGCCCCACCGGCATGAAGACATTGTGATATAAAATTTGTGCAATCAACATCAAATACACGATAAGTTGGATTATAACTATTCCACCAGTGCTCCGCATATTGTACTGCCTGCTGTCGATTATAAGTGAAGCGTTCCGACACTTGGGTTGAATCTGTTACTAATTCCATTGCTTTTGCATTTACAGAGTCTTCACTTGTATGATCAACATTCAAAATCTCTTCATGCTTCACAATATTGCCGTCTCTAATCGTACAAGTAAATGGAGTGACTCGCTCTTCAACATAAAGATGTTCATCTTGTTTAATTAAAAAAGTAAGGTGCATCTGATAATGACATGTATCTATATTTTCTTGGCGTAATTGATGAAAAATATGTCCTTGACCATTAATTTTTACAATCTCAGCATTTCGCTTTTTACACAAATTGTCTAATCGACTCCACCAATCATCCTGTCGTTTACTTAACTGGACATTATTAAATGAATCCATCCAATATTGCTGTAAAATTTCCATAAGAAAATTCCCCTCCTCGCACATTATATGAAGGGAACATAAAGAAATATCTCTCGTAGCATCATTTTTATCACCGTTCATCCATTAAAATTACTTTGTAAGACTTTTTCAAGTTCTAACTGTAGTAAAAACTCCTTTTTGTCAAGCCCGCCATTATAGCCAACTAACTTGCCAGTTGCACCGACTACACGGTGACATGGAACTACAATTGATAATGGATTTTTATTGACGGCACCACCAATCGCGCGTACAGCTTTTACATTACCAATTGCTATGGCAATATCTTTATAAGATTTCATTTGGCCATATGGAATTTCTTCTACAAGTTTTTCCCAAACCTTTTGTTGAAATGGTGTACCAAACAATTGATAATCCATTTGAAAATGAGTCGTTCGCTTTGTAAAATAACTATCAAGTTGAATTAGTTCCTGTTCAAACTGACTAGCATCATGCTTAAATGTATATTTATCCACAGGAACAAACCTATCCAACCATATTGCCAATTCCACCTCTAAATCTGCAAGAATTCCAAAATCGATTCGTATGATTTTGCCTTCATATTTAAGCAATAATAATGGACCTATTGGAGAGGCCATCTCCTCATAATAAATTTCAGACACGATACATCCCACTCCCATATTTGTTACACATTTTGGAATTGTAATCCTTTTTCCATCTCATATAATACTTGTGGGTCTGTTTCCTTTTCCATCGCCATTTCAATCGCGACAAATGCATCTTCCGTGCCAATTTTCCCTAAGGTCCAAGCAGCAGTACCACGAATATCTGGTCTTACATCATGCTTCATGACATCGATTAAATCATTGACTGCTGTTTTATCTTTAAAATGTGCTAGTGCAATCATCGCATTACGTTGAATCGGCTTTTTCCCTCTCCATGATCCAGATACCTCACCAAACTTTTCTTTAAACTCACGATTCGACATTTTTAAAAATGGCTTTAGTTTCGGTTTTGCAAGTTCTGGATCAGGCTCAAATTCTGGATGATGATGAAAATCAATCTGTTTATTTCGTGGGCAAACTTGTTGGCATGTGTCACAACCGTACAGACGATTACCTAATTCTACACGAAATTCATCTGCTAAAAAGGACTTTGTCTGCGTTAAAAATGCTAGACATCTTTGTGCATTTAACTGTCCGCCTTGCACAAGTGCCCCTGTTGGACATGCATCGATACATTTTCTACAATCCCCACAACTATCCTCGATTGGAGAATCAGGAGGAAACGGAATATTTGTTATCATTTCTCCTAAATATACAAATGATCCAAATTCTGGTGTAATAATAGAACAATTTTTGCCACTGAATCCAATACCAGCTCGCTCAGCAACTGCGCGATCAGATAACTCACCTGTATCAACCATTTCCTTTGTAATCGCATCTGGTACAAGTTCCTTAATATAGTCAGAAAGCTTTTTTAATCGTTCGCGCAGAACAACATGATAGTCTGTCCCCCATGATGCCCGACAAAATATTCCGCGCCTTTCTTCTTTTGTCCCTCTAGGGGCATTTTTCATTCGGGTAGGATAGGCTAACGCAATGGCAATGATGGATTGAGCCTCTGGTAAAAGTCTACGTGGTTCTGTCCTTTCTTCAATCGTTCCTTTTTCAAAACCTGATTGGTATTGGAGTTCTTCCTGTCTTCGGAGTCGTTCCTTTAATTCACCGAACACATCTGCTGTTGTAAAGCCAATTTTATCAATACCAATTTCTTTACTATATGCTATAACTTTTTGTTTTAATTCTTCGACATTCACGTTTCCTCACTCCTCTCTTTTTATTATTTTTATAATAAAAGTTCTGCTTTTAACGTGCAGTCTATGATGATTGATATAAGCATACTATTGATAATTTGTTCATATCAAGTTTAGTGTTTATGCCATAAAAAAACGCAACGCTTCGATATATTTGCGAAACACTGCGTTAGCACATAAGTATGGAGCGGGTGAAGGGAATCGAACCCTCGATGTCAGCTTGGGAAGCTGAAGTTTTACCACTAAACTACACCCGCATCATGTACATTCAATTAAAATTTATAACAAAAATTATACGCCCTATAAAATGAAATTTCAACTGGAAAATATTAGCTACCGTACATTTCTACTTTATTTGCATATGTTATGGTAAACATATCATTTACTTTCTTTTCTAACATATATAAAATATAAGATTAAAGGGGGAGAAAAGCTTGACTGTTTATCCAGTTGTTTTATCACAATCTAAATTTATTCATCGCGATAATTTGAGCTATCCATTTGAAGAACGAGGATTGCAATTTGGTGATGGTGTTTATGAAGTCATCCGTGTTTATCGTGGTACGTATCATTTATTAAAAGAACATGTTGACAGGTTATTTCGCTCTGCAGAAGCGATTAAACTTGCACTACCATTTACAAATGAGCAATTAATCGCATCTCTACTCGAATTATTAAAAAGAAATGATATGAAAACGGACGGAAAAGTATACTTACAGGCCACACGTGGATCAGCCCCGCGTGATCATGTTTTTCCTAAAGGAGTAGTAGCAAATGTCTATGCTTACGTACAAAATTTAGATCGTAATCTAGTCAATTTGCAACAAGGGGTTTCTGTTTTGACACACGAAGACATTCGTTGGGAATATTGTTTTATTAAAAGTTTAAACTTGCTACCGAATGTACTAGCAAAACAGACTGCAAAAGAAAAAAACTGTTATGAAGCAATTTTACACAAAGATGGTAAAGTTACGGAGTGTAGTTCATCCAATGTATATCTTGTAAAAGACGGCACGATATATACGCATCCGACAACAAAACAAATTTTGCATGGTTGTGTCCGTATGGCGGTTGAACGTTTTGCAAAAGATTTAGATATACCTTTTGTAGAAGAGGCCTTTATGTTAGATGACATTCAAGATGCAGACGAATTATTTTTAACGAGTACAACATCGGAAGTTTTGCCAATCATTACTGTTGATGGAGAAACTATTCGTGACGGTAAGCCCGGTTCTATAACACGACGTTTACAAAAAGCATATGAAATGGATGCTAATATTAGCTAATTCATCTCCCTTGTAATTGTTTTTATAATGAATGGATATGAAGTTTTTACTTAGGAGGCGAGGTCAAAAGGGTCTGACCCCCTCAAAAGGTTACATGTATCGTTCACTATTCCGAGGCCTTTTTGGAATGCATGTAGATTTTTTATTATGAAATCAGAAAGAGTAAGAACCGCCAAACATGGCGGTTCTCCTAAATATTAATAATAAATTTGTTTTAATTTCCTATCATGAATAGCGAATTGTAAATCAGCTACATTTTCTATAAACCTTTTATCATGTGAGACAAATAGAATAGTGCCACGATATCCAGTAATAAAGGTTTCTAATGCTTTAATAGCGTGGATATCCAAAAAGTTAGTTGGTTCATCTAATAAGAGTATATTGTATTCTCCTAAAAATACTTGGCAAAGTTGGAGTCGAATTGCTTCCCCACCACTTAATGACTTAACACTTTTTTGTATATCTGTACCCACAAACTGCATCGCATGTAAAATACTTCTCAAAAAAGACCTTTCATATTTTGATCGATTTACCACAAATTGTAATACTGTTTCATCGGTAGTAAATTGATAGCTCATTTGTCTAAAATATCCTATTTTTGCTTTCGGTGAAATGATAAGTTTATCATCCTTATTTGCAATTTCATTTAACAATGTACTTTTACCACTACCATTACTACCCGTTATCGCGATTTTCTGACCCAGTGGGAACTGAAAACTAACTTCTTCTAGCAATGCAGTATTCGCACATTTTAATGTATATCGATCTGCCATAATAGGGAATTTATTATGCAGTTCGATTGCTTTTGATTGATAGAATACAATAGGTCTATCTTCTTTAACAGCTTTGACTTCCTCGAGCTTTTCCATTCGATTCTCAATCGCCTTTGCTGCACGTTGCATAGCTTTTTGGCTTGTACCTTTAGATTTTGTCATAAACGATTTATTTGGTTTCGCATTGGCTTCTCTTTTTGACATTCTCCCTGCTTGGGCAACTTTCTGCGCTTTTTTCATTTTTTCCTGCGCCGCATTTTCGAGCCGTTTTCTTTCTTTAATGAACTGTTCATGGGCTTGTTGCTGTTGTTCAAGTTCTAACTCTTTTTGCACCATGTATTCACTATAATTTCCTGAATAAACATGTACCTTGCCCTCATGAATTTCCCATATCGTCGTGACCAATTCGTCTAGTATAGCACGGTCATGACTAATTAATACGAGCGCACCATAATAATAGCGAAGTTCTTCTAATAAAAAAGATATTCCATCCTGATCCAAGTGCGTTGTCGGTTCATCTATTAGTAATGACTCATAATAATGAGTAAATAACTGTGCAAGTTTTAATCTAGTTTTTTCGCCTCCACTTAGTTGAGCCGAATTCTTTGGAATTTCCAATTTACCAATCCATGCTGGGTCAGCCTCAAGAGATGATGGTACTTCAAGTTGTTCAAAATATCCGAACTCAACATGACGTAATACCTTCCCTTTTGTTGGCTCCATATTTCCTGCTAATAAGTTCAAAATGGTACTTTTTCCTGCACCGTTTTTACCTACTATTCCGATACGATCAAATTGATGAATGGCTAATCGGTCAATTTTTAAAATTTCTTTATCTAAATAAGTAATTTCAACATTTTCTAATTCAAAACATATTTGTTCCATATTTGCTACCTCCCGAAATTTTATCATTTCGTATCGATAGCAATATCGATACGAGCTTATCAATCAAGCCCGTATCAATAAAATAATAAGTATTGCATTACTGCTTCCTCCCATTTTCGCTTCATAAAGATAAATAAATACCTAACATAATAATATCTATTGCCAAAATAGTTGTCTATATTTTCATTTGAAACGATATATTTATATTAAAAGTTTATAAAAGGCAACCTGTCTGTGAAAGTAAAGTGGACTTAACGATTGAAGATGATGGAGCCGGTTATGAAGATATGTTTCATCAATTAAATCCCTCTCTAAGGGAAAGGACATGATATCAAATAAGAGGATCAATTCATATGATTAATATGAAACCCTCTCTTTAATAGGATCTAGTGGAACTGCTCGAGAGTAGTCATGTTCCTTACACAGCAGCAAGATGAAGAATCTTCGTTTTATTGAAGGGAATGAGAATTCTTCATTTGCTGCATAACTCAATATTCCAATTGACGCAGTGATAAGAGAATTTCATTTTCATTTAACTTATTTAAGTTGTAATTGCGTATTTTACTATCAATTTTCTTCTGCTGTTTGCTTCCCTTACCAGCTACATTGATTATTTGATAAAATATTTCACTCCAAATTCCTGCAGTACCTTGGAATCCCAAGTCAAAGCCCATTCGTTCATTTTCTGAAAGTGGTAATTGCGTATTTTCCACAAATTCTTTTTTAAAGTCTCCCCCGATGAGAATGTGAGATTCTTTATTTTTTAAAGCGTGAAGTAATTCTTTAGCATTATTCACTTTCAAGTAATCATTTTTCTCTTTCAATCCCAATAAAATTACCTCCTTCCATTATATTAAAACTTACATTAATTTTAGCATCATTCACACAATTAATTCAACAGTCTTATTTTTTATAGAGATCACTCACTTACCATACTTCATTAAAATTTCTAGTATTTATTTTATTTGATGCACGTCTGAAATAGAACGCTCCTCTAGATATTCTGTTAGTCCCAATATTCCCTAACACAAATGAACACAAACAATACCCCATTTTAATTAGGTTATTTCTTTTTACATACATAAATTAATTCATTGCTATTTTGCTGTACAGGGGACTCTTTCCAATCAGCGTATACATGTAAAATCTCAAATCCATTTCCCTCCAAAATCCGCTCCATTTCTTGCGGGAATACAAAGCGCAAGCGAATATTCGTTCTTTTCTCATCCACTACCTCTCCAAATTTGTTTATCCACTTACGAATAGTTATATTATGTTGAACTTGTGTGAATGGATCATATTCACTTTTCATATAAATGTCTATCTTATTTTTTGTTACATCGTCCGTATCACTTCTCCAATACTCCTCTTTTCCTGACACAAATAATTCATCCATTGACGGAAATCGCGTGCCAAAAATAAATATTCCCCCGGTTTGTAAATGGTTATTTACTGAAGTCAAAAATGCATCTTGCGCCTCATTAGTAAGAAAATGTTGAAATGAATTTCCAACTGAATAAATAAAATTACTTGATAATCGTAAATCTAACTTCGTGCAATCTTGTTCCACCCAGTCAATGTGTACAGGTAGTGTTTTTGATTTTTGCTTTGCTTTTTCTAACATTGCGCGATACACATCCACACCTATAAGCTCAAACCCTTCTAAAGCAAGTGGTATCGTTGCTCTTCCAGTACCACATGCTAAATCGATAATGGGACCTGTTGTTTTCTTCGCCCATTTTAATAGAAACGGGATGTCCATTTTATATTTTTCATTCTCTCGATCGTATAAATTCGGGTCATCATATTCTTCAAAGTTTGTACTCTCCAACTAACTTTCCCCCACACTATTATATTTTTAATTGATAGTTTACCACTTTTACATATTAATTTATATTGATTCGCGTGTCGAAATAGTTTAAAATAGTAAAAACTTTATATATTTTAAATAATAGGTGGAGGTATTCTAATGTCCCAACAAAAACGTGCCGTACAGACGGAGGATTTTACAAGATTACAAGTGTATAGTGACCCACAATTGTTACAAAATGAACATGCCTTTCTTTTTGTATCTACAACAATTAATGAAGATAAAAATTATGAGGCCCACATTCACCATTATGATTTGGACAAAAAACAATCAAAACAATGGTCATTTGGTAAATCAAAAAATAATAACCCACGCGTTTCACCCGATGGTACACAAATAGTATTCCAATCTAACCGAAGTGGTACAACCCAATTATGGCTTTTACAAGTTGATGGTGGTGAAGCAAAACAACTGACAACTTTTAAAAATGGGGCAACAAATCCACATTGGACACCTGATGGGAAAGGAATCATTTTTACTGCTAGATTAGAAGAAAATGAAGATGTACATCATCAAAAAGAGCTTTCAAAAGAAGAACGCAAAAAAGAGCAAGATGAAAAAAATAAAGAGCCACTTGTTGTTTCTAAATTAAAATATAAAGCAGATGGTGTTGGTTTTCTCGACAATAAACGAAGTCAAATCATGCTTTATCACCTTACAGATGGCTCTATAGAACAACTTACTACCGGTGATGCTGACCACCATTTCCAAGATATTTCGCCAAATGGCGAGACTATTTTATTTGCAGGAAATTTAAATAAAGATGCCGACTATGAATTAATCACGGATTTATTTACTTTAGATATAACGTCGAAAAGTATAACGAAACTTACGGATGGAAATGGCTCTTATTTTCAAGCAAGCTTTTCACCTGATGGAAAAAGAGTCGCCTGTTTCGGCCATAACTATGAATTTGCTGGCGCCACACAAAATAAGCTACTCACAATTGATGTAGCGTCCAAGATTCAATCTGAATTAAGCACAGGCTGGGATTTTGAACTTGGCGATGCGATGATTGGTGATACGCGCCTCGGTTCATCTGAAGTAGGTCCAGTCTGGTCAAAATGCGGGAAAAATATATACTTTATCGCAACTGACCATGGCGCTACTGGATTACACAAAGTAACGCTAGAGGGTGAAATCCAAGTATTATATCAAGACCACAATCACGTGTTTGGCTTTTCATGTGCCAACGATGGTACGTTTATTTTAGGTATTAGTAGTCCGATAGATCCAGGTAATTTTTATGCTTTACATCAAGATGGGGAACTCAAAAAACTGACAAATGCAAATACCGATTATTTGGATGAAGTGACACTAAGTGTTCCTGAAGAATTAACGATTACAGCTGAGGATGGTTGGGAAATTCAAGGTTGGATCATGCGCCCATATGGCTTTGAAACAGGCAAGAAATATCCATTTGTATTAGAAATTCACGGTGGCCCGCATGCAATGTACGGACAAACATATTTTCATGAAATGCAATTACTTGCAGCAAGTGGCTATGTCGTCCTTTATACAAATCCACGCGGAAGTCATGGTTATGGACAAAAGTTTGTTGATGCTTGTCGCAGTGACTACGGTGGAAAGGACTATACTGATTTAATGACAGCTGTCGATTATGCACTTAACAATTATGATTTTATTGATGAAACTCGCCTTGGTGTAACAGGAGGAAGTTATGGAGGCTTTATGACAAACTGGGTCGTTGGTCACACAAACCGTTTTAAAGCAGCTGTCACCCAGCGTTGTATTAGTAACTGGTTGAGTTTTTACGGTGTCAGTGATATTGGCTACTTCTTTACGAAGTGGGAGCTCGGTCACAACTTATTAGAAGACCCGAAACAATTATGGGACTTTTCACCACTAAAATACGCAGAAAACGTAGAAACACCGCTTTTAATTTTACACGGCGAACTCGATTATCGTTGCCCAATTGAGCAAGGTGAACAATTTTATGTTGCATTGAAACATTTAAAGAAAGATGTGGAATTTGTCCGATTCCCGGGTGCCGACCACAACTTAAGTCGTACAGGTGATCCTGTAATGCGAATTGAACGTCTAAATCATATCGTTCGTTGGTTTGCGCAATATTTAGACGCTTAATGAAAGAAAACTACGAAAGAGAATACTTTCGTAGTTTTTATTTTGGCATGTATCGAAAAACTTTAAGAGAAGGTGGCGTGTCTATTTTTCTGGGCTTCCTCTGTTCATTTTCCTAACCAAATAGATTCTCCCTTGCATATGCGCTTATATTTGTACTAACTCGTCCGATGACAAAGAAATATATCAAAAAAATGCATACATATCCAAAAAGTTTCTGCTACAATATCTTTAAAGATATACAGATTGGTGGACAAACGAAATGTCGAAAAAGCGAATCCTTCTTTTTATACTCATTATTTTTATGATCGGTATTGGATTTTGTGGCTATGCCCATTATTTGATCACAAAAACGGCCGAAGAAAAAACGCCAGGAGATATTCCATATGTTATCGTGCTTGGAGCAAGAGTAAATGGTAGCGAACTATCCCTTAGTTTACTGTACCGAATGCAAACGTCCCTACAATATTTACAAGCGTATCCCGACTCTCAAGTTATTGTGACGGGTGGTAAAGGTACTGGTGAAGATATAACAGAAGCTGAAGCGATGAAACAATATTTGTTGGAAAATGGTATCACGGAATCGCGTATCCTTTTAGAAGATCAATCTACATCCACTTATGAAAATTTAACTTTTGCAAAGGAATTATTCGGTGTCGAGGAAGCAGTCATTGTGAGTAATGACTTTCATCTTTATCGCGCCATCCAAAATGCGGAATCTCTAGGCATTACAGCTTTTCCTTTAGCTGCTGAAACACCTGCAATTGTGAAATGGAAATTATATATAAGGGAATATGCTGCGATTTTAAAATTAAAGTTAACAGGGAAATAGTATAATTGAAAAAGAGGTTGGGACAGTCTGACTCCTGCGTTCAACTACTATAACGAGTAAAAGGTTCAGCGTTTCATACTGAATGTAGATGTAGTAGTTGAGGGGTCTGACACTTTGGTTTTGTCCCAACCTCTTATTTGACTTTATTGTACATATTGCTTTAGAAACTTATTCAACCGTTTTATATATTCCTCTTTTGCAATAACAAAAGATTCTCCATGATTCGCATTGTCAACAAGCCACATTTCAGCTGGACTTTTCGTATGAGAATATAATTCTTTTGTCATTTCAGTAGGTACAAATGTATCGGCATTTCCATGAATGTAAAAAATTGGAACTTTCGCCTTTTCCACTTGATGAAGAGATGAAGCTTCTTTTAAAGAATAATCTGCTTTAAATTTTGTTACAACACTTGTACTATCTAGAAATGGAAATGCTGGTAAATGAAACATCCGCTTCATTTGATACGCAAATAATCCGTAAACATCTGAATATGGACTATCTGCAATAATCGCCTTTACTTGATTTGGTAACTTTTCACCACTTGCCATTAATACCGTCGCTGCCCCCATTGAAAGACCATGGTAAACAACTTCCGTATCATCACCTAATTTTCCTATCAGCTGTTGTGTCCAATCAATTAAATCAAGGCGATCATGCCAACCAAACCCATAATAATCCCCTTCACTATTTCCGTGACCGCGGGCATCAGCCATAAAAATGTTATAACCAAGTTGTTCATAATAATATTGGCCGTATAGACCCATTTGCTTTGCATTTCCTAAATAGCCATGTGAAAAAATAACTAATTTATTTGAAGGCCTTTTTGCTGGTAAAAAATAGCCTGCTAATTTTAATCCGTCATAAGACGTGAGTTCCATTTCTTCAAACGGCTGATTTCGCACCCAGTTTCGCCAATCTCCTTGTGTGAACTCATCCATAGCTTGTGCAGAAACTTCCAAATCAGCATTATCCTGCAAAAATTCCTTTTCACCACGTTTTATTGCTAAATTATAAAAAAAGAAACTCGCTATTATATCTATCATTAAAAAAAGTGCTAGTACCCCTATGAGGACCTTAAGCCATCTCTTTTTCCGCTTCATATCCAGCTCCCCTATCCTCTAAAAAAACCAATCTATAAAACTATTATACAAAAAATGTGCAACATATGACTATGGAAGTTATTTCATGCAAAAAATGCATCCACACGTTTTGGAATTGCTGAGTTATATAGAATATCATGACACTTTGGATATGACATTCATTAATATATATGATTGGCTAGGTATTTTGTAATACTTCTTTCATGCACGAATTACATCATCCTCAGTTTTTATGGTTACGAGACCATAATTAATTCATTTTAAATTTTAAAGCACCGGGATACATATGTATACATGTCGAAGTTATACCATTTTCACAAAAAAATATACGTGGTTCCCCTCCTGTCACCACGCACTCCTCTAACGTAAAAAAGCCAAAATATCTGTAAAAGTGATATTTTGGCCACATCATCTATTTACTTTTAATGAAACAATCCAGATTCCTCTGATTTAGCTTTTAATTTTCGTGAATGTTTATTTATCGGCTCTTTCAGAAATACCCCAAATAATACAACGGCAATCCCAATGACTGCAAGAAACATCATATCGTGCAGAGCTTTTTCCCATACGATTCCACCAACCGCTTCCCGCATTAGACCAACTGCATATGTGAACGGGAGGAATGGATTAATTGCTTGAAAGAACTTCGGTAACAACACAACTGGATAAGTTCCTCCTGATCCCGCAATTTGAAGGACGAGCAATACAATTGCTAAAGCTTTACCAACATCTCCAAATACGGAGACAAGTGTGTAGATGATTAAAATAAATACAATACTAATGAAAATCCCAAATATAACAAACCACAATGGATCATGTACGGTGACACCTACAATGATCATGTCTCCAATCGTTACAATAAGCGTTTGTAAGATGGCAATGGTCATAAAGGTGAATAACCGACCAAAATACATCACCCTACCTGTAAAAGCCTCCCTTGCGTGTACATCCGTGGATAATAATGAAATGAGTAAAAGTCCTCCTACCCATATTGCTAGTACCGTATAAAATGGTGTCATCCCTGTCCCATAATTTTTTATTGGAAATACTTTATTTGCATCTAACACAACTGGTTCTTTAAAAAATCCCCGTTCTGCTTCGGGATTATTCCGCAACATCTGAATAATTTCGTGGATATCTGCTTGCTCTCCTAAAGTTCGAATTCTGTCCGCTATCTCCTGAACTTTTTGATTCACATATGGATATCCCCCGAGCGCTTTTTTCAGCATTTCATTTCCTTTCACTATCTTGCCAGAAGTGCTTGCCAATAAAGACTCTACCTGGGGCATTATTTTATCAATATTCGTTAACATTTTTTCTGTATTTGCCAATAAATCTTTCGCATTTACCATCGTAGTTTTAATTCTCGGTTCAATTTTTTCATCGAATTCATTTACAAACGTGTCCAAGCGATTAGATGTCTTCTTAGCTAAGTCTTGAATTAAGGCAAAATTTTCTTTTGCCTCCACCTCTTTATCGTTTAAAAATGTTGTAATTTCCGCTGCCTGATCACGTAATTGCTGTAAACCCGTACGTAATGTCTCGAGCTTCTGTACAGCATCAGCTATATTAGCGTTATTTCCCTGCTCTGTTCCTTCCCCCTTCATATCACCTAATAGTTGATCAATGACATTTACAACATCATGCAACTGCTTATTTGAATCTTCTGGTTGCCCTATATCTTCACCGGGGAGAGCAGCATCATTTCCACCTTTTTCTTGCGTCTTTAATTGTTGTGAAATTTCATTTAGATGTTCCATGATTTCATTTAATTTTGTATCAATTGTATCCCCAAGTTCATTTTTAACTGGTGGGACCGCAGACTCACCAGGTGTTTCCTGCACATTACTTAAATTCGCCACAATTGTATCGATTGTTTCTATCGTTTCAGCTAATCTTTTGTCTAATGATGCGACCAACTCCTTGCCAGGGGTTAAATCTACGTTAGATTCATCTATTGATGATAAAAACTCATTAACACGCTGACTGAGGTCCTGCACATTTCGAACATCTTCCTTTACCAATGGTGCCAATTCATCTAACTTCTTTTGAGATACATTTAAGTAGTCCTGGGCGTCTCTCACAATCTTTAAACCGTCTCGCACACCTTTTTTCACTTCCGGTACAGCTTTTTCAGCCTTAGCAATGAGATTCATTGCCGAACTCGCGTCTTTAGATGTGTCCTCTAACATATGGTGAATATCAGGTAATTTATCTTCTAAAGTAAACACATACTTTTCAAAGTTTTGAATGTCTGGTAAATCCTTTTCCAATTCAATACCGATTTGGTTAAAAATATCAAAAATAATCCCATTTACTGTAGATATAAACTCACTACTTATTTGTTCTACAATTACGCTTGCTCCCTTATCGGTAATCTTTGGAGCAATTGCATTAATCTTTTCATTTACAAAATATTTGACGTGGGCTTTTTCTGGATGGTCTGAAATAACTGTTGCCAGCTTTTCAGAAAAGTCTTTCGGAATAATCACTGTCGCATAATAGTCCCCATATTCTAATCGATCCATCGCATTTTCTTCATTAACAAAATGCCATTCAAACGAATTGTTCTTTTTCAACGTATCTACTAGTTGGTCTCCTACATGAATGTCATCATCTCGTACTGTTGCCCCGACATCTTCATTTACTATTCCTACGGGGATTTGATCTGTTTGCGCATACGGATCCCATGAAGCTTTAATATTAAACCACGCATATAAAGAAGGTAGAATAATAAGTCCACCGATAATTACACAAGCAACCCAATTCACAAGTAGTTTTCGAATATCCGTACTAAATATATGCCAACTTTTTCGCATGTCACTCTTCCTCACTCTTTCTTTATGTATTTCATTTTCCCCCATTACATCATGATAAAACTAATCTCTTTCCTTTATTTTATTAGCATACCCAACTATTTACATTCATTGAAAGGTAATCTTTTCAAATTTCATTTATGTCATACAAAATAAAAAAACTCGCAATCAGCGAGTTTCCATTTGTTATCGTGATATTCTTTTTCGTATTAGTGGGATTCCTAATGTAAGACCAAAAATAACGATTTGTCCAATCAATAAAAACATAGCACCTAATTGTTGTTCATGAACTGGTGAAGATGGAATGAGCATTTCATAATATTCCGGTGGTAATGACTTATTAGCTGGAAAACACGCTTCTAATGATTGAATAAAATAGGACAAATCAGAATAAACGGTGTACAAACTAGTTTTTGCAACATAGAAAAAGATACTTAATGGAATAAAAACAACCATACTTGCCCCTGCATAAATCGTCTTTTGTTTTATGTTTAACTTTTTTTCTGATATAAGTGGAATCCAAAATAAAAGAGCTACGATAAATAACCCTAACATATAAAAGTAATTCGTGTAAATGTCCATCCGAACTGCGTCAAACAAAAATGGCATATGGACTGCGTATAGTAAAATAAAAAACAAAGTGAAAGTAAGACTTGGCCTCGTTAACAGATCACACATTTTCTGCAAAAATGGTTTAGATGCAACATTTTTTAAAACTTCTGTTTTGAATCCAATAATTAATAACGGTGGTGCTAATAACAGCAATAAAATCAGTTGTAAAATATGCCTACTAAATTGAATACGAGCAACAATATTAAGCGGACTTCCGATTGCTAAGAAAGTAATAGCTAGCCCTACTAGAAACACAATTGACTTCCATATCGTATGGTTTTTTCCGTTTGGTAACATAAACAGATAAATAATTGCCCCAAATAATGTAAACAGGAAAATGCCACCATTCCATATTGACGAAAAATGTAGTTCACTTAAAATAATATCAATCATCTCATCACACCTTTTTTCAACTTCTTCTTTTATTGTAATGGATGATTCACTATCTTGAAGCATTAGTTTATCACAAAACAATGAAATATTTATCTGTATGACAATTTGTTTCTTTTCAAAATCAGTAAGGGAAGTACCAAAAACAACTAGTTGAAGTATCTCCCTTTATTTTCAGAATATTAGTACTCACGTGTTCAGAAACAAGGTATACTTAACATAAAACGATAGGGAGCGTTGAAAAATGAAGCACGTCTGTTTTTTTACTGGCTTTCCAGGTTTTCTTGCCAATGAATTACTAAAACAATTAATTATCGATCATCGAGACACTATTAATTGCATGTACTTACTTGTCCTACCACCTTTACAAAATACAGCAATACAACAAACGAAACAATTAGCGAATCAACTAAACGTTGAAGAAGAGTTTTTTCAAATCATTTCAGGAGATATTACAGAAAATAACTTACAATTATCCCCTGAAGTAGAGAAACAACTTCGTAAGGAAGTTACCCATGTTTTTCATTTAGCTGCCATATATGATTTAGCTGTAACACAAAAATTGGCTTATAACGTAAATGTAAAAGGAACAGAACATGTCAATAATTGGGTTAAAACTCTTTCCAATTTGGAGCGATATATTTACTACAGTACTGCATACGTTTCTGGTACACGCGAAGGAAAAATCTATGAATATGAACTAGATGAAGGGCAACATTTTCGAAATCATTATGAAGAAACAAAGTTTTTAGCCGAAATGGCCGTTCATCGTATAAAGGAAGCCGTACCAACTACAATCGTTCGTCCAGCAGTAGTTAAAGGACACTCTAAAACAGGGTATACAATTAAATTTGATGGGCTTTATTTCATGTTAAACTTTTTGGATAAAATAAAACATTTACCACAGATACCATATTTGGGTGAAGGAAAACCGGAGGGTAACTTTATCCCGTCAGATTATCTCATTGAAGCAACAAGTTATTTAGCAATAAATCCTATCGGAGCTGGAAAAACGTATCATTTAACAGATCCGAAACCATATAAAATGTGGGAATTACAGAAATTACTTTGTGAATATTATGTTGGAAAAACCCCAAAAGGGAAAATTCCAATACAAGCTGCAAAATTACCGATGACATTCGCACCAATCCGAAAAAGGCTACAAGCTGAACCAGAGGCAATGGATTATTTCTTGATTCATTCCTCTTATGATTGTACAGAAATAACGAGGGATTTAGAGGATTCAGGTATAACATGCCCAGATTTAGTTGACACATTAGAACCAATGATTACTTTTTATCAAAAATATAAGGATGATTATGCAAAACATCCTGCATTTTTTTGACACCAAAAAACACAAAAAAACGCATATAAGTCTTTGTACCTACATAACTTTCCTATGTGAATTTCGTACCAATTATTTACAATGTAGCCATTAATTTAGAAATTCGTAATATATATAAGTAATAAGACAGGTAATGTAGGATAAGTACGACATTTTAGGAGGTAAGTTGGCGGCTTTAAATCCCTTAAAGAAAGGGGCTGAAGCATATGATACCGATTGAAAAGACAATCGAATTGATGATCGCCTTCTCAACGCTCGTGTTGTTAATCGTAAATAGCCGTGAAAAGAAGTAGTACCCTCGTATTGGTGGACTAGGGTTATATCTTTTTCACACCTCATAGAGTCGCCATATCCTACACATCTGTCCGAGTCGTAAGTTGCCGCTTACGACTCTTTTTTTGTATCTTTTTCTTAAGCTATTCACTGCTTTAGAAAAAGTTACTCACAATGTTCATTATACAAAAGCATTTCCTAAAATATTAATCCAAATCATGAATTTTTTAGGCATATTGCTTATGCATCATTTTCTATATAATCTAAAATAACTTTCCAGTCCGCTACTTTCCCTTCAAAAGATTTTGTATATCTTCCTGGAATTGGACTTGTAGAAGGTAGCTTTTTTATATCAATATCAATATCAACTGAAAAATACTTCATAAATGTTTGATATGATTTTGTTCCATTACAAGCAATAAGTGAAATGGAAGGATACATTTTGAGCAAGGCTGGTATATCGTTTGGCGTTTCATCTTCAATATTTGCATCTAAACTACCTTCACGATAGCAAGACCCAATCGAATCCCATAATGCTAAATGTCTTTTTCGCACAAACTGTATTTTTTCATCGTATGACTCAATTGGTGCAATTTGAAATAATGTATATAAGATATTCCAAAAATGATTTCTCGTATTCGCGTAATATTGTTGTTTTTCTAAAGAAATCCTACTCGGCATAGAACCTAATATGAGTACTTTTGGATGAGCGGATAAAACAGGTGCTAATGAAATTATTCTTTTATCCATGCTAACTCTTTTCTATCATGATGCAATGTTAAATGACTATGGAAGAATTGTTCGATTTGTGCTCGATGATGGTTGTCATGCCACACGAAAACACGGATGTAATGAAACATCGTATGTGGATAACCAGAGTATTGATCCATTGCTTCTCCATTTAGTTTAAATTCAGCGAAAAATACTTCGTCTGACTTTTCTTTTAATACTTGAATTAAATTATTTCTTGATTCAATTTGTTCATGAATTAATTGCATTTTTGTAACACCAGATAGTGCATATTTTGCAGCTGGTATATTAATTTCATCAAATGCAACACTTGTTACATTGGCACCTTGTTTCATCTTGGGAAGTAAATCGTCTAATATGTATCGATTCCAATACGTGATATGACTAATAATTTCTGCAGGTGACCATTTCCCTTTCTTAATCGATTTAAAAAAATAGTCATCTTCTGTTTTCTCCAACGATTGTACAAAACGATTAAACTGTTCAAATTCCTGAATTAAATGAGCGATTTCTGCTTTCATCATAAAACCCCATTTGCTATATATCCTAATCTTCCACAGTCTGGCAATCCATATATTGAATTATTATTCTCATCAACCCATACACCTAAGCTTCACCCTTACAAAAGGCGCGTATATGTTCCCGCTGATTGTCATTTTGTAAGAGTTTCAGATTTTCCAATACCGCAATTGTAAATAAAGCAAACGCAGTCCCTTTTGCAGTAATAATTCCCGATGTGCTCGTTTCTATACTTTTTCCAGTATAGTTACCTTGTATGAAAATATCCTGAAACTGATTAAAAGTTAATTCATTACACGTAAAAGCTTTTTGATTTAATAATTCCGCTTCCGCTAAACAGATGACTGAACCGCACATAGCTGCAATCAGTATATTTTTTTCATATGCTTCTAGAAGCTTATCATGCAATATCTTTTGCTTAAGTAATGAATGAACACCATCACCACCTGGGATTAAAAATAAATCATATTCGTCCATTTTTGCTTCTTGTAACCGATTTGCTGCACAAACTTTCAACCCACCTAGGCTCACCACTTCCTTTCCATGCAATGAGGCAACATCAACCTTCATTTTCCCTAGCTTTTTTAAGAAAAACAGGAGATGACCAATTTGGAAATCGGCATATTCATCGTATACAAAAAATAATACCTTTTTCATCCGAGCAATTCCCCTTCCGATTGCTGTATGAAAAATAAAAAACAATTCTCAGCATTTGCAAGTCTTTTATAACGAACTTATATTCTCAATATACAATTAGAATAACTTGATACTTTCAATCCACAAAAAAAACATCCGATAACATATATATTCGTGATTAATAAAAAATTACCTGTTAAATTAAAAAACTTTTTTAAAATAGGTTTAAAACGATTGTATAACGGGAATTACAAAAGTTATATTTTTTTAAAAAGTATTTCATATTCTTTTTTCAATTGCTCTATTCTCTCCTGATTTCTATCAACCTTGTGTGTAAGTTTTTCATTTCCTTTTCAAGTTCCTGCATCATCCACTCTACTTGCATATTTTTAGGTTGATCTTTGGGAACTTCTATCGGTTTACCAAAAATAATTGCTGGCTTCTTGCGCTTCAAAAGATCCGAAAAATTATTTGGGCCAATATATGCAGCTGGCACTAAGGGAGCTTTCGCCACACTTGCAATTGTAACTGCCCCTCTTTTCAAAGGAACTTCATCACTCGTTCGAGTTCCGCTTGGAAAAATACCTACTACCTTTCCCTCTTTGATTAACTTGCGTGGTATTTTAATCGCACTTGGCCCTGGATTTTCTCGATTAACTGGAAAAGCATTTAGCTTTTTCATAAGCCAACGTAGAAAACTATTTTGAAACAATTCCTTTTTGGCCATAAAATGAAGCTCAGTTGGTAGAACCGAAATACCTAACCATAAAATATCGATCCAACCTGTGTGCGTACATGCGATAACATACCCGCCAGATTTAGGTACATTCTCTTTATCATAAACTTTTATTCTTCTACTCATACTTAACAAACCTTTTAAAACATTGGCTGCAAATTTATACATGCCGTTTCCCCTCTTTCCATGTCATTACCTTAACTTAAACTTATTTTACCATAAGGTACTATTGTCTGGTACTAATATTTTACTTAAACCAATTTAAAATGGGGAAAAAGTATTTTCGACGTGCACATGACATTATAAATTGTATTGCACATTGTCATCATATTTCAAATGATGAACACATAGAAAAAGCCTTCACAAGGGAAGACCTTTCTCATACGGTTTCGTTAATCTTACAACTAATGAAATTGTAGGTAATGTAATATTAGCCTTTTCTGCTAAACGCAATGCTGCACCTTGTAAATGATCCAACTCTAATGGTAATCCTTTACGTTTATCTTGGTGCATCGAGGATGTGCCTTCATCAGGTAACTCATCAATTAAAGCAATTGCCTTTTCAACATGTGTCTCATCTAACGGCACATTATATTTATTTCCGAGTTGTCGCATTTCTTGTAAAACATCTATTCCAACCTGCTTTGTTTCAGCATACCTCCGAATCATACCAATTGGTAGATTTGCCGCTGTCGTAACACTGGAAAAGGCAGTAATAAACATGTACTTTTCCCACAAAGCAAGTAAAACATCCTCACTATTTTCACTTTCAATATTGACCTTAGTAAGTAGTGTTTGCAATTTATTACAAAATTCCTGTTGCGAATGATGGAAGGCACCATAAACAAGTTTGTGCTGCTTACTTGTATGATGAACATAGCCTTTCTCATCTAATGTAGCAATAATAAACGACAAACCACCTAATACTGGATGCTCTTTCGTCACTCCTTGTTCAATGAAAGGTCGTAAAGCTTTTTCAATGACTGAAAAATGCTCTACACCATTTAATACTGGCAAAATATATGCTCCTTTTTTTGCCAATTCTATTAATGTTGGAATTGCCCCCTGCAAATGATAGCCTTTAACAGAAAAAAATACCAGGTCCACTCTATCTATCTCACTCACGTCAACCACAACTTTTGGTTGCGCCACGACATAGTTTCCCCTTGTACTGTGAATCTCTAAACCATTGTTATGTATGCGTTCCGCTCGATTTCTCCGGACTAAAAATGTCACATCATGACCCGCTTCAATCAATCTACCCCCAAAATAAACCCCTAGCGCGCCTGCGCCTAACACGACAACCTTCAATACTATCTCCCCTTTCTCCTCGATTAAATTTGAATAAATGATGTTCTTGTACCTTGCATATCATCATATCATAAAATATCTGAGTTTAACTATTCAATATATTCACTTTTATTTAGAAGTATTGTATTATTATACTAATAGTTTTTATAAAATGAATAATTAGATAATATATTATTGTGAGGGAGATTAAGATGGTTATTCAAGTTTCAATGGATAAAAACGTAAAAGATCGGATTACAGCAAAGGGAAATGTACTTACCATTTCACGTTTAGTATTAAATGGTTGTTGTGTTCCAACAGATGAAGTGCGTACAACATGGTCTGTACCAAGTAATAAGGATGATTACCATTTGATAAAATATCATGATATTGCCATTTATATTGAGAAAAGCTTGGATTTCAAAAATGATCATATTCTCTTGCGAATCACACGATTTTTCAAAACGTTGCAGGTACTTGGATTAAAACGATTTTAATGCCTTTTTAGCTAATTCGAAACGAAATATATAAGAGGTTGTCGATGGAGGAGATATGATATGAAAGACAAAGAGATAGAGATTAAAAATTTTGTTCATGCCCTTGCCAATATATATACTTTACAGTTTGACGTTTTCCGTGATGTGAAATTAGATGGTATGCCACTTGCCTTTCTCGCACATTACCATCGCAGAGATGAGCGATATATGATTACTAAAAAAATAAAAGTATATGGTGTAGAAAACCGACAAGTTATTTTCGCTACTACTACAAAAGATAAAATTACTGAAGCTTATATTCAAAACTTTCGTGAAAAGATAGAAAAACATATGCACCACTACACTATCGAACATCAAGAACATATGTCTACCATTGTCATCGGTATGATTATTACAAATGCTGAGATTGACCCTAAAGTTGTCAAGGAGGTGAACCGTTTTCGAAAGATAAAGTTTTTAAAGTTTGGATTACATGGTTGGGCAGAATTTTATTTAGCTATCATTCAACCTCATGATAAAAACATCATTGTGCATTCCAAAGGTAGACCCTTTGTTTCAAGTATTGAAAAATTCTTTTTGGAGAGGAATGTTTTACAATGACTTTAGTAACATTATTACTTGTAGTTGGTGTCGTCTTTATCATTGCTTATTTTACGTATGGTAAATTTTTGGAGAAAAAGTTAGATGTAGACCCAAATCGCAAAACACCCGCTATTGAAATGGCTGATGGTGTCGACTATGTGGCCGCTAGGAAACCAGTTTTGCTCGGGCATCATTTTGCAACCATTGCTGGTGGAGGACCAATTGTTGGCCCTGTATCTGCTGCCGTATTTGGGTGGATTCCAGCTGTCATCTGGATTGTGCTTGGTAGTATTTTTGTTGGTGGTGTTCATGACTACACTTCTTTACAAGCATCAATTCGGCATAAGGCACAATCTATTGGAACAATTATTAAAGAGTATATTGGGAATCGCGGGCAAACATTATTTTTATCCTTTTCGATTGCCACGCTTATACTGATTGTTGGTGTTTTTGTTATTTTAGTTCGTGATACATTTGTTAGCGTACCAGAGGCCGCCACCTCCTCGATGTTATTTATTGGATTAGCCATTTTATTCGGTATACTCGTCAACCAAGTTAGGATGAATTTTGTCGTTGCTAGTATTTTTGGTGTTATTGCGATGTTTGCTTGTGTGTGGGTTGGAAATCTATTCCCGCTTGAATTAAGTGGAACAACATGGGTTGTCATTTTATTAGGATATTCGTATGTCGCATCCGTTTTGCCTGTTTGGATTTTATTACAACCACGCGACTATCTAAACTCATTCTTACTTTATGGAATGATGATTGGGGCAACAATTGGTATTCTCTTCGCAAACCCGGTTATTAAAATGGCTGGATATACTGGATTTCATAACAATACATTAGGTTATCTATTCCCAATCTTATTCATCACAATTGCTTGTGGAGCAGTTTCCGGCTTCCATTCACTTGTTTCATCTGGTACAACTGCAAAGCAATTGGATAATGAAAAAAACGGAAAATTTATTACGTACGGTGGGATGCTCATTGAAGGATTTCTAGCCGTTATCGCTATTGGCTCTGTTGCTTATTTGTCACAAGCAGATTTTGCTGCTCGACTAGCTGAACTAGGCGGACCTATTCCAACATTTTCGGCGGGTATCGGTTTCTTAATGAGTTCATTTGGAATTCCTGAAGCAGTTGGTACAACATTCGTTGCGCTCGTAGCTTCAGCCTTTTTAATGACAACACTAGATTCTGCAACCCGGCTAGGGAAGTATGGCGTCCAAGAATTTGCAGAAGGAAGATCAAAGTTTTTCTCTAACCAACATATTTCTACCATCGTCATTGTAATTGGTGCTGGTGCACTTGCTGTTTCTGGAACATGGAATAAAGTGTGGCCACTATTTGGATCAGCAAACCAAATGCTAGGTGCACTCGCTCTATTAGCCGTTAGTATTTGGCTAGTGAGAAAAGGTGTGAAAGCATGGTTTACCATTATACCGATGATCTTTATGTTCATTATTACACTAGCAGCATTAGGTGTATTAATATATGAAAATATCTTTACAGGAGAACAACCGAATTACTTCCTTGCAGGTTCATCCTTTGTCTTGCTCGTCCTATGTGTATTTTTAATTATTGAAGCGTGGAATTCTTTTACAAATACAAAAGATAAGGACACAACGGTAAAAGCTTCTTAAAGTTAAATGGAAATTTGAATCAAGACGGCTTTATCCCATATCGCAAGGTCGGATAAAGCCTTATTCTACTGATTTTCTTTTCTAAAAACCCGTAAAACCGTCTGTTCAAAAGTTGTAAAAAATGATGGAATATCATCTCTATTTAATCCAACAGACATGTTTTTAATCATTGATTCATTATACCATTTTTGATCTTCGTAACCTGCGTTAAAATACCCCCACACTTTTGGACCCAATTCATGCAAATCTTTTTCAAACTCCATGATATTATCAAGACGATCTGCAACAATTAAATATTTCACTTCTTTATCTGCATCTCGCAATATATTAATTGTATGCTGTTTACGTTCTTTCCATGTTTTCGACTTATCTTCCGTATGTGATGCAACAAACTCTGCTATTTTCGTACCAAATAGTTCTTCAATATTTTCTATCTCATACTGTGTATCCTCTACCACGTCATGTAAATATCCAGCACTAATTAACTCATCCGAACAACCGGCCTCCTCTAAAATTTCTCCGACTCGAATTGGATGCGTGATGTATGGTGTTTTCGTTATCTTTCTATACTGACCTTGATGAGCCTTTTCTGCAAATGCCTTTGCCTTTTCTTTCATCTTTTCACCTCTTTCATCAAATGATGGTAACCTATACTACATTTTGGGCACTAAATGGGAGACTCAGCAAAAGGGGATTTGCGCTCGTGGCTCGTTTAAAAAAGACACGAGAATGATCTCGTATCTTTTGCACTCTTATTCAACAATCGCGCCCTATTCTTGAACAACCTAATTTAAGTTTATTTGTGCTTTATTATCCCATTAATACTAATTATTAATGTCCAAGGTTACCATCATCTTCGTTAAGTGGTTCTACTATTTCTCCATTTTTATCCGTTACAATGCTTTCGGTTTTGTCGGTTTCTTTATTAGCCTCAGTAGGAGACGAATAATATGTAAAAACACCAAAAGTAATGATTGCTACTGTTATTAGCATGATTGTACCTCTTTTTTTCATACAGTAGTCACCTCCCTAAATATAAATTTATCACTATCCAATCAAACTCATTTACGTAATATTGCACCTATCCCAAACAAAACTAACACCTTGAAACCAGAAGTAGTTACCTCTCTCAAAAAACTATCCCAATTCCATTTAAACATTTGATTCATGTTTATATCAGAGTTTTCACTCAGAAGAGCAATATACCTATATGCAATATCACCAATCGCATATATTAAATATATAAAAGCAAAAATTGTAAAGATGTTCGCTATATTTATTAATCTCTTATTTTTATTTTCCATTATCTATCCCCCCCTTTATCTGGCCCGTTTGCTGAACTACTCTTTAATAAAATAATTTTTCCGTTCCCAATTCCACATTGCAATAATTGAAAATCCATCTTCATCTGCTTTTTCTTCATCATCTGTATGAATCAAATCGCCATCTTCGGAATCATCAAGATTTAATTTCTTATGTATTTCTTTCAACAACCCACCATAAGATATTAATCGTTTTCGATGTAAACCTTCTTCTAAATCAGATAATCGTTTCAAATTCTATTCTTCATCATTTGTTGTGAAATCAATATCCTTCACGGGATATTTTGCTGTTTCATCAATTGCCGATTGTATATCTGATTTTCGTTTGTTTTTCGGTCGAATCATTTGAACTTTTACATTTGGATCATAGTTTAACTTCATAGCTCTTTTCCAAAATTGAATCCATTGCTTTTGATTAACGTAGTTTTCAGCATTATAAAAATATGTACTTTCAACACAGACTAGGACATGCATATGCTGATTATATGAATTATCAATATCATTAACCGTAACTTCCGTTGCACGCATGAAACCAACTAGGTTTTTATTGATTTTTTTATACTGCATCATTCGGCGAAAACCTTGAGCCATATCTGATAAACTCTTATTAAATTCTTCACCATCATAAACGTTTTTAACTGTTAGTGTAAGAAACAACCAACGAACTGTTGGCTTTTGTCTAATGACTTCAGCAACAACCTTTTGTGACTGAATACCATGCTTCATTGCTCTCCTCAAGTTGCACATTGGGCAAAGCCTAGATTTACAAAACCACACTTTATATAGTTTTCTTTCGCCTGTTTCACGATTTTGTTTATACTCCAATACTTCAGCACAATCTTTTACTCGTTCAGCTTTTTTAAATTCAAGAATATGTAAGAGTTCAAAATAATCGACATTAGCGATTTTCTATTCTCTCCAAGGTCTTACTTTTCCACTTTTTGTTTTGTCTATGAGTACACTTGATTTTTCATCTGAATAAATGCTATTATTATGGCACATGATATATAAAAAGCTCCCGTCTATTTTTGAGTTTTGGTGTGGTAACTATTACTCTATCAGACGGTTTTTTTATATGCAAGGATTTTTGTAGATTGATAGACTCCTGAAAACCTTATATATCAATGCTTAGACAGACATTCAAAACACCAAAATACAGCTGGCTGACGTGGGATAAATCATTTCTCATTCTAAACTATTTGTGAAATGTTTCACATTTACCTTGTGTTTTATTATTTGTAGTATATCATAATAAGTGAATACACTAAATGGAGGGATGTCTCATGAAATTAGCTGGAAAAGTTGCCGTTGTTACTGGTGCTGGATCGGGAATGGGTGAAGCAATCGCAATCTTGTATGCTAAGGAAGGTGCAAAAGTAATCGTTGCGGACACAAATGAACAAACTGCACAACAAGTGACCGATAAAATTAAACAAGCTGGTGGTGAAGCCACCGCGGTCGTTGCAAATGTCATGCAAGAAGAAGATGTACAAAACATGATAAATGCCGCTGTAGAGAAGTATGGTACATTAGATATTTTAGTGAATAATGCAGGTATTATGGATAATTTTGTTCCAGCTGGTGATGTAACAGACGAACTATGGGAACGTGTAATTGGTGTCAATACAACTAGTGTTATGCGTGCAACGAGAAAAGCCCTTGCAATCTTTTTAGAAAAAAATAGTGGGGTCATTATTAATAATGCATCAGTTGGTGGCTTGTATGGATCAAGAGCTGGCGCTGCTTACACAGCATCCAAACATGCAGTTATCGGATTTACTAAAAACGTTGGTTTCCAATATGCTAATGAAGGCATTCGCTGCAATGCAATTGCTCCTGGTGGTGTAGAAACAAATATCGGTACAACAATGAATGAACCTAATAAATTTGGCATGGAAAAGGCTATGTCAGGTGCGGCGTTTAATCCGCGAAATGGCAAGCCAGAGGAAATTGCAACAATTGCTTTATTTTTAGCAAGTGATGACGCTAGTTTTGTAAATGGCCAAGTAATTGCCGCTGATAGTGGTTGGACAGCATATTAAACAAGATAAATGAGTAAAAAAAATGCAATAGTTACCCCACCCATGAGAGAATACAACATAAAAAAGCACGTGAAGGAAAGTTGATTACTTTCAATCTTCACATTGAAAGTAAAACCAAACAACCCTCACGTGCTTCATGATTTTATTTTGCGTTTACACATAAATAAGCTATCCTTTTTTTATTGTAATGCTCCAAGCAGCTAAATCCATTTGTTCGAAATTCGTTACCTCATGCCCCTCTTCCGCTGCCCAACGCGGTATACTTTCCGTCGCTTGTGTACAATCAAAGTGAATCGTCAGTAATTCTCCACTCTGCATATTAGCAATGGTTTCCTTTGCCTTTACTAATGGAAATGGACAAATTTGTCCCATGACTTGTAATGTTTGACTCATTTCTTTTCCTCCCCCTATACGATTACTGTTGTATCATCAGGAACAGCTTGCGTATTTCCTTTCGGTCGCATAAAAACAAAATATGACGCAGTCCACGTACCTAAAATAATAAATAATAAGGCTATCCATCCTTGCCATGTCATCATCGCAGTTGCCACTAGTCCATTACCAATGGAACAACCTCCAGCTAAACTTGCTCCAAATCCCATTATATTTCCACCGACAAAACTTGTAATACCAGTTTTGGCATCGGGCATTCTGAATCGAAACTCATGACTCGCTTTGGCGGCGAGAAACGATCCAAGTAAAATACCTAAGACGAGAAACACACCCCAATTTAAATAAGACAAATCATTGATAACCAAAAATTGTAAAATATTTGCCGAAGGTGTCGTGATTCCTAAACCTGCCATTCTTCCTGTTGCAACACTTAATGGCCAAGCTATAATAGCAATGATGCCAACTAATATCGCCGTAAAGAAAGGATGCCAACGCTTTTCAAATAAAACGTATCCAATGCCAGTTCGCTTACGTTTTAATGTAGGAATGAAGAGTTTCGGCTTTCTTAACTCCTTTTGAACAAAAAACAACACGATTACTACAAGAAGACTGATCCATACCCAAACAGAAATCCCTGTAGAATCCGCAATTGAATTTGTTGTAGTCGTCACACCTTTTAATGAATCATTCATTGGTGCTAAAATCCCTGTCCGCATTACGGCACTCATAAACATATAGCCAATTAACGCGATCCAACTACCTAATAAACCTTCTCCAGCCCGATACCAAGTCCCTGTGGCACATCCACCAGCAAAAACAATACCTATTCCAAACAAAAATGAACCAATCATCGTCGCTAACCATGGAAAACTTCCAGTAGCATATGTGATCACATCAAAATGAATCAGAAGATAAACCCCTACACTTTGTACCGCAATGGCAATTAATAACGCGTAAAACATCCGATTATCTTTTGCGATATACATGTCTCGAAAACCACCGGTTAAACAGAAACGTCCTCTCTGCATTACAAAGCCTAATAGTGCACCACATAAAAGGCCGGTTAACATCATTTGCACCAATTTATATCCCCCTTTAAATAACATACTAAACTGATATGTTTTATATATATTAATGAAGGATATATAATGTTCATAAAATATGAATCTAAAAGAACTTGCTGAAGCTTAATGTTACCTATACAGGTAATACATAACAAATTTCATACAAGATACTAACTTTCTTCTAATTTCTATCGGGAAATCTGCTATAATTAAAACTTGAACTCAAAAAAGAATGGAGTTCTATATCGTGGTTCGCAACCATCCCACGTAAAAAAACTAAGGAGTGAATAAATAGTGAAAGTAAAAACACTAGTAACAAATGGATTGATTGCCGCATTATACATTGCCCTTTCATTATCCATACAGCCAATTGCATTTTCTAGCATTCAATTTCGGCTCCCTGAGGTTTTTAATCACCTCGTAGTATTTAATAAAAAGTATTTTTTCGGTATTGTGTTAGGTGTATTCATTACAAATTTATTTTCCCCATTAGGTTTATACGATCTTTTCTTTGGGGTAGCACATTCAGCACTATCACTTGGAATCATCATTTTTCTTGCACGATATATTAAAAACACATGGTTGTTACTAATCGTAAACACGCTTGTCTTTACATTTAACATGTACATTGTTGCCTTTGAATTGAAGCTTGCATTGCAATTACCTTTTCTTTTAAGCTGGTTTACAACAGCAATTGGAGAAATTGCTGTTATGGGTATCGGAATCCCAATCATGTATGCATTAAATAAGAAGTTAAACTTTCACCATTTGATTAGGTAGAACGTGGTGGAAGGTTAATCAAATAATATAAAGATTCAATCAGTAGTTGTTTTCATATTCTTAAAAAGAGATAAAGGCATAGAAACCTCAAAAAAACCGTGCATCTACCTACTGAGGGGTAGGGAGCATGGTTTTTCTTGATTATTCTCCAATCTTAACACGTTCTTTATCACTTCGTTTAATATAAAATGACAAAACAAGTGCAACAATTGTAATTGCCGTCGCAAAATAAAATGCCATGTTCACACCATGTATCATATCCTCATTGGTTGCATGCGTTCCGGCTTTTGTCGCAGTACTTGTCATTACCGTAATTAACATCGCAGTCCCTATAGAGGCAGCAACTTGACGCATGGTGTTCCCCATAGCTGTCCCATGCGGAATTAACCGATTAGGTAGTTCATTTAATCCCGCTGTCGTTGCTGGCATGTTTATCATCGAAATACCTAACATTCGCACCGCAAATACAATTGTAATAAAGGCAAAAGATGTAGTTGCCGACAAATTCGTATATAGCAAGGATGTTACAGTTAACATGATAAGCCCAATAATTACGAGCCAACGGGCACCTACTTTATCAAAAATCCTTCCCGTTATCGGTGACATCAATCCCATTAAAAGTGCTCCGGGAAGTAATGCTAACCCGGAATCTAACGCACCATACCCGGCCATATTTTGCATATAAATTGGTAAAATTGTTTCAGATGCAATGAGACCGATAAATGTGATCATACTGATAATCGTCGTAATCGTAAAAATGCGATTTTTAAATACACGAAACTCCAAAATGGGCTGTTTTAATTTAAACTGTCGTAAAATAAAAGTGGTAAGTGCAATCGTCCCTATGCATATCGATAGTAGTACATATACATTTGTCCATCCACTGTTTCCCGCACTACTGAATCCATATAATATTCCCCCAAAGCCTATTGTGGATAAAATGATAGATAAAATATCCACCTTAGGAAAAGTCCGCTTTGTCACATTTTTCATCACAAAGTATGCGATGATGATATCGATAATTGCCAAAGGAAGAACTACCCAGAATAATGTGCGCCACGGATAATGCTCCACAATCCAGCCTGCCAACGTCGGGCCAATTGCAGGTGCAAAACCAATTACTAATCCTACAGTCCCCATCGCTGCACCACGTTTTTCTATTGGAAAAATGAGCAGAAAGACTGTCATCATGAGTGGCATCATAATTCCTGCTCCAGCAGCTTGTACGACTCTACCAAACATCAACATGGGAAAATCCAATGAAAGGGCACAAATGAGCGTTCCAACAGCAAATAATGTCATCGCAGATAAAAATAACCTTCTCGTTGTAAACGTTTCAATTAAAAATGCGGTAATCGGAATCATAATGCCATTTACAAGCATAAAAATTGTCATAACCCACTGTGCTGTATTTTCTGTAAGTTGTAATTCTTGCATAATATGCGGTATAGCCGTAATAAGTAATGTCTGATTTAAAATTGCCAAAAATGCGCCAGGCAGTAAAACAGCAACGATTGGAAATCGCTTTAATTTGCTGTAATCAATATTTGCATCTTGTTTCATTTATCCACATCCTAATCCTATCAATTGCTGTTTCATTCATTAAAAAAATTATAGGAGAAGGAAGATTCATAGTCAATGATTACCTTTTCCTTCTAGGAAATATGAAACATGGCTTACTTATTTTCTTCATACCCGTACAATTATTTTTCGTTGTTTTGTTATCATCAAATATCATTTTTAATTAAAAATGTGTATGCATATTGTTCTAATTATGATACTGTTGATGGAAATCACCCATCTGTTATACTGCTATTAGGGGGTAGAGCATGCGAAAAGGAATGATAAGTTTAGCTATATTTGCAATTGTTATCTTTTCAACAATTGGCTACTATTCTCTTCAAGCCTATCAAGAGAAGAATAACTTATTGACGGATACATTAGAATACCTAGAAGAGAATGGTTATGACCGTACAACAGATGTTGAGGAAATTACGATTGTACAAAGTAATGAGGCAATGGGGGAACATGCGGCGATGGTTCGATTGAAAGAAGAACCACATACAAAGTATTTTTATGCTTATAAAAAAGATTCAAAAGAAATTTATCAAGTAAATAAAATTACTGACGACTAATATGTATTTTCCAAGAAAAAATAGACTTTAGAAACAAGAAATGACCAGCAATCATAAAGATGCTGGTCGTTTAATTTTAAATAGGAATAGCCACAACTGCCGTATTTGATAGAAATAGTTTTAAACCACCACTTTCACCAAGTGGGTGTCCGCAGAAGTTTTCTTGCTTTCCGCTACACTGACGGCTTAGCAATACAACTTCAATGTAAAACTCCCTATTCTATATATAGAGGTTAAAACATATTTAAATACGTACAACGTAGCTTATGACTATATGTTACTACGCACCCATTCATAAATCAATGTAAAATGTACCCATTTTTTAAAATGATTCATTTCTCCTATGATGAAAGTACGTATTTTGCAACTGCAAAGCTTGTTCTGGCAGGTTTCTACATATTTTGACATATCATGTTGGACTGACCACATATCCTTTTTCGTCCATTCTTACATTTTCTTACCTTTATCTAATCTTTGGAATCATTGCTTAAAGCAGGATCTCATAAATACCGTTCAACTGGACAAGCCTTGTCGCATCATTTGCTTGCGTTGCATAGTCCATTTCATGTTCTAATAATTGGTTTAGATACGTTAATTCTGGATCGGTTAAATTTTCACAAAATGCTAATTCATCTGTGTAACGGTTACTTTTTAATTTTTGATATAACTGCATTGCTATTTGATCGTCCGTATGGTTCCCCAATGATTCTCTTAAATACAGCAATGTCTTTTCGATGATGTTTCACTCATTTCCTATTAAATTTTCGTATTCTTCTTTTTTGCACGTTGTTCTAATTGAGATTTTGGTTCATGCATGGCATCATCTTCTGATTTACCTTGAGGATTAACACTTGACTTTGGGCGTGTTTGACTCCAATTATTACGCTTTTCACTCATGAAAAACACCTCCAGTATTCAGTATTTGAAAGTTCAAAGAGAATATACAAAGATTATCTTTAATAATATTCTGATATACAGGTATTTCATTTGTGCTATAGTTATGATAATTACCACTTTTTTGGGGGAGCGATAAAATGAAACGGATTATATTACTTTATGGCATCATTATTCTTTTTGGACTTATGTTAATATCCTGTCAGGCAGAATCGGACACTAATGATATCACCTTCACTGATGAGCATTTAGAAAAAGCAGTTCGTAAAGCTATTGACCAACATGATGGTGTAATAAAACAAAGCGATATTGAGAAGATCACAGAACTAGATGCTGAAAATCTTAGCATCCAATCTTTGGACGGAATTGAAACTTTACAATCTCTAAAAACTTTAAATATTAAAGGCAATAAAATAACAGACTTTAGTCTTTTAAAAGAACTTAAAAACATAAAGACAATTAATGTAATTGGAAATCCGTTGGACGATACGAAACAACTTGCTACATTAAGTAAACTTTCTAATCAGGGCATCCGCGTAATAAGAATGGAAGAAGCGGAAGGTCCCGGAGGCTTTTTATGGAAAGTAACCAATGGTAAAACGACTGTCTATTTGCAAGGAACGATGCATGCAGGTGTTCAAGATATGTACCCGTTGCATGAGAAAATTGAAGAAGCCTATGCAGAAGCTGATGTTGTTGTTCCAGAAGTAGATATTACAAATTTAGATTTTAATGAAATGCAGGAGCTTATGTTTTTGTTAGGTACATATGAAGATGGAACGACGATAAAAGATCACCTACCTAAAGATGTATATGACCAACTGCTTACCGTTTTAGAAGAACTTGAACTAACTCCTGATTTGATAGCACAATATAAACCATGGTTTATTGCGTCCACTATTGAATCTATGCTTGTTCAGAAGTATCGTTTTGAACATGGTGTTGACGAATACTTTTTAAATCGAGCAGCGGAAGATGGTAAAAAGATTGTTGCACTTGAAACAGCAGAACAACAATTTCGGATATTTGCAGATCGCTCAGATGCATTTCAAATCGACTACTTAACTTCCTCGCTAGAAAGTATAAACGGTTATGAAGATAGTATGCGTGAACTGATGTCTCTATATATGAATGGAGATGTCAATCATTTACTCCAGCATTTAACAGAAGACTTAAATCCAAAGTCTGAAGAAGAGAAAATATTTATGGAAGAAATAAACAATAAACGTAATTTTGGCATGGCCGATAAAGTGATGGAGTTTTTAGAGAAGGGTGATCATAAAACCTATTTTGTCATCGTTGGAACGTTGCACTTAATTGAAAAACCTCACATCATTTCAATTTTGCAAGAAAAAGGTTATAACGTAACACATGTACACTAATGATTAAAGAATGAAAAATAGCGGTACAGAAGCTCTTTTTTGCTTTAAAAGGAGATGAATTTAATGAATCGACATATATTTTTATTTGGCGGCGGACCACCGTTCACCCCAAAGATGGCAAGACTGTTTAAAAATTTTACAAATAATGGGCCTATCGCGATACTCTATGTGGATAGAGTAGGAGTGGAACAATATATTCCGATTTATCAACAAGGTTTAGCATACGATGATGGTGTTACACCATTTTCTTTACTTCCCTTGCCTAACACTCCGCTTGAGAAAATAGCGGAGTGTCTAAATCAAAGTGGTGGAATCATCATTGGTGGTGGTGATACTAGCGAATATGCTGCATACATTGTAGACACTCCAATAGCAGATTTAATTAAAGCCCGTTATAAACAGGGCGTTCCAATCGCTGGATTTTCAGCCGGTGCGCTTATTTCTTTATCACATTGCATCATGTCACCAAATGACAATCCAAACCAAACATTTCAAGTGAGAAATGGATTAGGATTACTTTCAGACATATTAATTGCTGTCCATTTCTCACAATGGCAAGAGGAGGATCATTTAAAAAATATCGCACAAGCCTTTCCAAACTACCATCATTATGGTATGGATGAGGCTACTTGTATCTATTTCAAAAACGAACAATTAACCCAGTTGGAAGGCCAAGGTATTTACCAATTAACGAAAGGAAAGCTACAAAGACTTCGTTCTACTATAAATGATTAAAAAAATCAATTTGAATTCATTACTGGGTTGGGAGTACAAAAGGCTGACACTTTCGTTTCTCCTCAGCCCTTTCCTCATTTTGTATTCTGAGTAAAATGAATATCATTTTCTATTTATTAGTTTTCTTGCATCGCTCCAAATTGTTTACGTAAAGACCGTTTCAATACTTTTCCACTTGGATTTTTTGGCAATGTGTCGATAAAGTATACATATTTTGGAACTTTGAATGCAGAAAGCCGCTCCTTACAAAAGGCTAAGACTTCCTCCTTTGTAATGACTGCAGCTTCTTTACATACAATTACAGCTGTAACCGCCTCAATCCAATATGCATCTGCAATACCAATTACTGCAACCTCAGATACACCGTTGATTTGATATATCACTTCTTCCACTTCACGACTTGAAACATTCACCCCACCTGTATTGATCATATCTTTTTTACGATCGATTACCTTAATATATCCTTCCTCATCCATCATACCTAAATCTCCACTATGAAACCAGCCATGTTGAAAGGCTTCTGCTGTTTTATCAGGATCATGCAAATATCCGACCATCACATGAGGTGTTCGGTGTACGATTTCTCCAATCTCCCCACGGGGTACTTCTTGTCCATTCTCATCTACAATTTTAGTTTGTACATTTAATGTTGGTTTGCCTGCTGAACCTAATTTGCGTAATTGATCTTCAGGTTGCAAAGCTGTTGCAAGTGGCGCGACTTCTGTTTGCCCATAAAAATTCCAAAACCGTGCATGAGGCAATTTTCTGGACAACTCTTTTAAAATCTCAATTGGCATGATTGCTGCCCCATAATAACATTTTTCAAGTGTCGATAGATCGCGTTTGTCGAAATCAGCGTGACGCAATAAAGCAATCCACACTGTTGGAGGACAAAATAGTTGATTCGCTTGATTCTTTTCAATAGCTTCCAATATTATCTCGGGGCTTGCCCCCTCCAAAATAATCCCACTAGCACCAACATATACACTCGGTCCAAGGAAAACATGCAACTGTGCACTATGATAAAAAGGCAGTGCATGAACGAGCACATCATTTTTATCCATTTTTCCATCGACAATACAACTGACGTATTCACTTATAATACTTTTATGGGTTAGCATCACACCTTTTGGTCGTGACTCTGTTCCACTCGTATATAACACTTGGGCTAAATCCTCGTCATCAATAGAAGCCTCCACAAAATTTACAGACTGATTTTGACGTACTTTGGCTAAAGGTAACCAGCGTTTGGCACAATTTTCATCTGACGCCACATCCATTACATAACGAAAAGATATGAAATCGCTATGAATCTTATCTAATACCGTGATAAATTCCTTTGAGGCAATAAGCCCCTTCACTTCCGCATGTTCCAGTATGTACTGGATATCTTCAGTTGTTAACATATAATTAATTGGTATCATAACTGCCCCAATTCTTGCTAATGCGAATGTTACTACTACAAAATCCAAGCTGTTTTTTGACATAACGGTAATCATATCACCTTTTTTTATACCGTCTTGTAAGAATGCACGGGCTGTTTGATTTACACGTTCATCTAACTCTGAAAAAGTCACTTGCTCTTCTTTATACGAAAATGCCAACTTCTTCGGTACCCTTTCCCTTGTTCGTAACAAGATGTCTCCCAACGTATTTCTTCTAGATCGAACTAGTTGCCTTTCAAACATTTCCTCCATTTTTTTCATACACGTTTACACTCCTGCCCAATTTAATTGGTGTATGACACGACTGCGTATTCTACTTTATTTATATTCAGGTAGAGTAAAAATACAACTATATTTATAAGTTTAATAGCAGGCAAAAGCAAATATTCGTGATAGATGTTAAACTGAAATGACGAAGAAGAAAATAGAAAGGTGTGTTCTTATGCAGTATGTTACATTACATAACGGAATAAAAATGCCACAGCTTGGACTAGGTGTCTATAAAATCCCTAATGAAGAAGTAGTAAAAACCGTTCACCATGCTTTGAATGTCGGATACCGCTCTATTGATACCGCACAGTATTATGAAAATGAACAAGGGATCGGTAAAGCTATTAAAGATGAAAACATCCCACGGGAAGAATTATTTATTACCACAAAGGTGTGGAATAGTCATCATGGTTATGCAAAAACAACTCAAGCCTTTGAAGAAAGTATTGAAAAACTCGGACTCGAATATATCGATTTATACCTTGTTCATTGGCCTACACCAATGTATGACCGCTATATAGAAACATATCGGGCATTGGAAAAGTTATATCAAGATGGTCGGGTAAAAGCGATTGGTGTAAGTAATTTCCATATAGAACACTTAGAAAGAATTCTTCACGAATGTGAAATCACACCTGTAGTCAATCAAGTAGAATGTCATCCTTATTTACAACAAAAGAAACTAAAAGATTTTTGTGAAAAACATCAAATATATGTGGAGTCTTGGAGTCCATTAGCCCGAGGAAGAATTTTAGTAGACCCGATTATTCAAAGCATCGCAAAAGCGCATGGAAAAACGCCTGCACAAATTATTCTTCGCTGGCATATCCAAGAAAACGCCATTGCCATACCTAAATCTATCACACCGAGACGAATGGAAGAAAACATTCAAGTATTTGATTTTGAGCTAAGCAGCGAAGATATGCAGCGAATCGCAAAACTTGATCGAAATGAACGCACTGGTCGCGATCCAAACGAGATGAATAGTTTATAATGCTTTGCAAAAATGTCTCTGATCCATGTCAGTGACATTTTTTGCGAAGAAAAACAATAGTACCAAAAACTTCATAAAGGCATATAGTGTAAATGACTATTGCTTAGGGGGAATACAGTAAATGGAATCAACAGAAAGACAACGACCAAATCATTTAGCTTGGCATGAGACATTAGAACTACATGAAATCGTAGCGATGCAATCAACAGCACTTATGAAAATGAAGCTTTTTATGGGCGAGATAAAAGACCGAGCAGTTCGAAATCTTTATCGTGAAGGAATAAATAACACAGAAAAAGAATTACGTGAACTTTTAAAGTTTTATTCTCTCGCACCTAGAGAAGAAGAATTGCTCGATGAAGACTTTCAAGAAGATGATTTTCGTCAAATAGATGCGGGCTTTTATGCTGCAGTTCTTTTATCCCATTCGAAAACAGCTGTTAAAACTTATGCAGCAGCTATTACAGAAACTGCTACACCACGCCTTAGGAAAACCTTTACAACACAATTGCAACGCTGTATTCAGTTTCATGAAAAAGTCTTCAACTACATGTTTGAGCAGGGGCTATATCCTGCATATGATCTAAAGCGCTTACTTGAAGGGGATGTTCAAAGGGCAAATAAAGCATTAAACATGCGCGTGAAGGAACAACGTGATACAACAGATCAAACGGATTAAAACAAACTTTGTGTTGCAAGTATAAGTTGCATGATGAAGACATAAACTTTCTCTTCCACATCAAAAACGAGCGATTCCTTCGTATTATATCCGAAATTTCGCTCGTTTTTGATTACCTATTATTTTTCATGAATGACGATTGTATCTCCAATCATATCATGTATTCCACGTTTACGTTGATCAAATGCAACTACAAGATACAAAATACCTGTCCAAGCTAACACACGATAGAAAAATCTACCAACAACTTCTCTAAATATTAAGTCACTCCATTGCAATGGTTCGAAATCTTTTCGTATCACTTTAAGGCCTAGAATCATTTTTCCAATTGTTTGCCCAAAATATTTTGTCATCACAACAAAATAACCATATAAGATAATGACTCCGAGTATACCGGCAAGTGTCCATGCGCCAAGATTCATTTCCGTACCATTAGTAACAACTTTTAATGGACTTAATAAAATGCCATTTATACTAAAGACGACAATTAAATCAATCGTATATGCCCAAAATCTCATCCAAAACCCCGCATAGCTTTTTGAGTCAATGTGGTCATTGCTACCAATTTCATGCGCCGGTTGATGCTCATGTACAATATGATCGTGTGAGTCTATCTTACTATTTCGTCTTTCCTGACTATCATTATCAACACCCATATTGGCACCTCCTTATCTTGAATATAAATACATTGCCCGAGGTGCATTCGATTCCCTAATCGCATCACGTATTCCAAAAATGTCCCGTTCTGCACCAAATAAATTTTGTGTAGTGATACCAAACAAGCTTCCTAATCCTAAACCAATTCCTTCTTCATACGCTACAACTGTAGCAGTATCTAACTTATAGTCTTCCTTCATCCATTCTATTGTATCGTCAAGTGAACCTAATTCATCTACAAGTTCAACTTCTTTAGCCTGTGAACCTGTATAAACACGCCCATCTCCAATTTCTCTCACTTTACTTTCTGAAATTCCACGTCCATCCGCAATCACTTTTACAAAATCACCATACATCTCATCAATCATCGTTTGCAATATATTCCGTTCTTCAGGAGTCATTTCACGTGAGCTAGACATAATATCTTTGTAAGCACCACTTTTTATCGTATTAAAATCAAAGCCATGCTTTTCAGCAAACTCTGCAAAGTTGATACCTTCCATAATAACACCTATCGAACCCGTCAATGTTGCTGGGTGCGCGATAATCTTTTTTGCTGGTGCCGAAATGTAATAACCACCAGATGCCGCTGTGTTCCCCATTGAAATATATACTGGCTTTTCCTCTTGTATTTCTATCACTTTATCATGTATTTCCGCACTTTCTACCACGCCACCACCTGGCGTATTAACACGGATTATAACACCTTTTACAAACGGATCATCTTTTGCTTCATCTAACATTTTGAGAAACCGATCATGGTTATAACCACTAGCAGTTAAAACACTTGCAGAACCATCATCTTGAATAATGCCATCTAAATGAATTACTGCAATCTTTTTATCAAAATCTCCATCTTCAATTACTTCTTCTACAAAATCAGTATCAAATGCACTCATAAAATTATCAATATTCGCCGTCTTCACTGTCGCAGTTAACTGTGAAATGATTGAAACAATAAATAAGCCTACTGCAATCCCTAACGCTACCCATCTTTTTTTATCCAATTTCATTCTCCTAACTTCTAAAACTAATACTTTCTTCCACCATTCCATTTATGTAAAAATCAACATATTCCCTCAAGATTTTTCTTGTTATAAACGCTTGCTCACATAACATATCGTATTACCTCTATTTTCTTGATTTATCCGATTGATTTCAAATCGACAACTGAATTAATTTATCTTGCAAAACCGTTTGTTAAAACATTTATCGTGCAGAAATCTCCCATCCATTAGCCTTGCCATAAATGAACAGGCTTATATCTATTACGCCATTTCATACCCTCCCGTATTTTTTATTTTATGAACCATTTTCTAACGCAACTGTTTATGATACGTTTTCAGAAAAAGTAGATACCTATATTACGATTAACCTATCAAATAGTTTCATTTTATGAAAGCAAAATGATGATAGAAATAAAAAAGACGCGTACAGACGTCAAAAAGCACAACCACCAATTTTGAGGTCTATGCCATGGAAGCACATTACCTTGAATTGCCTTTGAAAAGAGTGTTTGTGATTTTAGGGTTCCTAACCTATTCATACCTCTCCCAGTAAAAATAGCAGATACAAACTTTCCACAGTTTGTTCTGCTATTTTTAACCGTTATATTTAGTAATACGTTGCATTTTCGTGTTTATCCCTCTACACTTCACTATCTTCCTTACTACGGTCAGGATATAAGTAACTGAAAAGAATCCCAAAAAATGCAGCGATAAAAAACGTTGTAAATCGTGATGTCATGATTTCATCTAGTGGACTACTAATCCATATTACAGTAAAAACAAATCCAGAGATAATAGTCGCGATTAAACCGGCACTAGAGTATCGGCGCCAAAAAAATGTCATTAAAATCGCTGGAGATAAAGTTCCTCCAACGCCTGCCCACGCCCATCCAACAACTAAATATAATAATGAATCTGACGTCAGTGCAATAATCATCCCTGTTAAACCAGCAATTAAAACTGTTAAACGAGAAATGCGTACGAGCTGACGATCTGTTAATTTTAAACCTAACGTTTTATGAATAATATCCTCACTTACCGAACTCGTCACAACCATCAGTTGCGAGTTAGCTGTTGTAATGATAGCTGCCATAATACCAGCTAATAAAACTCCTGCAATCCATGGTGGCATCAAATCAAGAATCATATGTGGTAAGACGGTTTCTACATCTGCGAATGAGCCTTGGCTATAAATGGCAATTGCCGTTATACCGATTAAAAATGCACCTGTGTAAGCTAAAATAGTCCAAACTATACCTACGATAATACCTTGTTTTGTATCCTTATCATTTTTCATAGCCATAAATCGGGCACTTAATTGTGGTTGACCACCTAAATACCCAAAGAACCAAGAGAAGTTATTAAAAAATAATACTCCAATCGCGAATCCAGTTGTTCCACCTAACCAAGAATCAAAGGTTGGTCCCGCTTCTATCAACGATTGACTAATCGATAAGTCATTCGTATAAATATAAACGAGTGCAACTATCGGCAACACACATAATGTAACTAACATCATCACACTTTGAATCATATCCGTCCATACAACAGATAAAAAACCTCCAAAATAGGCAGTTGCTAAAATAACAACAGTAGCAATTATAATTCCAACTACTTCATTCATACCAAATGTCGTTACAAATAGCTTTCCAGCACCTGCAAGCTGCGCTCCTACGTAAAAGACAAAGAAACTTGCAATTAAAACAGTTGCTAACCAACGAATGATATTGGCCTTTTCACCGAACCGGACAGCTAAATAATCTGGCAATGTTAGCACTTCATGCTTATCAGCTTCCGCCCGAAACTTTTTTGCTAAAAATAGCCATGCAAAAATAATACCAGATGCGATTCCTACCGCAACCCAAATCCCTGAGAGTCCTGAAGCAAATACGAAACCTGTAAAACCTAATAAAAGCCAAGCCGACTCTCCCGTTGCCCGTTCTGAAAATGCAAGCGTCCATCCAGGTATCTTTTTACCACCAAGAATAAATACGGAATGGCTCATTTTTGTCCGACTCATCATATAACCAACACTTATAATCACAATAAAATATAAGAAAAACTCCACTAAAATAATTGTTTTCAACTAGCTCACCCCCCATTTGGAAAACGCTTTCAAAATATGCCTTGATAATATTTCGCCATCTCCCACTCTTTTTAATAAATATATGCATTATTCCGATAATTTAGTACGCATTTTTAACTAGAATCAATCATTTGTTATTATCATGTATGGACATTACACTAGACAACATGAAAAATAAAGATGCTCCCACATTTGGCATATTGGGAGCATCCTTTTTATACGGAGGCTTTTCTCTTTTTTAACGTGTCAATAAACAACTGTTCAAATCTTGTTGCATCAACATCCACACATATTTCTACATTTGGTTCCTTATTCCATAATCCCCTGAAATCACAAATAGTTTGACCATAAGTTAGTTCACTTTTTGTTTCAACGTCTACAAAGTATTTTTCCGTTTTCACTAATGATGGATCTAGAACAACACCGACTGTTAACGGATCATGCAGTGCGCAACCATCTTGTCCTAAATTTACTCGGGAGTATTGACGATAAACTTCAGTACTATTTAAAATAAAGTCATAGTACCTTGATCCCTTTAAATCTTCAATTCGTTTCCTATCTAAAAATGTTTTCATTGTCACATCTAAGCTTACAAGTTTAATTGGCAAACCGGAATGAAAGACAATTTTAGCAGCTTCTGCATCTGCAAAAATATTAAATTCAGATGTTGGTAACTTGTTCCCTTTTCCTGCTTCTGAAACTAGTCCACCCATGATGACAACCTGTTTTACCAACGGAATAAATTCTGGATCACGTTTTATCGCCAGCGCTAAATTAGTTAGTGGACCTACCATAATTAAAGTTATCTCATTTGGATGTTTTTTTACTTGCTCAACAATAAATTCTGGTGCAAACGTACTAGGTTCATCCTGACTTACTTCGACATGATTTAATGCATCGCCTATTCCATCTTTTCCATGAACGGAATATTCATGATGGGACTCTCTTAATAATGGCTCACTTGCACCACGATAAACTTGAATGTCTTCATTTCCAATTAACTTTAAAATTTTCTTTGTATTTTTCATGACAAAGTTTACCGGAACATTACCATTCACCGCTGTAATACCAAGCACATCCATTCGACCGCTCTCCACAGCTAAAAGGATCGACATCGCGTCATCAATACCAGTATCAACATCTAATATTACTTTTTTCATTTTACATCCTACTTTCTATTTACTAAAATGCGAATGCAGTAAAATCTTATGTACATATTGTACAATGTTACAAAAATAAATACATCTTATGTCATGACCTACTATACTTTTCGATTCACAATCCGTATAATATTGTTAATCTGAAAATTAACGCTATTATTTACTAATTATAGATTACGCATAGAAAGGAACATGCGCATGTTAACGGAACAACAGATTTTAAGAATTCCTGGTCCTACTCCCATTCATCCAAGCATACAACGAGCGATGAATCAGTCGATGATTGGTCATAGAGATCAAGCGACCAGCAAGCTTTTGGAAAAAATAAGCCCAAGATTAAAACCTGTTTTTGGTACGAAACAAGATGTACTTTTAATTGCCGGTAGTGGAACGGCGGGGCTAGAAGCTGCTGTTACCAATTGTGTACAACCTGGAGATGAAGTACTTGTTGCTGTATCAGGAGCATTTGGTGAACGATTTGCGGAAATTTGCGAAGCTTATCGAATCACAACACATCGTATTAAAACGATATGGGGTAAGTCCGTAGACCCTGATGAAATAAAAGATTTCTTACAAAGAAACAATCAGATTAAGGCAGTATTTTTTACACATTGTGAGACTTCAACAGGGGTATTAAATCCAATTCAAGCACTTTCACAAATCGTACGTAGTTATTCTGATGCGCTAATTATAGTAGACGGTGTCTCGTCTATTGGAGCAACAGAAATGAATATGGATGATTGGGGAATAGATTTACTCGTAACAGGGTCACAAAAAGCGTTCATGCTACCACCTGGTTTAACTATGGTTGCTGCAAGTGAACGGGCATGGGAGATCATTCAAAACAATACAAGTCCAAAATTTTACTTTGATTTTCGCATGTATCACAAACAACTAGCAAACAACACGACACCTTTTACACCTGTTATTTCATTAATATTTGGGCTGGAGCAAGTATTAACTCTTCTTGAAAAAGAAGGCCTACAGCAAGTATATCATCGCCATCAACTCATGAAGACGATGACACGAGCAGCTTTCCAAGCTTTAGATATTCCATTACTAACAGATGATGTACATGCATCCCCTACTGTTACGGCCGTTAGACCTACAGATTTTTCTGCGAATACTTTAAGACAAGTAGTGAAAAAAGAATTTGGTCTTATTTTGGCCGGTGGTCAGCAACAATTAAAAGATAAAATCTTTAGAATCGGACATATGGGATATTGTTATCCTGCAGATGTTTTACAATATGTAGCTATAATTGAACTCGGTATGAAAAGAATTGGAAAATCAATTCCATACGGTCAAGGTGTACGTGCCGCCCAAGAAGTATATGTTACACAAACAAAATTAGCACAATAAGTGATGCTATATGGAGGTATTCATATGATTTATACCGTACTAATTACAGACCCCATAAGTGAAGACGGCATTCAACCACTACAACTTCATCCGAATATCGATGTTGTTATTCGTAACGACTTAACAGAAGAAGAGTTATTTACTATCATCCCAAACATTCATGCATTACTCGTTCGTAGTCAGACAAATATAACACGTCAGCTTATTGAAAAAGCGAACAACTTAAAAATAATTGCTAGAGCGGGTGTAGGCGTTGATAATATTGATCTAACAGCTGCAACGGCACATGGAATTTTAGTCGTGAATGCGCCTCATGCCAATACAAATTCAGCAGCTGAACATACAATTGCGATGTTATTTTCACTAGCAAGGAAAATCCCACAAGCTTCCATTTCTCTTAAGCAACGGGAATGGAATCGAAAAGCATTTATCGGCGTGGAATTAAAAGGAAAAACTCTTGGCATCATTGGTTTAGGCAGAATCGGTGCTGAAGTTGCCTTTCGTGCAATTGGTCAGAGAATGCGTGTGATGGCATATGATCCATTTTTAACGGAGGAAAAAGGGGAAGAACTCGGCATTTTACCAGCTAGTTTAGATGAGGTAATCGAGCAATCTGACTTTATTACAATTCATACGCCACTACTTGAAAATACAAAACATCTACTGGATGCCCGAGCGTTTCAAAAAATGAAGACTGGTGTTCACATCATCAATTGTGCCCGTGGAGGAATTATTGATGAACATGCATTATATCATGCAATTCAAACGAATAAAGTTGCCGGCGCTGCACTCGATGTATTCCAAGTAGAACCACCATTTCATAGTAATTTACTTGATTTACCTGAAGTTATTGCAACCCCACATTTAGGTGCAAGTACAGTCGAAGCACAAGAAAATGTTGCAGTTGAAGTTAGTCATGATATCATTCGGTTTTTCACTGGAAAAGTTGTTCAAAATCCAGTTAATGTTTCTTCTGTTCCAAAAGAGGCCATGAATCAAGTGGCGCCTTATTTTACTTTAAGTGAAAGACTTGGGCAATTTCTCATTCATCTGGCCGACGACGTAGTTGAAGAAATAAACCTATTTTATTCTGGTCCATTTACTAATTTTGAGGTTGGTCCGCTTACACGTAATACGATAAAAGGAATTTTACAACGGCATCTTGGTGAACAAGTTAATCATGTTAATGCACTCTATCTCGCAGATCAACGCGGAATTAAAATAAACGAAAACAAAACTTCTAGCTTAAAAGGATTTACAAATCTCATTACAATTGAAATGATTACAAAACAAGAAAGTTTCCGGATTTCAGGAACATTACTAGATGGTTTAGGTCCGCGAATTGTTGAACTAAATGATTATCAAGTCGATATTTTCCCAAAAGGAAATATTGTTCTTATTTACCATCATGATTTACCTGGTGTCATTGGAAAGGTTGGGAATTTACTCGGTAATTATCAAATAAATATCGCAACCATGCAAGTAGATCGTTCTAATCTAGGCGGAGAAGCAATGATGCTTTTAACGGTGGACAAACCATTGAACGTGGAATGTCTACATACTTTAAAAAGTTTAACGGAAATTTATAACGTAAAAACTATCCAACTCATTTAAAAAAGCAGGTAGCATGTATAATATGTTCTTGATAAAAGGAACATCATGTTATACGTCTCTACCTGCTTTTTATTATTTATCTACAGCTGCTTTCTTTTGTAAATGTGCATGGTTTTCTTTAATAAAGAACGACAAGCCTAAAGCAACTACTGCGAGTATAGCTGCTACTAGGAAGGCAAAGTTAACACCTTGAATCGCTCCATTTGCTCCTTGATTAGGAACAGCATGATTTGTCATTAATGTAACTAGAAGTGCTGTACCAACTGCTCCAGCAACTTGTCGCATCGTATTGTTCATAGCTGTACCATGTGGAATAAGCTTATTTGATAATTGATTCAAACCAGCTGTCGTAACAGGCATCATAACCATTGCAATTCCTAACATACGAACTGCGTTAACTATAGCCAAATACGTAAATGTCGTTTGGTCATTTAAAATTGAAAATAAAAATGTTGTAATGACGACAATTGTTAAACCTGGTATCGCTAAACGTCTTGCACCAAATTTATCAAATAAACGCCCAGTTATTGGGTTCATCAATCCCATCAAAACTGCCCCAGGCAATAAAGCAAGACCAGATCGTAAAGCTGAGAAGCCTAACATTTCCTGCATTAAAATTGGTAGTATCACAGCAGCACCAATCATTGCCATAAATGCAATCATACCTAAGATAGTCGTTAATGTGAATATTTTATTCTTAAATACCCGAAACTCCAAAATCGGCTGTTCCAAATGAAGTTGGCGATAAATAAACCAAGATAACGCGATAATTCCAATAGGTAATGAAATCAACACATGGGCTGTTAACCAACCATGACTTCCAGCTGTACTGAAGCCGTATAATATTCCCCCAAATCCTAATGTGGACAAGACGATTGATAACATATCCACCTTTGGAAAAGAACGTTCTGTTACATTTTTCAAAAGGAAATAAGCTAATATCATATCAATTACAACGATTGGAATAACAACATAAAACAAACTACGCCATGGATAGTTTTCGATAAGCCATCCTGATAAAGTAGGGCCAATTGCAGGCGCAAATGCAATGACTAAACCAAACATGCCCATTGCTGAACCACGTTTTTCTTTTGGAAAAATTAAAAACATGATTGTTTGCATAAGTGGCATGATAATTCCAGCACCTGATGCTTGTAGTACTCTCCCTACTAGTAAAAATGTAAAAGATGGAGAAATAGCACAAATTACGGTCCCTAATCCGAACAAGCCCATTGCTGAAAGGAATAGCCCTCTCGTTGTAAACCGTTCAATTAAAAATGCTGTAATAGGGATCATAATTCCATTAACAAGCATGAATATCGATTGTAACCACTGAACCGTATTGGCGTCAATATGTAAATCGCGCATAATATGTGGCAGTGCTGTAGCAAGTAGTGTCTGATTTAAAATGGCCACAAATGCCCCAGCTAATAAAACAGATGTTAATGGAATAACACTTATTTTCTGTTGGGATTGTACACCCTCTTGATTTGCAACCATACTATTCCTTCTTTCCGTTACCGTCATCATACATATGACGGTAAAATTTTAATAACAATATATAAATATAGCATAATTTCTTCGTTTCACGAAGTAATTTGCTCAATCTTATGCAATATAATGTGCAACCATATTGTGAGCAATAATTGCATACTTATACTTAAAAAACCACAACACTAACTCGGCAGTTTATTTTCTATCCCCAATGTTTCATATATCCACTAAAAAAATACCGCAGCAAAAAAGCGGTATTTTACAATTTAGTTTGTATGAACTTATTTTCATTTATCTTTTCAATGACTTGTAACAAATCACGTAAACGATTTATTTCATACGTTGGTTCAATGTTATGTTGTAATTGATCATGGTGGTTTATCCATACAGATGGTATCTTTACTCTACTTGCCCCTAAAATATCTGTATGTAAATTATCTCCAATCATCATGGCGTCATCTGCCCGAACTGATAATAAATCTAGGACATATTCAAAGATAGCTGGGTTTGGCTTTCCAGTACCAAAATCCCCTGAAATAACGATATGGTCAAAATATGATGATAAACGCGGTGTTAACTTTAATTTTTCCCGTTGCAAATTTGCTGATCCATTCGTCAGTAAAGCAAGTGCATACTTATTTTGTAGCTGTTCTAACACTTCAAAAGTCTCTTCATAGACGAATGGATGATGTTTTCGTTCTACTGGGAAAACTTCGGCTAGCATTGCCCCTAATTTAGCGTCTTTTATGCCAACTTCTTCTAATCCACGTGTCCATGCTTCCTTTCGAAACTCTGGTACAATTTCATGCAAGGTTTCATATTCAGCGAATTCTCCCCAAAATGCTTCAAACGTACCAATCCCGATATCTTTCACAAACGGATATACTTCATAAGTTTTGTATAAATCCTGTGCGTGTTTTCGTACATGTTTTTCTAATCGCTTTGGATCAAGTGACCTGTAATATCCTCCGGCAATTTCACAAGTCCTTTTAAAAGCTACTGCTACACTCTTTTTATCCCAAAGAAGTGTGTCATCTAAATCAAAAATAATAGCCTTCATGTAGACATGATATCCTTTCTAGATAAAAATCATTTTATTGTCATGAACAGTCCATAGAATCATGGTTTACTTTTAATAAATTGGACCCACTTCCTGCATATATAGTAAAAGTTTATTAGGGAATATTTTACAATACCCGTCATGAATATACTTATTTATATCGTGCTTATATCATTTTTGCAGATTTAATTAGTAAGTTATCTTTTCATAATATGATAGTTTATCCTTTTTTGTATGTGCGGTTTTATTATTTCCATAATAATGGAATATCGATAATATCACGTGGGGTAATCATACCAAGTAATTTTTCAGTTGAATCTCCACTATCCGTGATGAGTAAAGCATCTAGTCGATACCCCTGCCCTATTTGGTCTTTAAAAATTTCCTGAGCATCATATATCGAAGTGCTCCGTTGAATAAACGCATAATTATGATTCCCTTGACACGCCAATACATTTCCTAACGATGCATCGCGAATGGAGGCTATTGAATTGTTCATATTTTTTGCCATCCAATGAGCAATTCCCTTTTCCGATAAAATACCGATAAAACGTATACCATGGTAAATCGGGAACGTAGAAATACCGTTTCCTTTAATTTGCTCCAATGCAATAGCAAGCGAATCATTCTGTTGAAATTGAACAACCTTTTTTGCGAAAAAAGGAATGACTTGCTTTGGTTTCGTTAATGCTCTTTCAATCCTTTCGATTTGCTCCACTATTGACAAATGAGGCTCCGCTATTACATATGTTGTATCTACTCGATTATGAACAATCGCATTTCTCAACTGGGCAAACTCAAGCAAATCATCTTGATACTGTTTTAAGACCGCATTTGACTTACTTAACATACGTACCATTCGACTAAAGCCCAATTCTCGTTTATCATGAACTTGCACTTTCAAATATTTCTCAATCCGATTGTATGCGGTTAAAAATCGTTCTGCGTGATTCGCAACCATCTTCTATCCCCCATTAGTTCCTCTTAAATTATCATCTTAACAGATTATCAGTTAGTATAATAGTAGTGTTGTATAATAAATGTATTAACTTAATTATTATATCATTTGATGAAAAAAAGATTATTTGTTGTGGGGTATATACAATCCGTTTAAGTGAATTTTATTTCACGACATCAGAACTTTAAAATATGCTTCCGTAGTAAGTCTTTAATCCATTACAACCCCGATTGGCTTTAACACATGTAATACTTCCACAGTCCCGTTGTGAGCAGCCAATACTTCTTGTAATTTTCGATAAACAAAAGGACTTTCATCTGTACCTCCACCACGTAGTTCTACACCATATTTTTTCACAGCACGATACATTTCCTTTTCGGTAATCACACCACCTGTACGCTTTCGTGTGCGCCAATTGAATTTCCCAGCAGCTTTTGTACGACTCATAATTCGTCCGGATCCGTGAACCGTACTATAAAAAGCTTGGCGACTTTTTTCTGATTCAACTCCTTTTAAAATAACAGATATATCGCCCATACTTCCCCCAACAAATCCTAGTTGACCAGGTGCAGCTGGAGTCGCTCCCTTACGAACAACAACATACTCTTTACCAAAGTGTTCTTCTTTCCATGCATAGTTATGATGATTATGTACTTCTTGTAAAATATCCGCACCTAATATATCGACTACTTTATCCATCACAATATCCCGTCCAGCATATGCATACTTTCCAGCTAACTGCATAGCTCGAAAATATAACTCACCTAGCTCCGTATCCAAATCTAGTAAAGTCGGCGGTTGTTCCATTGATTCACGGGGTGCTGAATCTGAAAAACGAAATCCCTTTGCTAGATTTAAAAATCCAGTTGCAGTTCGATGCCCCAATCCTCTACTTCCAAAATGATTACCAATCCATATTTCTTCCGTTTTCTCATCTATTAATATATCGACATAATGATTGCCAGAACCTGTAGTCCCAAGTTGCTCGCGTGCTAACGCCTTTAGTTGATCATGTTCATGTTTGCCAATTTCTTTATACACGTTCCAATCTGCATCATCAAATACACCATGATCGATTCGCTGCTTATTCTTTGTACCTACACCAAATGGTATGACATCTTCAATTTCATCCATGATGACACTGATTTTGCCTTTGACATCCTCATACTTCAGATTAGTTTTCACTGCCTTATTCCCACATGCTATATCATACCCGACACCTGAAGGAGCAATCTGACCTTCATAAACAACTACTCCGCCAACCGGCTGACTGTATCCATAATGCCCATCTGCACATAAGACACCTCCAACAACATTCCCGACTTTTAGGCATTGATCAAGTTGTCGCAATGTGTTCACATCATGTTCACCAAAAATAAGCTTTTTCAATCTTAGACCCTCCCACATCGTTTCATATTTTTAAAGACACTTTATAAAACGTATCTTCTGTTTACAGTCAATCTCATCATTGAACCCTATGATACCAAGTATCACTATTAAAAGCGAACGCTCCTTATATTAGCACTATTCGACATATTAAAGAAACTATCTCGTATGTTGCAGTGATGTCGAGACCGTTAAAGTACACTGAAAAGATGGAGGTACTGTTAGCTAAAACTTTGTGTCGGCATCTTTTCACGTCTTGACAATTCGCGTCAAGAATTTTACCAAGCTACATCTTAGAAACAACAAATTCCCTTTGACACATTTGCATCAAAGGGAATTTCAATTACTTTCTATTTACGTCCTATTTCACTAAAAACTTCGTTTGGCTATATCCTTCTCTTGTCTTCTCCACTTCTAAGACTGCTGGTAGGATTGTTTTTAATTCCTGCACATGTGAAATAACACCAATCATACGGCCAGATTGTTGTAAATCTATCAATGTATCAATCGCTTTATGAAGTGATTCTTCATCTAACGTTCCAAATCCTTCATCAATAAACATCGTTTCAATAGAAATATTTCCTTGGAAACTTTGGATAACGTCAGACATTCCGAGTGCCAAGCATAGTGAAGCATTAAACTTTTCACCACCGGACAGCGTCTTGACATCGCGCGTTGCCCCTGTTGATTGATCATATACATCTAATGCTAATCCACTCTGTTTCCCATGTGTTTCCTGTCGGTCACTACGCATCAAATAAAATTGTCCATTTGATAATTTCCGTAATCTTTCATTCGCTGCATCAATGATTTGTTCTAAATACTCAATTTGCAAAAACCTTTCGAAAGATATCTTTTTATTATTTTGGCCACGCAGTAAATCGTATAAATCAGTTATTGTTGCAAACTTTGTTTCTAAATCTGCTAAAGTTTCATTCGCAGCAATAATATTTTCCTTTAATGTCGCCGCTTCACCAAAATACTGTTTTGATTTGTGCAAATTGTCATTGGCTTTCTCATATGACATTTTTAATTGTTCTAATTCCTGCTTCAATGCAACTAAATCAACACGGGTTTTATCTGCTAATAATACTCGTAACTCCTTGATTCTTGTCTTTACTGTTGTAACCGCCTGTTTATACTGATCAATATCGCTTATAAGTTTTTCTCTACTTGCCTTATCCCGTTTTGCTTGTTCATACGCTGCAATTGTTGGGAATTTTGCCTCCGCTAATGCTTCTTGAAATGCTTTTTGCGCTTGTTTGCGTCTTGTCACCGTTTCCGCATACTGTTTATCTGCATTTTCTAATGCCATTTCAGTTTTCGTGCATTGATCTTTTGCTTCTTGTAAAGTCTTTTTTGCTTCTTCCCATGCTTTTTCAAGGATTGATTTCTCTTGGGTTGTTTCTTTAATTTTTTTCTCTAACACATCCAATTTGCGTACATCATCTGGAATCGGTTCAATCCGTTCTTTATACCGCGCCTCCGCTTTATTGTATGCAGTTAGCTGTTCATAATATATTTTTTCAAGTTGTTCTTTATTATTTTCTATTTCTTTCAATTGAGCTTTTTCTTGTTCATGCACTTCTTTATATTGTTTGAGATTTTGTTCCGATTTTTCTAAACTATTAACATCACTTTTTAGTTTTTTTCCTTGCACAGTTAATTGTTTATACGTCTCGTCCGCTTTTTCAGCGCGGATTGAAATATTTTCAATTTCTTTTTTTGCATCTTCAAACTGCGCTTTTGTAGCTTTATAGTTTGCAACTGCTTCATTATATGTCTTTGTTATCTCATCAAATATTCTTTTCGCGTCATTTAATTCATCACGTGTGACTACTTTTTCATCTTGAACTGCTTTATGCGGATGGTGCTGACTCCCACATACAGGACACGCTTCTCCATCATGTAAATGACTTGCTAGAATGCGAGCTTGACTATTTATCCATCCTTGCTCTATTTGTTCATAGTTTTGTTTTTCCTGCTTATATATCGTTTGTTGTTTTTTTGCAATTTCATGGAGTTTGCCGCATGCTTCATTTACCTTTAAATAATTCATCACGATTCGCGTTTGTTCACGCATCTTATCTAATTGCTTTCTCTGTTTGGGAAGACTACTCAATTTCTTTTCCAACTGCCGAATCGCTTCATATTGTTTGTCAATACGCGCCTTTTTCTCTTCCATTAACGCTTGCGCCTTCGCCCTATCTATCTCACTCTTTTTAAATGTGTTGTGAAGAAGCGTGAGACTTTTCTTTTCTTCATCAATTGCTTGCACAGTAGGTAGGTAACCAGTAAGTCGGTCTAATGTTTTTGTTATTTGTTCCCGTACTTCATGTTTTCCCTCCTGTTCTTTATGAAAGGCATCCGCTTTTTCATAAACTTTTTCAGCCGCTATTTTAGCCTTTTCCTTTTGTTCTACATCTATTTTTTTCTTTTCCTCATCTTCTTCCCATTGTTTAACTTGGGTTTCAAATGGCATCATTTCGCTTGCGCGTTCTGCATTTTTCAATTGCTTTTCTTTTTCAGCAAAAACTCCAGCTTGTTCCCTTAATCGCTTGTCTTCGTCTTCCTTGCGTGCTAATTCCATAAATTGATTATTTATTTGCTCTGCTTGAAAATAAGCACTTTGTTTTTTACTATGCATCGTATAGGCTGATTCATAAGACTTTTCATCTACCACTATCTGTTCACGGTAAAATACAAGTTCATCATCAAGACCTGCCAATATTTGATTAACATTGACATGCTCTTCCGTTGAAATTTGAAATAAAGACACATTTTCCCGTTCAGGTAGGACTGCAGAAATATTTCGAATCCACTGGATAAGTCTTCCTTTTGCATCACGATAATCTTGTTCTAATATACTCCGCCGATTACGTAACCTTTCATTCAAATGACGATAGTTTTCTGTTTTAAAAAGCTTCCGTAAAATTGCTTCTTTGTTTTCGGTATCAGAAGTTAATAGTTTACGAAATTCACCTTGTGGCAACATGACAATTTGTTTAAACTGCTCTTGCGTTAACCCTATTAATTTTTCTACCTTTTCATTCATTTCCGAGACAATTTGACGATCAATACAAGATACTTCTTTTCCATCTATTTGTTCATAAAACTCAAACCGTTCTCCTGTCTTCGTTTTATTACCTTTTTTCACATGCCCAAGTTGGCGTAGTATTCGATAAATACGCCCGTGTAAGGAGAATATTAATTCAACCGCAGTATGTGTTTGATCGTCTGCAAAATCACTTCGAAGCATCGTCTGATTTTCACGATCTGTCCCACTAGCACTACCATATAAAGCAAAACTTATACCATCGAAAATCGTCGTTTTACCGGCGCCGGTTTTTCCAGAAATTACAAATAAGTGGTTATCTTGTAAAGCGGTAAAATCAATTGTCTCCGTATATTTATAAGGCCCAAAAGCCGTCATCGTTAATTTCAAAGGTTTCATGCAAACTATCTCCTTTCTATTTCTAAATTAAGCACGATACTTCCGCTACTTAATGTGAGTGGAATGAATTCAAAATCCCCTATATTCTTGAATTGAGAGTCTTACAGTGAGTGAAACTGCGAAAGTTTTTTTCTTCCCAACTATTTAGTTCTTTGCAATTGGCTCTTTCCTGTCTTTTGGCAATTGTTCATGCTCATCCCGGATAAGCTCGTCCAAGACTTCTCTAAATAATGCTTCCTTTTCTTCCGTTACTTCTGTACCCTTTACTTCTTTATAAAAAGCTCGAAATAACTCTAATTCACTCATTGAACTTCTATTTACCTTCCTGCCTTCATCATCAAACACGGGGGTAATGGTATAATTTTTTCTTTCTACATGCATCGCATGAGGATAAACTGTACGAATCCTCTCCATTGGCGAAAGAACAGGGACCTCATCTAACAAACGAACAAACACGTAATCTTCATTGATTGGTTGTTTCAATAAATCATCAAGCAATACCTCAACAGTACGAATGTCACGTCGTGGTAGCAGCAACCGTTTTTCAACAGATACTTGTCCACTTGCATCCATTTCCACAACATAAAATCCTTTCTGATGATTTTCTTCAGAAATAGAATATTTTAATGGAGATCCAGCATAGCGAATATTTTCCTGTAGGACAGAGTGCGCCCGATGTAGATGTCCCAATGCAGTATAATGAAAGTCTGCAAAATGATGCGCATCCACATACTCTGCCCCGCCGATAGATAACGGTCGCTCAGATTCACTTGTGTTCTCTTCTTCTTCCCCAAAAGGGGTTACAAAAGCATGCCCTACGTAAACGTGGCGAGCATGGTGATCCATTTTTTCTGCAATATGTTCTACGATTTGTTTCGTAGCGTCGTTATGACTCCGTATTTCCTCGTTATCAAACAAATTACGCACGATACTTGGATCACAATAAGGTACTAGATGAAAATGTACTTCCCCATGTTCATCATGCAAAACAACTGGTTCCATATTTTCTTGTAATTGACCAACAATATGTAACCCTTTTTCTCTCATAATTTTCGTACCAAAATCGAGTCTGCCTGGACTATCATGATTACCTGCAATGGCAATCACTGGCGTTTTTAATTTTAAAACAATCTTCTCCAACGTACTATTTAATAGATCTACGGCTTCTGTCGGTGGAACTGCACGATCATATAAATCACCCGCAATCACGACAGCATCAGGTTTTTCTTTCTCCACTTCCTGAATAAATTGCTGCAAAACATATTCCTGATCCTCCGTCATATAGACCCCTTGGACAAGTTTCCCCAAATGCCAATCCGCTGTATGGAAAAATTTCATGTTCATGCTCCTCTCTAGGAATTTTATTATTTGATAGACTTATCATGTGAAGTTGAAGTATTATTTGTGGAAATACACTTAGAAGATTATAAACAATCATATTATGAAACATTACTTTTGCTTACTATACTAATGGCAACATGCATATAGGAGTTATCGCCTATCTATTCATTCCTTCGCCCCTTTCCTTCTATTTTACTAGACCGTGATGTTGAAAGATATATATTTTTGATGTTCTTGGTCTTCCACTATCTTTTTACATTATAACACAACAAGGACACCTGTTCTGTTTCGCATTTTTTTATGATGACATAGAAACAGTATAGGACGTTTTAGCTATTTAGATTTAGCTGCCATTACGATAAAACTAAACATAGAAAATAATACGAAGGAAATAGTGCAAAATGAAAACCCAAATTTAACATTACATATTAATGGAGAAGAGAAACGAATGGGTTCAAATTCTATGGTCGAAAATATAAAACCTTCATTAATTGAACCAGGTCGATCAGGTGAGCGTTATGCTGTATTTATTTTCCCCGAAAAATATTTAGCTGTTTACGAAACATTTGAATTAGAGGTAGGACCCTTTAAAAATGAAGACTTAAAAATGTTATTTAAAGAAAAGACATTGCGATTTGATATTCCACAAAAATAATAGAAAAAGCTTTCCATGCTACACATCTTGGAAGGCTTTTTCGCTTTCTTAAAGGGTGAAACTACGATACGCTTAAGATAAAATATTTTTTTCATTCAAGGAGGTTGAGTAAGTGCGCACGATTACTGATCATCTTGGGCGGGAGATTACCTTTCCGTACCCACCCAAACGAATCGTATCACTCGTTCCTGCTATAACTGAAACGATGTATCATTTGCAACTTGCAAAAGAAATAGTTGGACGGACCCGTTTTTGTATATTTCCAAAGGACAAGATAGCAAACGCAGTTAATATCGGTGGCACAAAAGAAATAAAATTACATCGCATTCAATCCCTACAACCAGATTTAATCATAGCCGAAAAAGAAGAAAATACACAGGAAATCGTGGAAACACTTGAGCAATATTTCCCTGTCTATGTTTTTGAAATCCAAACAATAGACGATGTATTACGGATGATTACGGATTTAGGTGATGTGACAAATCGACAAAATCAAGCTAGCAAATTGTCTGTAAACATACAAACTGCTTTTTCATATGTGCCTAATTTGCAAGCAAAAAGAGTAGCTTATGTTATATGGCGAAACCCATATATGGTTGTAGGAAAAGATACATATATTCAATCAGTTTTAGAAAAACTAGGTTTTATCAATCCATTTACGTCCTTGGAAGGTAGATATCCAATTGTGACGATAGAGGACTTTGAACGAGCAAATCTCGATTATATTTTTCTAGCAACAGAACCTTTTCCTTTTCAAGAAAAGCATTTTGCCGAATTTCGTGTAATGGATTCTAAAGCTAATCTAAAAATTATCGATGGAGAAATGTTCTGGTATGGGGCAAAAATGATAGAAGCCGCTGCTTATTTCAGAAAAGAATTTGCTAATGGGGTCTGACCCCATTTTTAGAAGTACATCACGTGTTACAGTAATTCTCTGTGACACGTGATGTTTGTATACATTAAGTAATAGTTCTACTGGCGCTTCTTTGTCTTTTTATTATTCAATCTTTCATTGGCGGTCAAAGGTTCATTGGCAAACTCATGGTCAAATTCTGTAGACAATTCTTTCTGTACCGCTTGTTTATCACTTACGCCACCAGAAATTTTATTTTTCTTCTTTTTGCTCATGTCAATTACACCTCCAACTCTTATGTTTCCACAATCATGATTATTTATGTAGGGGGTGTCCCGTTTTTAGTCATTTAGTGATCAGATAACGAGGTGAATTTCGTTTCCAGACGGGTCATACGTCTTATAAACATCACGAGTATCTTTCGTAACTTTGGCACCAATTTGACGCAATTGCTGTATAACCTGTTCTTTTTTACGCTCATTTTCTAATACGATAGTAAACCAATTCAAACCAACACTATTTTCCTTTGGCACTGGTGCGCCTGTCCCGTTCCATATATTTAATCCTAGGTGATGATGGTACTTAGCTGTAGAGATAAATAGGGCACCTGGATAGGTAGTCACAACCTCAAAGCCGAGACCCTTTACATAAAACTCCTTTGTCTTTTGTAAATCGGCGACATGTAAATGGATATGTCCCATCATGGTGTCAGTCGGTAATCCATTCCAGTCTAACTCTTTTTCTGCTAAGAGACCATCTCCATCTAATGGATCCGTCACCATTTTTACTTCTTGATTTGACCATTCCCATTCTGATGCAGGACGATCACGATAAATTTCAATTCCATTTCCGTCTGGATCATCGATATAAATCGCTTCACTAACGCCATGATCTGAAGCACCCAAACGATACCCTTTTTGAAGAATATGATATAAAAAATTTGCTAAATCCGCTCGAGTTGGCAGTAACAAGGCAAAATGGTATAGGCCAGTTGTTCTCGCTTCTTTTGGGATCACATCCGCTGGTTGCTCTAGTATAAGTAATGGAGTGATGCCATCCGCAGTTAAAATGGCTTGTTGCTTTGTTTGTTTTAATACTTGAAATCCAACAATTTCTTGATAAAAAGTAACAGATTGATGTAAATTCATCACATTTATACTGAGTTCTCTTACAAACGTTGCAGGTTTTCGATGGAAATTCACGTTATATCTTTCCCTTCATTTCAATTTCATGCTTTAACAATACCATATAAGCTACACCATATAATAAATAGCAGCTCATTACATTTATTTTCTCGTACTCCTCGTATATGATGTTTGGGCATTATTTTTCCGCCATTGTTTCCTAATTGATTTGTAAATTATTAAGCTTATTATACCCATTACTTTGCACTACTGGCGGACGCTTTCCGCGGGCACGGCCTTGCCCCAACACTGGGGTATGCCGACGTTGGCCGCAAAGGCCGTATTTAGTCGGCCCCCCTTAAATTGTTTCCTGTGGGGTTTCCGACGCACAGGACGTGCTAGCGCAGGCGTTACCACAGGACGTGGTGAACTTAACCCTGCGTTCACCTGTTGCTGTTCCCGCAGGTCTTTTCCGAAGTGAATGAAAAAGAGACCCATTTCTAGGTCTCCTCAGCTAATATATTTTATTATTTCAAGCATTCCTTTATTGTCTCTACAATAGATGCTCTAACATCTGCTTTCTTGTATTTTAATATTGGCATGGTATCTTCTGGATCAATATAGGCATCTCGATTTTGAACTTCAGCAATGACCGCATTATGCATACCTTGCTCTCTTCCTTCTTCAGCTAGTTGTTCATCTATTTTTATATATGCTGGCTTCATTTGTTCTAAAGGAACTACTTGAATAATCGTTTCTTTTTGTCCAAGAACATCCGCAATAATTTGAAAAAATTCCTGTAGTTTCATATTTGTATCTGAAATGGCGTACTTTCCACCATGTTGTCCATATTCCAAAGCTCCAATTGTTGCTTCAGCTACTTGTTGAACAGTTACCATCGCAGTTCCACCACTTAAAACAGGAACGAACTCTTTTCCTTGAACTTGTGGTAAGAACATTTCCCATAGTGGCTTTCGTCCCGGCATCGTACCGAATATATATGGGAGTCGCAATGACATTACATCCATTTTACCTTCCCCTTCTAAGATCGCCACTTCCTCTTGCAATAAGCGCGTACGTGGATAGGCCTGTCCTTTTTCCATATTTAACTCGGGCCACTTTTCGGCAAAATGAGCAAAATATGATCCGTAAACAAGGAACTTTTTCACTCCTGCTTCTCTTGCAAGTCGTGCTAGACGTTGAGTTGGTAAAACATTTTGTTCATAGTAGAATCGAACCGCTGGTGCAACTGGAACAACCCTTTCATCTGCTCCTGCTGCATAAACAAACATATCTATTCCATTTAATAAATGCAATACTTCTTCATCTGTCATTTCATTAATATTGCCAAGATGACATGCTACCTCTTTCGGTAAAAGATCTTCAGTTGGCATTGGTGGAAGAGAAACAGTTGAAACTTTATAATCACGTTTCAACATTTCCTTCACCGTATGATAGCCTAATAATCCAGTTCCACCTAAAATAAATACGTTTTTCATAGCAATTTCCTCCTCATCCTCTGAATACCTCATACAAGAATGTGAAATGTTGAGCATTCTATATTTTTATTATACAGGAAATCACAATAAAATATCATCTTCTTTTCGTCAAATTTATGTCTACAACATTGTTACAAAAAATACATTAATTCGACTAAAATAACGGGACAAGTGAACGAAAATAACGATTGGAATTTTAAGTATACAATAAAATGAAGACATGCACACTTGATTTCTTATAAAAAATAGGGGAGAAGTTTTTTATTCCATCTCTCCCATTTTCTTCACATTCTCTCTTACTTCGTGTATATTGTCCATCTTGTTATCCCAAGCTTTTTGACTTAAATCAACTGCATATTCTTCGGGATTAACTGTACGTTTAAATTCCTCCCAAAATAAATTTAATTGCTCTTTGGAATAGGCTTGCATTTCCTTCAAAGTTGGATTTTCATATACTTGTTTTCCTTCCACAAAAATATCATGATGCAAATTTTTTGCATGAAAATCCGTAACAAACTTACTTTTATACGTATGAACAGGGTGGAACATTTTCAATCGTTCTTCTTTACTTGGTTCTTCGTCTTCCAGCGTGATATAATCACCTTCAGCCATCTTATTTACTGTATTAATAATGCGATACAATTTCTTTTTCCCAGGAGTAGAAACCTTTTCTGGATTTTGCGAAATCTTTATCGTATCTTCCATCTGACCTTCGTCATCTTCTATTGCGACAAGCTTATAAACAGCACCTAATGCCGGCTGATCATATGCAGTAATAAGCTTTGTACCAACACCCCAGACGTCAATTTTTGCTCCTTGTAACATTAAACTTGTTATCGTTGATTCATCTAAATTATTTGATGCATATATTTTAGCATTTGTAAAACCTGCTTCATCCAGCATTTTTCGTGTCTTCTTAGATAAAAATGCCATATCCCCACTATCTAAACGGACACCTAAGAAATTAATTTTGTCGCCAAGTTCTTTGGCTACTTTAATTGCGTTCGGCACACCTGATTTTAACGTGTCATACGTATCGACTAAAAACACACAATTTTTATGTCTATCCGCATATTTTTTAAACGCGATATATTCATCTTTATATGCTTGAATCATCGAGTGTGCATGTGTTCCAACAACTGGAATACCAAATAATTTCCCTGCTCTAACATTACTTGTCGCATCAAAACCCCCGATAAAAGCTGCACGCGTTCCCCAAATCGCAGCATCCATCTCTTGTGCTCTTCTCGTTCCAAATTCCATTAACGTTTGATCTTCCACAATATGTTTAATTCTTGCTGCTTTTGTAGCAATCAATGTTTGGTAATTCACAATATTAAGCAAAGCTGTTTCCAATAACTGCGCTTCCGCTAATGACGCTTCAACACGTATTAACGGTTCATTACAGAAAATAACTTCCCCTTCACATACTGACTTCATCGAGCCATTAAAACGAATGGACTTCAAATATGCTAGAAAATCATCTTGATATCCCATTTCTTTTAAAAATGTTAAATCTGATTCTGAAAAGCGGAAGTTTTGCACATAGTCCATCAACCGTTCTAATCCCGCAAACACTGCAAATCCATTACCAAATGGCATTTTTCGAAAAAACAAATCAAATACAGCTCGACGGTCATGTACACCATCAGCCCAATATGTTTCTGCCATATTTATTTGGTATAAATCTGTATGTAACGCTAAACTGTCGTCCTTGTATAACATAGATGTTACCTCCTTTACTTGGACACTTCTTCTCTATATAGATTCCTACCCCTTCAAATAAATCAAATAACATCCTTTCGTGCACTATTTTATTATATTTCCATTTAGACCATATTTTATGTAGTATCAGACAGTTTTTTGATTTATTTACCCATTACTATATCATATATTTATATGTATGATATGGTGACAACGGATTATCGTCAGCTGCTTTTTGGCCTCTTTAACGTTAATTATTGTATAAATCTAAGCTAAGAATGGAAAATAAGTTTATTACATCAATGGAGTTGAACATAATGAATAAGAAAACGGTACAAGAAATCTTTTACGAACAAAATAGCCTGTCACATCAGATTAATTCCGAAATCCAACAACCTTTTCAAACGGAACAACATTTAGCACAAATTAATGCAATAATCCAACAGGCTCAACAGTCTGTTAGACAAGCGCAGGTAGGACAAGGCAATCATTTGATCATTGCGGATCAACGTTTACAGCAAGCTCTACAATTGACAAATCAGTTAGCATCTTTACAAATTCAATCACAGCTTCATATAACCGAGAGTGGCCTTCAGCAATTGAAGCAACTGAATGCTGAATTAACCCAAGCAACAAGTACTTTACATGCAATACAACAATCACAAACATCACAGACGACTTGATTACCCTATTCGTGTTAGCTAAGAATTATGTTTTCACTGCTATATAGAAGCAATTGTATGTTTTAAATTACATTATTCAATTAAACAAATACACTCGAAGTCTTCTTTTGTGTCAATATCAATAAAGGGAACAGGATTTGTGTAATGAATAAATTTCCCATCATGAAGATGCTTTTTAATAAAATAATGCGCCCCCCTATCTCCTGATAATTCCGCTAATAACAATGGAAATATCTTTTTATGAAATAAGATAGGTGGATGAAAAATCCCCTTTATACTTGAAGCGATAAAAGGGATCTCTACAGCTTGTACAAATTGTTTTATTAAACCATCAATCATTGTGCTTGCAATAAACGGTTGGTCAGCTAATAACACAACTATTGCTTGAGCACCAAGTTGTTCAGATTTTTTCAATCCACACATAAGTGAATAAGCTTGGCCATCCTGTGCTCGTTTACATGATGTAATGATTAACTTATTTTTATAAAGGCTTTGAAACTGTTGTGTTATCCAATCTAGCTTGTCTTTTGGTTTTGTTACAACGATAATTTGGTCAAGTTTTGATTGTAAAGCAGTTTTTAGTGCAATACTTCCCAATGCCTGCCCGTGCAATATTTGTTCCAATTTATTAGAGCCAAATCGACTACTATTACCCGCTGCGAGATATATTCCGACTATTTTTCCCGGCTTCAAGGGAGGACACTCCTTTATCTAATGCTTGTCTGTTTTGTTGAATGACTTCCGCAAGAATACTTATCGCAATTTCCTCAGGCCCTTCGGCACCAATAGCAATACCTACTGGTGAATGAATAGATTTCGGGATTGAGGTGGTATTTAATAATCGCTTAGTCCGCTTTTTTGGGCCAAGTACACCTAAATAATGGATGTTGTCATTCATACGTAAAGTCTGTAAAATTTCTTTATCTATCATGAAGTTATGTGTCATAATGACTACAGAATCACGGGAATGAAAAGCTATTTTCTTTAAAAAAGACGTAATAGACATTTCACCATATAATGTGGCGTTAGGAAATAGTGCTTGTTTTAAATAGGATTGACGCCAATCCCAAATAATCACTTCTAATCCAACTTGATGCGCCATCAATGCTAGTGGCGGAACATCCGGTTCGGCCCCAAAAATTACGAGGCGTTCTTTTGGTTGCACATATTGAACGAAAACCTCTTTTGGTAAGGATTTATGAGCATATAAAGCGGATTTTCTTTTTGGCTTCATATTCATTGTAAATTGATCAAATGTAGTCTGATCATCAAACTTAGAAACAATAGAATCTGTTACTTGTCTATCTTCATTTAAAATTTTAACGAGATTAACTTCTCTCCGCTCAGCAACATACGTCAGAGCAGTGACTAAGTTTGTTCTTAATAATCCATTCACATGCTCTAATAAAATATGAATCTTACCATTACATCCAGCACCGCTCCCCCAACCCAAATCATCTTCTGCACTCATATCATAGACAAGCGTTTGCGAGTGTATTTCTTCTTCTAACATTTCATCGGCCTGGATTGCTAAATCACTCTCCAAACATCCCGCACTAATCGTTCCCATTTGTCTGTCTTTACCAAATAGCATCATTGCTCCTTCTTTACGATAAGCTGAGCCTTCTACTTTGATAACAGTAGCTAAAATAGCATGAGGACTCCATTTTATAGCATGTTCATACAATTCAGTCATTTGATTCATGATGATACCCCACTTTGCAAAACGCTTTTTACAGCAGCTTTTATCTCTTGATATCCCGTGCAACGACAAATATTGGAATCCAACCATTCATCTATTTCTTTATCTGTCGCATTGGGCTTTGATTTAACGAGTGCATATGTATTTAATATAAATCCTGGTGTGCAATACCCACATTGTAGCGCCCAATGTTTAATAAATGCCTCTTGCACCGTTATGTCTTTGAGCCCTTCTATCGTTGTTATATTTTTGCCAATTACTTCCGCTGTTAGCAGATGACAAGCATTGAATGGTATTTCATCAATAAGTATCGTACATGCACCACAATCACCATTATGACAACTAGGCTTTGCCCCCATTAACCCTAACTGTTCCCGTAGTGTAAATAGCAATGTATCTGCAAAGCGTATTGACACTTCTTTTGTTTGTCCATTAATTTTTAACTTTACTAAACCACCTGTTTTCGATACATCCATTAAGATGACATCCTTTCTAACTTTTGAAACATGTCAATCATTGAACGCTCCAATAAAAACTTTCTATATTCTAACGATGCATACATGTCATCTATGATTGATGTAGGGAGTTTTTTCATTACTCTCTCTATATTTCCATCAAACTTTTTCGATGCTGCTGCCATTAATTTTTCTAGTTTCAGCAACCGTGTAGGATATGGATATGCTCCACTTAATGCAACCCGTATTTTTTCATCAACTCTCAAAGCAGCAAGGGTAACAATTGGATAATTTAATTTAGACTGTTTTGTTTTCTTACTATGAAAATGGGGCATATTTAAAAACTTTTCATCCGTCATGATTTGAACAATAAATTCCCCTTCTGACAAGTGTAGATCTTGTTTAAAAATGTCATGAATGGAAACTTGACGTACATTACCATCCATTGTTGCAATCTCAAGCGTACTGTCCGCTAGCAGAAACGGCAAAGCAGCTTCACGGTATGCTAAATGACTCATCAAATTGCCACCGATTGTTATTTTATTTCGTGCTGTACGATGGGCAATATGTTGGATTACGTCTGATAAAAGCGGATAAAAGTTTCCTTCTTCCACATCGGTTAATGTTCGCGTGGCTCCCACAACTAATTGGTTATTCGCAAATCCAATTTGCTGGCATTCTTTCACTTGTTTAAGGTCTATTATTGCATCTGCTTTTATCTCCCCCGCCCGTGCTCGGCTAATAAATTCAGTTCCACCAGCATAATATATCGCTTTTTTATTTTCACGTTTGAATTGCTGAAAAGTTTCTGAAGCTTCTTTAATAGATTGTGGACTTGCATATTCAAAATCAAATGAAATCATCGTGATTTTGCTCCCTTCACCTGTTTCCAAATTTGTTCTGGGATAAGTGGTAGTTGATTCATGTCAGTTTTACTTGCAAGCGAAATGCTATTTGCAAGAGCCCCCGCCATCCCAATCACTCCATACTCTCCAATGCCACGTGCACCATATGGCCCATCTATGAGGGGTGATTGTACAAAGTCCACGATATACTCCGGAGCCTCACTAGCCCTGATAACATCATATCCACGAAAATTTGGATTTAACACTTTTCCCTTTTTATCAAATGTAAAGGATTCCCTACTCGCCCAACTAAGCCCTAAATACATACCACCCCGCATCTGTCCTATCGCCAACTGCGGATTAATAATTTTCCCACCATCAAGAACTGTAATTGCCTTTAACACACGATAAGTGAGGTTTACTGGACAATATTCAATTTCTACAACTTGTACACCTAATCCCCATTGTGGTCCAGGTTTTCCAAAACCTGTTCTCGGGTCTAGCGGGGTTAAATGTCTTACTATATGTGAGCCTTTCCCAATTATTAAACCTCCAACAGAATTACCATTCGGATACTTATAACCTGTAGCTAAATCTTTTATTTTTACACCATATTCCGGGCTATCTTTTAAATAAACTCGTCCATCGGCAACTTTTAAATCGTCTGGAGAGCACCGCATTACTTGACTCCCAATCTGTTTTAACTGCCGAATGACATCCTCTGCTGCAGCAATGACTGCTCTCCCCGCAATGTACGTTGTACTACTAGCAACTGTTTTCCACTGATGTGGGTCATATTGCGTATTCACTTCTAACGTAACATGAATTTGATTCATATCCATTTTCAATCGTTCTGCTAAAATTTGTGCTAACACTGTCTTTGTGCCTTGTCCAAGTTCAACCGCAGCACAATTTAAATTCACACTTCCATCTGTTTCAAATGTTAGCACAACACCAGCTGTTGCATTTGGAGGTGTACTTGACGTTTTCCAAAAAGCTGCAATACCTTTCGTTCGAATTTTTCCATCTGCTGTTTCTACATCATGACCTTCATTCCATTTGGCAAGCTCTTTTGCTTTTTCCAAACAAGTTGTTAAATCCCCGACATTACTTGCATTTAATTTTACTTGCGTTGGTGTTGTATGACCTGGTTTTATCGCATTTCGCAACCTAATTTCAAACGGATCAAGGTTTAATTTATTTGCCAATTGATCCATTGCTCTTTCCATGACAAACGATAACTCTGGATGACCAAATCCCCGGAAGGATGTTGCATATGGATGATTCGTATACATACAGTAGGAATCACATTTCACATTTTCAATATGGTATGGACCAGTGCAATCTGCTGCAGCCGCTTTACTTATGCCTGCCCCCATATCCGAATAAGCACCGCCATCAAATAAAAATTCATATTCAGCAACCTGTAATTGACCATCCTTCGTTGCACCTAATTTTACCTTTGCATCCAAACCAATATGAGTTGGTGATGTCACCATATCTTCTTCTCTACTGTTTACGAGTTTCACCATCTGTCCACCAACCGCTCTTGAAGCAAGGTAAACTAAAAATTCTAGTTGGACAGTACCTTTTCCACCAAAGGCTCCTCCAACAAATGGCGTATGAACAGAAATTTTTCCAACATCAATATTTAAAAATTGATTCAGTAATTTCTTTACATAAAACGGACCTTGCGTTGCGGAATATATCATAACACGCTCATCAGGTAGGATTTCTGCTCTAGCTACACGTGTTTCGAGCGCTGCGTGATCAGATGGAGAAAAGGAAAATTCCGCTTCTATTTTAACTTCACTTGAGTCCCAGCCAGTTTTTACATCTCCCTTTCGGATCTTCGTGAGGTTTGCTATATTCGATTGGGGAATGGCGTGTACACCTTTTACTTGAACTTTGTATTCTCCTAGTTTCTCATGAATAAGTGGTGCGTCTTTTTTAGTAGCCTCTTTTGGAGAGTTAACAACGGGGAGTTCCTCGTATTCTACTTTAATTAAACTTGCTGCATATTTTGCCTGTCTAGGATGATCAGCAACAACAATAGCGATCGGTTCTCCGTAATACCTCACTTTATTTATCGCTAGCGGTGGTCTATCCGCCAACATAGGTCCAACGGGAAAAGGGAATGCCTCTCCTGTAATAACCGCACGAACTCCCGGAGCTTCCCAAGCTTTTGAAGTATCTATTTTATTAATCCTTGCATGTGCGTAATTACTAGTATGTAGTGCTGCGTGCAAAATGCCAGGTAATGATACATCATCCGTATATTTCACCCGTCCATATGCCTTATCTGCAATATCAACCCGTTTTACACTCTTTCCAACCATTGAAAAGTTTTGCTTATCCATATAGAGACACCTCAATTGCTTTAGTTATTCTCAGTATGAGTTGAACAAGGTATTTTTATTCTATTTACATGTTTTTCTTTATTTTATAACCTACATTTGATAAGCAAAATATGAAAAGGCAATAAACATAAACAAGACCCCAGCTTCATCACTGGGGTCTCGCTTAATAAATTACTCCATAAACTTTACTCATTTCCTCCTAAGATTTCACGGGTTTTATTTAAAATTTCCTCATCTTTTAAACGAAACTTGAATTCTACTCTACGTGAAGAATCTGCACTATATGCGCCATCTTCTCCTGTTCGAAAGTCGGTATACGATTTACTATTTACAGTTAACTTTTCTTCTAAATGTTGTTGTATATTTTTATACGGAAAATCATCACTTAATACGTAAGAAGCTACACTATATGCTCTTTCTTGTGCCAACTCCAAATTATATAAATACGTACCATCGCGGTCCGTATGCCCTTCAATAATAATTTCTGCAATATAATCTTCATAACCACTCGCAAATAAAATATCTAAATACTTCGGGACAAATTCATCTAGGAATTGAAAGGAATCAGGTTTTAATTCTGCTTTATCATAAGCAAATAAAATCTCCGTATCAAAGATAATTGCACCTGTCTTATCATCAACCTCAATACCATATGCGGATTCTGTAAACTCCTCCTTCAATTCACTCACCAATTTAGAACGTACACCCATAATTTGATCTAATGTCTCTTTCATTTCTTCAATTTGTAAAGATTTAATAACCATCATGATAATAAATATGAGCATAAAACATAATAAAATAGTCGTCAACAGATCAGTGAAAGATGGCCAAAATTGGCCGTCTTCTTGTTCTTGTTTAAACAGTCGCTGATATTTAGTATTCATTTTGTCTCAATCCAATACTTTGGTTTGTGCGGACAGCTTGCTGGCTCATGGAACTTAACTGTCGATTCAACATTTGGATTTCACGCCCTAATTCTTGAAGTAATTGTTGAAAAGCACGTGCGTAGTCCTGTTGCATATTTTCATTCACACGACGCATATCGGAAAAATCCCGTTTCATTCCCTCGTTCACCCTTCCAACCGCATCCCCGATATTCCTGGCGACTTGTTCCAATTTGTTTCCTAACGTTCCTTCTAAATTTTGCACATATTGTGATAGCGTATCTTTTAAAATTGTGACACTCGATTCCAACTGATTTTCTCGTTGATTAAATGCTTGATTCATCTGTGAAACCGTATTATTGATATCTCGAATAAGCTGACTATTTTTCATGCCAACTTGTTCAAATGTACTTGTAGCTTCACGCATATGTTTTTCAAATGTCATCGATTCTGTTGCATGGTTTTTTAAGTGTTGATTAAATACTTGATTAAATTCTTTTAATTCACGAAAGCGATCTGACAATAATTGTTTATTTTCTATTTGTGTCTCATTTACAACTTGAAGTGCTTCCGGTAACTGAACAACCGCACTTCCAAGTTTATCGAAGTCCTGTGAAAGCTCATTTAAGTAAGTTGTAATGCCACCTAATTTCGTACTGAGATCATCGCCAAAAATACGCTTGAAGTCTTGCATATGCGCACCCATTATCTCGGTCAACTCTTGACTTTTCTTAGAAACAAGTTGGATTGCATGTTGTATATCTGTTTGTTCCTCTAATAAAGTTGAAGTGAATTGCTTAATGTCTTCAATCCTATCCTCAAACTGTTGTAATGATGCAATTTGGCTTTTGGCAACCTCTTGGACTTTTTCATGCGTATTTTCAAATACTGCAACAATTCGTTCATTTTTTCGATCCGCTTTTTTAAAATAACTAAATAAATTTGTAAAGTTTTTATTCAATGCTGCTGTACCCTCACTAAATCCGTCTGTTACAACTTTCATCTGCTGGAACAACTCTTGAAAGTCTGCTAGATTTTCCGATAGCCCATCATTAAATGCTGCTAAGTCTCTCGCCGACTTCTCTAGACCAGAAGTGTAATCGCGAAAACCTGTAAATGCCTGCACAACTTGTTGTAGCGATTGTTCATTTGTTTCATGCATATGGATAATAGATTGATTAATTGCTTCTGATACATCAATTAACTTACCTAGTCCTTTTTGCTCTTCCCCTTCTAAATTTGATTCCACCCGTAACATAATGTCTGTTAACATATATTCCGTATTAAATACCTTTACTAATACAGTCATAATGAGAGAAAAACTCATTCCAACAATACTTGTATAAAAAGCCACATCAATACCGGATAAAACGCCAGCAACATTTTCTACAAGCTGATCTCCACCAGCATTAATACTACCTAGCGAAAGGGTTAATCCAATAAATGTACCTAAAACACCTAATAAAATAAATACGGAAACTGTCATTTGAACTAATTTAATAAGGCTAATAACGGGTATGTTAAATATCCGCCAACTTGAAAAGCGCTCTTGGACAAATGTCTCTACTGTAATTGATTCAGATTCCTGCCGTTTATCGAATTCACTTTTGAACGATTGAAGTGGCTCAATGTCCATACGTGTTGTGTCTTTTAAATAGTTACGTATTGTACGAAACTTCATATATAACGCCAAATGAATGCATAACGTTACGACAAACGTTATAAATAACGCGAGAAATATAAGTTCAATAATTGGACTAGCTAACATTGCCTCTGCTTTTTCTGCAGTTGTAAACATTTCTAGAATGAGTTGAACCATCATTTTTCCTCCTTATTTTCAACAACATCGCGATATACAATGAAAGGAATACTTCTTATCGTTTTCATTAGAAAAAAGCATCCTGACGCCTCCTCATGAAGCATCTATTCAACATTTTTATTTTTTAAAATAGATATGTCCTCTTTGCTCTTCTATATCTATTCAATGCTTGGACATTTCATGTGTAAAATAATTAAAAACATGCAAGAAACATAGATTATTTAAATCACTGGATAGCATCTGTTTTTACAGTATGGAGAGTAACAGTCTATTTTTTTAAGGACTACACCTTATCCCAATATTTTTAACAATCGAGAACCTCGATATGTTACAATTATTACAATAGTTAGAAGTTTTTTTGATGACACTTAACTTTGGAAATAACCTTTTTACCATAAACAAGGAAAATGAAAGAGGGAATGACAATGAAAAATGTAAACAATATGATATCTAAAAAGCGCTATTCAATTGAACAATTTATTAACACTGAAAGTCTATTACGCGCATCCACTTCTTTTGATAATCAGTATACCTTGTATGCAAGTGATCGATCAGGTGTATATAATGCGTATGTCACATCAATGGATGGAAGTACGGAACCACGACAGTTAACACATTCCACATCAAATGCGATTTTTCCAGTTACTTTTCTTCCTAATAATAAAAGCTTTATATATGAAAGTGATGAAGGTGGCAATGAATTAACCCATCTTTACTTGCAAAATGAACTTGGTGAAATAAAGGATTTAACACCAGGTAATCAGGTAAAAGCTGCATTTTTTGACTGGAATAAAGCATATACACATTTCTTCTATGAATCTAATAAGCGCGACGCACGATATATGGATTTATATGAAATGGACATCGACTCCTATGCATCGAAACTTGTTTATGAAAATAACGCTGGGTATCATATTCATGCAATTTCATCCAACAAAAAATACATAGCATTACAAAAGCCAATTACTGCGAATAACTCAGATATTTATCTCTATTCAGCAGAGGCAGGTCATGAGCATTTGTCACCACACGAAGGTGACGTACAGTATATTCCACTTACATTCGATGAGCAGGCTACATATCTGTACTATTTAACTGATGAGAATAATGAATTTTTGCAATTAAAACGAATGAATTTATCTACAAAAGAAGTAGAAATTGTGATTAACGAGACATGGGATATCGTAATGGCGAAATTCTCACCAAACTATCAATATCTCATGTATGCGCTTAACCAAGACGGAAAAATCGCTTTACATGTATTAGATGCTAAAACTAACGAACAAATTCCATTAAGTAATTTCCCTAACGGTCAATTAAATAGTGTCAGTTTTTCAAAAGACGAAACACAAATGGCTTTGTTATTGAATAGTTCAGATTCACCTACTAATTTGTATGTCTATCATTTTAAAAAACAAGAAATAAAACGGCTAACAGATACCTTAAACCCGGAAATTAATCAAGTGGACTTAGTAAAAGCTAAGGTGATTCGTTATCCGTCATTTGACGGATTATCAATACCAGCTATTTATTACAAACCACATATAGCAGAAGGTGACAAAGTACCGGCATTAGTTTGGGTTCATGGTGGTCCTGGTGGGCAATCAATGGCAAATTATAGTCCTCTGTTTCAGTATCTTGCCAATCATGGTTATGCAATTTTAGCCGTTAACAATCGAGGTAGTTCTGGTTATGGGAAAACATTTTTTAAGGCTGCTGATTTAAAACACGGGGAAGTAGACCTTGCAGATTGTATAGAAGCAAAAAGCTTTTTATCCGAAACAGGTTATATCGATGAAAATCGTATTGGCATAATTGGCGGAAGTTATGGTGGCTATATGGTACTCGCTGCGCTTGCCTTTGAACCTGATTCATTTGAAGTTGGTGTAGATATATTTGGTGTATCCAACTGGGAACGTACATTAAAAGAAATTCCAGCTTGGTGGGAAGCAAATCGGGAGGCATTGTATAAAAAGATTGGAAATCCATATACAGACACTGCATATATTAGAAGTATTTCGCCACTATTTCATGCAGATAATATTAAAAAGCCTCTTATCGTCTTACAAGGGGCAAATGACCCACGTGTGCTGAAAGTAGAATCTGACGAAATTGTAGAAGCTGTTGAAAAAAACAATATTCCGGTTGAATATATTGTCTTTGAAGATGAGGGGCATGGCTTTACAAAGCGAGAAAATCAGATAAAAGGCTATAAAGCAATAAAAGAATTCTTAGATCAACATTTATAAAATAACAAGAAAATCTCACTGGGGAAAAGTTGCGTACGGCTAATACAGTATGTATTTGTGGCTCTACGTCAAATGACGTTGGTATTGAATTTTAGTCGATTTTAAAATTTATTTGGATATCACACTCTAGGAAAGTTATGCTGCCCTTGAGTGTGATTTGTCTTTATCAGATGTATTTGGTGTTTTGACTAATGGTTTCAACTTGAAATGTATTCTAATTCGATTTTTGTAATGATTAAAATTTCGATAGCCATATGCGACTCGATTAAGTACCTTGATCTTATTATTAATACCTTCAATTCGGCCGTTGTTATAGGTGTATTGGAAGCTATTTTTCGTATAGGGTAAGTGCTTTCTTAATGTTTTCATGCTTGTTCTTAAATAAGTGGATGCATCAGTTGGACATTGTTTGCTTAATGCGTTTTCCAATGCATGATAGTCCTTTTCATCAATTGCTTCCAATAAATCCTGATATAAATCATAATTAACTCTAAGTTCCCCACTATAGTCCAATATTTCCTGTACAACTGAACTTTCAAGACGCTGGCCAAATAAGCCGTAATATTTATATTCTGTATAAGATATATTTGTTTGCACAGTGAAACTTGTATCAGAATGCTTACACATAAAACGCTGTTTCTTCAATAATAAATATGTTGGATAAACTCCCATGGTCGGAATTGTAATAA